>NZ_JBJQMC010000006.1:0-264548 GCF_046486085.1 Escherichia sp. WS568
GAATACGTCTTCGATCGGCAGCAGGAACGGCTTGTCAATCGCACGCTCTGGTTCCGGAATGTAAGAATCCAGGAAGCCAGCCAGTTCCAGGATTTTCGCTTCCCACTCTGCGTCGCCTTCCAGCGCTTTCAGAGCAGAACCACGAACGATCGGAGTGTCGTCGCCCGGGAAATCGTACTGAGACAGAAGTTCACGAACTTCCATTTCAACCAGTTCCAGCAGCTCTTCGTCATCAACCATGTCGCATTTGTTCAGGAACACGATGATGTACGGAACGCCTACCTGACGACCCAGCAGGATGTGCTCACGAGTCTGCGGCATCGGGCCGTCAGTCGCAGCAACTACCAGGATCGCGCCGTCCATCTGAGCAGCACCGGTGATCATGTTTTTAACATAGTCGGCGTGCCCCGGGCAGTCTACGTGTGCGTAGTGACGGGTCGGGGTGTCATATTCAACGTGAGAAGTGTTGATGGTGATACCACGAGCTTTTTCTTCCGGCGCGTTATCGATCTGGTCGAATGCACGAGCAGCACCGCCGTAGGTTTTAGCCAGTACGGTGGTGATTGCAGCGGTCAGAGTAGTTTTACCGTGGTCAACGTGGCCGATAGTACCAACGTTAACGTGCGGTTTTGTACGTTCAAATTTTTCTTTAGACACGGCTATATTCCTTACTATAGTGCTCTCCCCTTCAGGAGAGAGCACGGGACTTTGGTATTAACCCTTAGGCTTATTTACCACGGGCTTCAATTACGGCCTGAGCAACGTTACTCGGCGCTTCATCATACTTCAGGAATTCCATGGTGTATGATGCACGACCTTTGGTCAGAGAACGCAGCTGAGTTGCATATCCGAACATTTCAGACAGCGGTACTTCAGCGTGGATCTTAACGCCAGTAACTTCAGATTCCTGACCTTTGAGCATACCACGACGACGGCTCAAGTCACCGATAACGTCACCGGTGTTCTCTTCCGGAGTTTCTACTTCAACCTTCATGATCGGCTCAAGCAGAACTGGTTTCGCTTTCTTAAAGCCTTCTTTAAAGGCGATAGAAGCAGCCAGTTTAAACGCCAGTTCAGAGGAGTCAACGTCATGGTAAGAACCGAAGTGCAGACGAATACCCATGTCTACTACCGGGTAGCCTGCCAGCGGACCTGCTTTCAGCTGTTCCTGGATACCTTTATCAACGGCCGGGATGTATTCGCCAGGGATTACACCACCTTTAATGTCGTTGATGAACTCGTAGCCTTTCGGGTTTGAACCCGGCTCCAGCGGGTACATGTCGATAACAACATGACCATACTGACCACGACCACCAGACTGTTTCGCGTGTTTACCTTCAACATCGGTAACTTTCTGGCGGATAGTTTCACGGTAAGCAACCTGCGGTTTACCTACGTTCGCTTCAACGTTGAATTCACGCTTCATACGGTCAACGATGATGTCGAGGTGCAGTTCGCCCATACCCGCGATGATGGTCTGGTTAGATTCTTCGTCAGTCCATACACGGAAAGACGGGTCTTCTTTAGCCAGACGGCCCAGAGCCAGACCCATTTTTTCCTGGTCAGCTTTGGTTTTCGGTTCAACTGCGATGGAGATTACCGGCTCAGGGAATTCCATACGTTCCAGAATGATCGGCGCATCCGGGTCACACAGGGTGTCACCAGTGGTTACGTCTTTCAGACCGATTGCAGCAGCGATGTCGCCCGCGCGAACTTCTTTGATCTCTTCACGTTTGTTAGCGTGCATCTGAACGATACGACCGAAACGCTCACGTGCAGCTTTCACGGAGTTCAGTACGGTATCACCAGAGTTAACCACACCGGAGTAAACACGGAAGAAGGTCAGGTTACCAACAAACGGGTCAGTAGCGATTTTGAACGCCAGTGCAGAGAACGGCTCGTCATCACTTGCGTGACGTTCAGCCGGAGTATCTTTACCGTCGTCCAGGATACCGTTGATCGCAGGTACGTCAACCGGGGATGGCAGGTAATCAATTACCGCATCCAGCATCGCCTGAACACCTTTGTTCTTGAACGCAGAACCACAGGTTACCAGGATGATTTCGTTGTTCAGAACGCGCTGACGCAGAGCACCTTTGATTTCTGCTTCAGTCAGTTCTTCACCACCCAGGTATTTTTCCATCAGCTCTTCAGAAGCTTCAGCTGCGGATTCGATCAGGTTCTGGTGCCATTCGTTAGCCAGTTCAACCATGTCTGCCGGGATATCTTCGTATTCGAAGGTTACGCCCTGGTCAGCGTCGTTCCAGTTGATAGCTTTCATTTTCACCAGGTCAACAACACCGGTGAAATGTTCTTCAGCACCAATCGCCAGCTGCAGCGGAACCGGGTTCGCGCCCAGACGGGTTTTGATCTGGTTAACAACTTTCAGGAAGTTCGCACCCATGCGGTCCATTTTGTTAACGAACGCAATGCGCGGAACTTTATATTTGTTTGCCTGACGCCATACGGTTTCAGACTGCGGCTGAACACCACCAACTGCGCAGTAAACCATTACCGCACCATCGAGAACACGCATGGAACGTTCTACTTCGATTGTGAAGTCAACGTGCCCCGGGGTGTCGATGATGTTGATGCGATGCGGCTCATACTGCTTAGCCATACCAGACCAGAATGCAGTAGTCGCAGCGGAAGTGATGGTAATACCACGTTCCTGCTCCTGCTCCATCCAGTCCATGGTTGCAGCGCCGTCATGAACTTCACCGATTTTATGGTTTACACCGGTGTAGAACAGAATACGTTCGGTAGTAGTGGTTTTACCGGCGTCGATGTGCGCACTGATACCGATGTTACGGTAGCGTGCGATGGGTGTTGTACGAGCCATTTGTTTCCTCGTTTATCTTTTAGGCGTTCAATTTAAGTAGCCCAAAGCGGGCTGCTTACTGGAAGCGCCCGCCTGGTGACTAAAACTCCGAAGGGATTACCAACGGTAGTGTGCGAACGCCTTGTTGGCTTCGGCCATACGGTGAACGTCTTCACGTTTCTTAACTGCAGTACCTTTGTTTTCTGCAGCATCAGAAAGTTCGTTCGCCAGGCGCAGAGCCATGGATTTATCACCGCGTTTACGAGCAGCTTCAACGATCCAACGCATTGCCAGAGCATTACGACGAACCGGACGGACTTCAACTGGTACCTGATAAGTAGAACCACCAACGCGGCGAGACTTAACTTCTACAGTCGGGCGCACGTTTTCGAGAGCTACTTCGAATGCTTCCAGTTCAGATTTACCAGAGCGCTGAGCCAGGGTCTCCAGCGCGCTGTATACGATAGATTCAGCAGTAGATTTTTTACCATCTACCATCAGGATATTTACAAATTTAGCCAGCAGTTCTGATCCGAACTTCGGATCCGGCAGAATTTTACGCTGACCAATGACGCGACGACGTGGCATGGAAATACTCCGTTGTTAATTCAGGATTGTCCAAAACTCTACGAGTTTAGTTTGACATTTAAGTTAAAACGTTTGGCCTTACTTAACGGAGAACCATTAAGCCTTAGGACGCTTCACGCCATACTTGGAACGAGCCTGCTTACGGTCTTTAACGCCGGAGCAGTCAAGCGCACCACGTACGGTGTGGTAACGAACACCCGGGAGGTCTTTAACACGACCGCCACGGATCAGGATCACGGAGTGTTCCTGCAGGTTGTGACCTTCACCACCGATGTAGGAAGTCACTTCGAAACCGTTAGTCAGACGAACACGGCATACTTTACGCAGCGCGGAGTTCGGTTTTTTAGGAGTGGTAGTATATACACGAGTACATACGCCACGTTTTTGCGGGCATGCTTCCAGCGCAGGCACGTTGCTTTTCGCAACTTTGCGAGCACGTGGTTTGCGTACCAGCTGGTTAACTGTTGCCATTAAATAGCTCCTGGTTTTAGCTTTTGCTTCGTAAACACGTAATAAAACGTCCTCACACAATATGAGGACGCCGAATTTTAGGGCGATGCCGAAAAGGTGTCAAGAAATATACAACGATCCCGCCATCACCAGGCCATCTGGCTGGAGTGCTTAACCGTAAGTCTGACGAAATCAGTATAGTCAATGGGAATGATGTCGTTCGAAATTCGACCAGTCAAACCGCGGGCAATAAGGTCTTCGTTCAGGGCATAGACCTTAATGGGGGCATTACGCAGACTTTCAAGGTAGCAGTTACCGTCAACTCCGGCAGTTACGCCATCTTGCAATAATAGCAGTTCGTCGCCTTCACTGAGCAGACGCAGCAGCGCAGCAAAATCCGTCAGCCAGGGTGAACGATGTAATGTATGCAGCATAAACGCCTCAAAACCTCAAAATAACATCGTAGTTGGCGAGTTCGCGGCGTAAGGCATCTGCTTCGAGCGGCGTGGCTTCGACAACAAAGGGTGTCTGCGGATCTAACCCGCGTTCGCGCAGTGAAGCCGCACAAACCCAGCACTGTTCAATGTCGTACAGACCCAACAATTTAAAAGTGGCAATGTAATCACGCGCCAGCACTGCATCGGGCTTTTGTCCTGGCAGCAGCTGAAAAACGCCATCAGCTATAAAGAAGACAGCCAGATCGTCAGTTAATGCGGAAGTTGCCAGTAAAGCATCTAAACCTTCCCGGCCTGCAGCTGTACCATGAGGTGCAGTAGAAAAAACAAACGCAATTCGTTTCATCAGAACTGTACCACCCTGTCACAGGTCAGCGAGGCTTCCGCCAGCGCGCCAAGTCCGCTTAAGGTAAATCCCGACTGAAGGTTTGACGAAGCCAGCCCCAGCCTTCCTGCTTCAGTTTCATCGACGATACCGCGGCGTAACGCTGCCGCTACGCAGATATTCAGCGCCACACCATGTTGCGCATTCAACTGTTGCCAGCCGCGCACAAGGTCAAATTCATCGCTTGCCGGTGAGGTCAATTGGTTAGCGTTATAGACCCCTTCCCGATAGAAAAAGACGCAGCTTAACTCATGGCCTTCGGCTATCAGTGCCTGCGCAAACTGAAAAGCACTACTCGCCTGTTGCGTACCGTATGCTGGCCCGGTCACCACGATGGCAAAACGCATTACTTATCTTGCCCCTGGAAATCACCGCTCTTGAACTGGCGGATGTAGAGATAGACAGTGTGTTTGGAGATGTTCAGGCGGTCAGCAACCTGGTTGATCGCATCTTTAATATCGAAGATCCCTTTCTCGTAGAGATTCAGCACGATCTGACGATTTTTGGCGTTATTAGAAACATTGCGATCGGCATTCACTTCTTCGATGGTGAACTCCAGCGTTTGGGTAACCAGATCTTCAACAGAAGAGGCAAAGTTGACGCTTGAACCGACATCCGGGGTTTCTGGCGGCACAAAGGTGCTCATAATCTGCGAGAAGGGAACATCAAGATTCATATTGATGCACAGCAGACCAATTACACGCTGTTCGCGGTTACGAATCGCGATAGTCAGGGACTTCATTAATACGCCGCTTTTGGCGCGAGTAAAGTAGCATTTAGAAACGCTGCTATCCGCTCCCGTCATATCGTGCAGCATACGTAGCGCCAGGTCAGTAATTGGCGAACCAATCTTCCGGCCTGTATGTTCACCGTTAGCAATGCGAATGGCTGAACATTTTAGATCCTGCAAAGAGTGCAAAACGATTTCACAGTGGGAGCCAATAAGCATCGCTAACCCGTCCACCACCGCTTCGTAGGATTTCAGAATATCAAAATCGGTCTGGTCGAAAGGACGTTGATCCAGTAAATCCAACTCACTGGTTTCGTTGGTTAAAAGCGACCTGGACATGAAAAAAAACACTCCTTTTCAGGAGCCTGTCGTTAACTTTTCAGGGCAGGCTCATTAATGATGCGGGTAACTAAATTAATACAGCGGAGGTTCCGCTTTCCAGCACTAATTATATCCGGCCTGTAATAAAAAAACCGCCGCCTGGTCAGGCGGCGGTTCTTAATGCTTATTTTTTAGCAGAATCTGCGGCTTTCGCATCAGCTTCCGGCTTTGCATCAGCCTTCGGCGCTGGTTTCACATCCAGCAGCTCTACGTCAAACACCAGGGTAGAATTCGGTGGGATCCCCGGAACACCCGCTTTGCCGTAAGCCAGTTCTGGTGGAATAACCAGTTTGATCTTACCGCCTTTCTTGATGTTCTTCAGACCTTCTGTCCAACCCGGAATAACACCGTCCAGACGGAAAGAGAGCGGTTCACCACGGGTGTAAGAGTTGTCGAACTCTTTTCCGTCGATCAGCGTACCCTTGTAGTTCACGACAACAGTATCGCTGTCTTTCGGTGCTTCGCCTTTACCGGCTTCTACTACCTGATAAACCAGACCAGTTGAAGAGGTTTTCACACCTTTCTCTTTGGCAAATTTCTCGCGGTACTCTTTACCTTTCGCTTCGTTATCTGCCGCGTCTTTTTCCATCTTCGCCTGAGCAGAAGACTTCACGCGAGCTTCGAATGCTTGCAGAGTCTGTTCGATCTCTTGGTCGGAAAGTTTGCTCTTATCAGCAAATGCATCCTGAACACCAGCGATCAGCTGATCTTTATCCAGTTTGATGCCCAGTTTTTCTTGTTCTTTAAGAGAGTTTTCCATGTAACGACCCAGCGAAGCACCCAGTGCATAAGCTGATTTCTGATCGTCATTTTTGAACGCTGCTTTGCTGTCAGCAGTTGTAGCAGGTTTTGCAGCTTCAGCAGCAAAAGTGATTGGTGCATGCAGGGCAACGGCCATTGTGGTCGCCAGCAGCGTTACTTTAAACAGTGATTTCATCCATATCTCCAGGATCGGGGCATCTCACCCCAGGGTTAACTATTATCAGAAGGGTACTATAAAGCGTTGTCGAACAAATCTACATACAGACACGCCCTATTATCATCTATTTTCAGACTCTTTTTGTTTAAATTAGTTTCGATGACCGCGAAATGAGTGCTGTCTCGGGCGGCAAAGTTAAGTAGAATCCGCGGCAACCATTCGACAAAAGAGGTGAATCATGCAGGATTTATCATTGGAAGCACGCCTGGCAGAGCTGGAGAGCCGACTGGCTTTTCAGGAAATCACCATTGAAGAACTGAACGTCACGGTGACCGCTCATGAAATGGAGATGGCGAAACTGCGCGATCATCTGCGTCTGCTGACCGAGAAGCTAAAAGCCAGCCAGCCGTCGAACATCGCGTCGCAGGCTGAAGAAACGCCACCGCCACATTATTGAGGCGTAAAAAAAGCGGGGATTCCCCCGCTTTTTTGTCACTTTTTCGGTATTAGTGGCAACCGCAACCGCCGTTACCTTTACCGCCGCAGCAGCCTTCGCCACCGTGTTCATGACCGTGATCGTGGCCATGACCGCCGCAGCAACCGTCGTGGTCGTGATCGTGGTGATGATCGTGCGCGCCGTGAACGTGACCATGAGCCAGTTCTTCTTCGGTCGCTTCGCGAATCGCCACAACTTCAACGTTGAATTTCAGGTTCTGACCAGCCAGCATGTGGTTACCATCAACCACTACGTGATCGTCTTCAACCGCAGTGATTTCAACCGGTACCGGACCCTGGTCGGTTTCAGCCAGGAAACGCATACCTACCTGCAGTTCATCAACGCCCATAAATACGTCTTTAGGAACGCGTTGCACCAGGTTTTCGTCGTACTGACCGTAAGCGTCGTTCGCGCCAACAGCGACATCAAATTTGTCGCCAACTTCGTGACCTTCCAGCGCCGTTTCCAGGCCAGAGATCAGGGAACCGTGACCATGCAGGTAGTCCAGCGGCGCACTCACCGGAGACTCATCAACCAACACACCGTCTTCTGTACGTACCTGATAGGCCAGGCTGACCACCAGGTCTTTTGCTACTTTCATGATATCTCCTGAGCATGGGAAGAATAGTGGCGCAGATTGTAGCGGAATTCTGCAGCCGTGTACTCACTAGCTTAAAAAAACTCGGCGCATATCGCTAGTCCGGATGAAAAATCCCGATCACTTGCTCATCTTTGCGAACGTGATCGCGGGCTTCTTTGTCTGCTTCTCGCATCTGATGTCCGCACTTAACACATTCAACAATATCAATATTATTTTCGCGCCACATCGCCATTGAATCCTGCGCCTGACAGGCCGGGCATTTTGCCCCCGCAATAAAACGTTTTCGGATTGCCATCTTTACCCTCTACTCAAATTCATCCCAGCCGTCCAGCTGGCGTCGTTCTTGTTGCATTTCACGCTGGAAAATCTCTTCCAGTTCGCGTCGGGCTTCCCTGGCGCGAGAAATTTGTACGGTATCGGCATGCATTGGGATGAGCTCTCGCAGCATCCGCATATCCAGGCGGCGAAAATGCAGTTGCGCCCGCTGTGCCTGATGCGGATGCATGCCAAGCGTGACCAGCGTCTTGCGCCCCAGCTCTAACGCACTGGAGAATGTTTCACGGGAAAACTGCGTCACCCCTGCCTGTAATAACTCATGCGCTTCCACACGTCCGCGCGCTCGCGCAAGAATATGCAAATGCGGAAAGTGCTGCTGGCATATTTCCACCAGTTTCATGGTGTCTTCCGGCTCGTTACAGGTAATGACGATAGACTCAGCGGCCTCTGCACCCGCAGAACGTAAAAGATCTACCTGCGTGGCGTCGCCGTAATAAACTTTGTAGCCATATTTGCGCATCAGGTTAACGGCACTGATATCCCGCTCCAGTACAGTAATGCGCATTTTATTTGCCATCAGCAAACGACCAATCACCTGACCAAAACGCCCAAAGCCCACGACAATGACCTGGGGTTTATCATCGTTGACCCATGGTTTTTCGTCTTCTTCTTCCGGTCCGTTAAACTGGCGGGATAGCCATTTATCTACCAGCTTCATCAGCAGCGGCGTGGTCATCATGGAAAGCGTCACCGTCACCAGCAACAGCGCCATCTGGTCGCCCTGGAATAAGCGTTGTGAAGAAGCGGTAGAAAAGAGGACAAAGGCAAACTCACCGCCCTGACTCAACACGCCAGCAAACTGCATCCGCTCTGAGCTACGCACGCCATACAATCGCGCCAGCAGATACAGCACGAGAATTTTCACCGCCACCAGCACAACCACACTTATCACTACCCACAACAGATGGGTATAAAGCACCCCGAGGTTGAGTGACATGCCGACAGAGATAAAGAACAAACCGAGCAGCAAGCCTTTGAAGGGATCGATAGCCGTTTCCAGTTCATGGCGATATTCACTTTCCGCCAGTAGCACACCCGCAATAAACGTACCGAGCGCCATCGACAACCCCAGCGCATCCATAAACAATGCGGAACCCAACACCAGCAGCAGCGTCGCGGCGGTGAACACTTCCCGCACACCAGAAGCTGCAATAAAACGGAATACCGGACGCAGTAAATAGCGCCCGCCAATCAGCATGCCGACAAACGCCAGCACCTTCATGCCGATCTTCATCCAGTCGAAATGTTCGTCTGCCGAACCCGCCAACAACGGCACTAACGCCAGTGCCGGGATCACCGCCAGATCCTGAAACAGCAGTACCGAGAAACCTAACTGGCCGGATTCGCTGCGATTCATCCTTTTATCACGCATCAATTGCAACGCCATTGCAGTTGAAGACATCGCAAGGCCAATGCCACCGACCACCGCCGCCTGCCATGAGAAATGGGTCAGCATCAATAATCCCGCCAGCAACGCCGCGCTTAACAGCACCTGTGCCGCGCCTACGCCAAAAATCGAACGCCGCAATTGCCAAAGCTTGGAGGGATTCAACTCCAGGCCGATGATAAACATCAGGAACACCACGCCGAGTTCCGAAAAGTGGAGGATCTCATCGACGTCGCTAATAAAACCCAGCCCCCACGGGCCAATTGCAATCCCTGCCAGCAAATATCCCAACACAGCGCCAATACCCAGCCGCGATGCCAGCGGCACCGCAGCCACCGCCGCGAAGAGAAACAACACTCCTGCGAGTAAAAAATCGGAACCTTCCATCAGCGGCCTCCTGGAGACAGCGGATTTGCCAGCCAGTCACCGTAGGCTCTGGCGTGACTCGCCAGCTCCTGTGCGCTTTGCCGTCTCGCCCAGTAAATAATGATGGGACTCAACCAATGCATCCGGCACATGCCCGCCGCCAGTTCAAAGGGGCGCAGCACATCGCTCATCGGGTAGCGATTCAGCGCGTCATAACGGTAAGCACTTTCCGGCTCGCCGGTGGTAATCACGCTACGCCAGTACTTTCCCGCCAGTTGGTTTCCCCCCGGTCCGCTGGCAAAACCACGGCTTAATACCCGGTCCAGCCACTCTTTCAGTAGCGCCGGGCAGCTATAGGTATAAAGAGGATGCTGAAAGACAATCACCTCGTGCTCGCGCAGTAATGCCTGCTCACGAGGGATATCAATAAAAAAGTCGGGATAGTGCGCATAAAGGTCGTGCACGGTAACATTGCTGAGCTGCGTGGCCGGTTTAAGCAGTACCCGGTTTGCCACCGAGTCCTGAGATTCCGGATGGGCATACAGCAGCAAAACTTTCGCTGGCTGAGACATCATCCCCCTCCCGGTATGGTTTTTGTGTATAGTCGCTGTTTTGGGCTACCATTGCGCCCGGTGCGGCAGCTCGCCCATACATTACATTATCATAATGATAAGTTAACATAGTCTGAACATACGGCGCCTTATGATTGTTTTCTCCTCGTTACAAATTCGTCGCGGCGTGCGCGTCCTGCTGGATAATGCCACCGCCACCATCAACCCCGGGCAGAAAGTCGGCCTGGTGGGTAAAAACGGCTGTGGTAAATCTACCCTGCTGGCATTGCTGAAAAATGAAATCAGCGCCGACGGCGGCAGCTACACCTTTCCGGGAAGCTGGCAACTGGCGTGGGTGAATCAGGAAACACCAGCGTTACCGCAAGCGGCGCTGGAATATGTCATTGACGGCGACCGTGAATATCGTCAACTGGAAGCGCAGCTATACGACGCCAACGAACGTAACGACGGTCACGCCATTGCGACCATTCATGGCAAGCTGGATGCTATCGACGCATGGAGTATTCGCTCCCGCGCCGCCAGCCTGCTGCACGGCCTCGGTTTCAGCAACGAACAACTGGAGCGTCCGGTAAGTGATTTCTCCGGTGGCTGGCGTATGCGCCTTAACCTTGCTCAGGCGCTGATTTGCCGTTCAGACTTGCTGCTGCTCGACGAACCGACTAACCACCTCGATCTCGATGCCGTTATCTGGCTGGAAAAATGGCTGAAGAGCTATCAGGGCACGCTGATCCTGATCTCTCACGACCGCGACTTCCTCGATCCGATCGTCGATAAAATCATTCATATCGAACAACAAAGCATGTTCGAGTACACCGGTAACTACAGCTCATTTGAAGTGCAGCGCGCCACCCGTCTGGCGCAGCAACAGGCGATGTATGAAAGCCAGCAGGAACGCGTGGCGCATCTGCAAAGTTATATCGACCGTTTCCGTGCCAAAGCCACCAAAGCGAAGCAGGCCCAGAGCCGCATTAAGATGCTCGAGCGTATGGAGCTGATTGCCCCCGCACACGTCGACAACCCGTTCCGCTTTAGCTTCCGCGCGCCGGAAAGCCTGCCAAATCCGTTACTGAAGATGGAAAAAGTCAGTGCGGGCTATGGTGATCGCATTATTCTCGACTCGATTAAACTGAATCTGGTCCCCGGCTCGCGCATTGGTCTGTTAGGCCGCAACGGCGCGGGTAAATCGACATTAATCAAACTGTTAGCCGGCGAACTTGCGCCAGTCAGCGGTGAAATTGGTCTGGCAAAAGGGATCAAGCTCGGTTACTTCGCCCAGCATCAACTGGAATACCTGCGCGCCGACGAATCGCCTATTCAACATCTGGCACGTTTAGCGCCGCAGGAGCTGGAGCAAAAACTGCGTGACTACCTCGGCGGCTTTGGTTTCCAGGGCGATAAAGTAACCGAAGAAACACGCCGCTTCTCCGGTGGGGAAAAAGCCCGCCTGGTGCTGGCATTAATTGTCTGGCAGCGTCCGAATCTGCTGCTGCTCGACGAACCGACCAACCACCTTGACCTCGACATGCGTCAGGCACTCACCGAAGCATTAATCGAGTTCGAAGGTGCGCTGGTTGTCGTCTCGCACGACCGTCATTTGCTGCGTTCCACCACTGACGATCTCTACCTGGTTCACGATCGTAAAGTCGAACCGTTCGACGGCGATCTGGAAGATTATCAACAGTGGTTGAGCGACGTACAAAAGCAGGAAAACCAGACCGACGAAGCGCCAAAAGAGAACGCGAACAGCGCCCAGGCACGTAAAGATCAGAAGCGTCGGGAAGCGGAGCTGCGTGCGCAAACCCAGCCACTGCGTAAAGAGATTGCCCGTCTGGAAAAAGAGATGGAGAAGCTGAACGCGCAACTGGCGCAGGCGGAAGAGAAACTCGGCGACAGCGAACTGTATGATCAGAGCCGTAAAGCGGAGTTGACCGCCTGCCTGCAACAGCAAGCCAGCGCCAAATCCGGCCTGGAAGAGTGCGAAATGGCGTGGCTGGAAGCCCAGGAGCAGCTTGAGCAGATGCTGCTGGAAGGCCAAAGCAACTGATGGCGCAGATAACGACGACCGATGCCAATGAATTCAGCAGCAGTGCTGAATTCACCCCTATGCGCGGCTTTAGCAATTGTCATCTGCAAACCATGCTGCCGCGTCTGTTTCGTCGCAAGGTGAAATTCACCCCGTACTGGCAGCGGCTGGAGTTGCCCGACGGCGATTTTGTCGATCTCGCATGGAGTGAAGACCCTGCCCAGGCGAACCATAAACCGCGTTTAGTGGTGTTTCACGGGCTGGAGGGCAGCCTCAATAGCCCTTACGCCCACGGTCTGGTCGAGGCGGCGCAAAAACGCGGCTGGCTGGGCGTGGTGATGCATTTTCGCGGATGCAGCGGTGAACCAAACCGTATGCACCGCATTTACCATTCGGGCGAAACCGAAGACGCCAGCTGGTTTTTACGCTGGCTGCAGCGCGAATTTGGACATGCGCCAACGGCTGCCGTCGGCTATTCGCTCGGCGGTAATATGCTCGCCTGTTTGCTGGCAAAAGAAGGTAATAACCTCCCGATTGATGCAGCGGTAATTGTCTCCGCGCCATTTATGCTGGAAGCCTGTAGTTATCATATGGAAAAGGGCTTTTCCCGCGTTTATCAGCGTTACTTGCTGAACCTGTTAAAAGCCAATGCTGCGCGCAAACTGGCAGCCTATCCCGGTACGCTGCCGATTAATCTCGCACAGTTAAAATCGGTACGTCGCATCCGTGAATTTGACGATCTGATCACCGCCAGAATTCACGGCTACGCTGACGCTATCGACTATTATCGTCAGTGTAGCGCCATGCCGATGCTGAACCAGATCGCCAAACCGACGCTGATTATTCACGCCAAAGACGATCCGTTTATGGATCATCAGGTGATCCCGAAACCGGAAAGTCTCCCCCCGCAGGTGGAGTATCAACTGACTGAACATGGCGGTCATGTTGGCTTTATTGGCGGTACGTTACTTCATCCGCAAATGTGGCTGGAGTCACGCATTCCTGACTGGTTAACAACGTATCTGGAGGCGAAATCATGTTGATTCCGTGGCAAGACCTCTCCCCCGAAACGCTGGAAAATTTAATTGAAAGCTTTGTGTTACGTGAAGGCACCGATTATGGTGAACATGAGCGTACACTTGAACAGAAAGTCGCCGACGTCAAACGCCAGCTACAGTGCGGAGAAGCGGTGCTGGTATGGTCGGAGCTGCACGAAACGGTCAATATCATGCCGCGCAGTCAGTTTCGCGAATAACCTGCAACCGTCGGCGGACGAGATAATAATGATAGCTAAGTCATGGAGTTACTATGTCTGCCAAACATCCGGTCATTGCGGTAACAGGATCCAGCGGCGCGGGGACCACCACCACCAGCCTCGCGTTTCGTAAAATATTCGCGCAGTTAAATCTGCATGCAGCCGAGGTGGAAGGTGACAGTTTTCACCGTTACACCCGCCCGGAAATGGACATGGCGATCCGCAAAGCGCGCGACGCCGGGCGGCATATCAGCTACTTCGGCCCCGAAGCGAACGACTTCGGCCTGCTGGAACAAACCTTCATTGAATACGGTCAGAGCGGCAAAGGGAAATCTCGCAAATATCTGCATACCTACGACGAAGCCGTACCGTGGAATCAGGTACCGGGGACATTCACCCCATGGCAACCTTTACCGGAACCCACTGATGTACTGTTTTATGAAGGTTTACACGGCGGCGTCGTCACGCCACAGCATAACGTTGCGCAGCATGTGGATTTACTGGTCGGCGTGGTGCCTATCGTTAACCTTGAGTGGATTCAAAAATTGATCCGCGACACCAGCGAGCGCGGGCACTCACGAGAAGCAGTGATGGACTCAGTAGTGCGCTCAATGGAAGACTATATCAACTACATCACACCGCAGTTTTCCCGCACCCATCTTAACTTCCAGCGCGTTCCCACCGTCGACACCTCAAACCCGTTCGCGGCAAAAGGTATCCCGTCGCTGGATGAAAGCTTTGTGGTGATCCATTTTCGTAATCTGGAAGGGATCGATTTCCCCTGGCTGCTGGCGATGTTGCAGGGCTCATTCATTTCCCACATCAATACGTTAGTGGTGCCCGGCGGCAAAATGGGTCTGGCAATGGAATTAATTATGCTGCCGCTGGTGCAACGATTGATGGAAGGAAAGAAAATCGAGTAACTCTGCTATTACGCCGGATAAAATACTATCCGGCTTCACAACGGGATAGTTAAATCACGCGGCAACCACTTCATACGAGTGAGTAATATTCACCGCTTTTTCCAGCATCAACGCCACTGAACAATATTTCTCAGCAGAGAGATCAACCGCACGCGCAACCGCTGCGTCTTTCAGGTCGCGACCGGTGACGATAAAATGCAGATTAATGTGCGTAAACAGGCGTGGTGCCTCTTCGCGGCGTTCAGAGGTCAATTTTACTTCACAATCGACCACATCCTGACGCCCTTTTTGCAGGATAGAAACCACATCGATGGCACTGCAACCCCCCGCCGCCATCAACACCATTTCCATCGGACTTGGTGCTTTATCGCCTGAGTTGCCGTCCATTAAAATCTGGTGACCAGAGGCGGATTCGCCCAGAAAAGTTAACCCTTCGACCCACTTCACTCGCGCTTGCATTTTTGCTACTCCACTGCGTCAATTTTCCTGACAGAGTACGCGTACTAACCAAATCGCGCAACGGAAGGCGACCTGGGTCATGCTGAAGCGAGACACCAGGAGACACAAAGCGAAAGCTATGCTAAAACAGTCAGGATGCTACAGTAATACATTGATGTACTGCATGTATGCAAAGGACGTCACATTACCGTGCAGTACAGTTGATAGCCCCTTCCCAGGTAGCGGGAAGCATATTTCGGCAATCCAGAGACAGCGGCGTTATCTGGCTCTGGAGAAAGCTTATAACAGAGGATAACCGCGCATGGTGCTTGGCAAACCGCAAACAGACCCGACTCTCGAATGGTTCTTGTCTCATTGCCACATTCATAAGTACCCATCCAAGAGCACGCTTATTCACCAGGGTGAAAAAGCGGAAACGCTGTACTACATCGTTAAAGGCTCTGTGGCAGTGCTGATCAAAGACGAAGAGGGTAAAGAAATGATCCTCTCCTATCTGAATCAGGGTGATTTTATTGGCGAACTGGGCCTGTTTGAAGAGGGCCAGGAACGTAGCGCATGGGTACGTGCGAAAACCGCCTGTGAAGTGGCTGAAATTTCGTACAAAAAATTTCGCCAATTGATTCAGGTAAACCCGGACATTCTGATGCGTCTGTCTGCACAGATGGCGCGTCGTCTGCAAGTCACTTCAGAGAAAGTGGGCAACCTGGCGTTCCTCGACGTGACGGGCCGCATTGCACAGACTCTGCTGAATCTGGCAAAACAACCGGATGCTATGACTCACCCGGACGGTATGCAAATCAAAATTACCCGTCAGGAAATCGGTCAGATTGTCGGCTGTTCTCGTGAAACCGTGGGACGCATTCTGAAGATGCTGGAAGATCAGAACCTGATCTCCGCACACGGTAAAACCATCGTCGTTTACGGCACTCGTTAATCCCGTCGGAGTGGCGCGTTACCTGGTAGCGCGCCATTTTGTTTCCCCCGATGTGGCGCAGACTGATTTATCACCCCGATATTAACTATGCACTGCGACAAACGCTGGTGCTATGTTTGCCCGTGGCCGTTGGGTTAATGCTTGGCGAATTACGATTCGGTCTGCTCTTCTCCCTCGTTCCTGCCTGTTGCAATATTGCGGGCCTTGATACGCCTCATAAACGTTTTTTCAAACGCTTAATCATTGGTGCGTCGCTGTTTGCCACCTGTAGCTTGCTGACACAGGTGCTACTGGCAAAAGATGTTCCCCTGCCCTTTTTGCTGACCGGATTAACGCTGGTACTTGGCGTCACTGCTGAGCTGGGGCCATTGCACGCAAAATTGCTTCCCGCATCGCTGCTCGCCGCCATTTTTACCCTCAGTCTGGCGGGATACATGCCGGTCTGGGAACCGTTGCTCATCTATGCGCTGGGCACTTTGTGGTACGGATTGTTTAACTGGTTTTGGTTCTGGATCTGGCGCGAACAACCGCTACGCGAGTCACTAAGTCTGCTGTACCGTGAACTGGCAGATTACTGTGAAGCCAAATACAGCCTGCTTACCCAGCACACCGACCCTGAAAAAGCGCTGCCGCCGCTGCTGGTGCGCCAGCAAAAAGCGGTCGATTTAATTACCCAGTGCTATCAGCAAATGCATATGCTTTCCGCGCAAAATAATACCGATTACAAGCGGATGCTGCGTATTTTCCAGGAGGCGCTGGATTTGCAGGAACATATTTCGGTCAGTTTGCATCAGCCGGAAGAGGTGCAAAAGCTGGTCGAGCGTAGCCATGCGGAAGAAGTTATCCGCTGGAATGCGCAAACCGTCGCCGCTCGCCTGCGCGTGCTGGCTGATGACATTCTTTACCATCGCCTGCCGACGCGTTTTACGATGGAAAAGCAAATTGGCGCACTGGAAAAAATCGCCCGCCAACACCCGGATAATCCGGTTGGGCAATTCTGCTACTGGCATTTCAGCCGCATTGCCCGCGTGCTGCGCACCCAAAAACCGCTCTATGCCCGTGACTTACTGGCCGATAAACAGCGGCGAATGCCGTTACTTCCGGCGCTGAAAAGTTATTTGTCACTAAAGTCTCCGGCGCTACGCAATGCCGGACGACTCAGTGTGATGTTAAGCGTTGCCAGCCTGATGGGCACCGCGCTGCATCTGCCGAAGTCGTACTGGATCCTGATGACGGTATTGCTGGTGACGCAAAATGGCTATGGCGCAACCCGTCTGAGGATTGTGAATCGCTCCGTGGGAACCGTGGTCGGGTTAATCATTGCGGGCGTGGCGCTGCACTTTAAAATTCCCGAAGGTTACACCCTGACCTTGATGCTGATTACCACCCTTGCCAGCTACCTGATATTGCGCAAAAACTACGGCTGGGCGACGGTCGGTTTTACCATTACCGCAGTGTATACCCTGCAACTGTTGTGGCTGAACGGTGAGCAGTACATCCTTCCGCGTCTTATCGATACCATTATTGGTTGTTTAATTGCTTTCGGCGGTACTGTCTGGCTGTGGCCGCAGTGGCAGAGCGGGTTATTGCGTAAGAACGCCCATGACGCTTTAGAAGCCTATCAGGACGCGATTCGCTTGATTCTGAGCGAGGACCCGCAACCAACGCCACTGGCCTGGCAGCGAATGCGGGTGAATCAGGCGCATAACACTCTGTATAACTCATTGAATCAGGCGATGCAGGAACCGGCATTCAACAGCCATTATCTGGCAGATATGAAACTGTGGGTAACGCACAGTCAGTTTATAGTTGAACATATCAATGCCATGACCACGCTGGCACGGGAACACCGGGCATTGCCACCTGAACTGGCGCAAGAATATTTACAGTCTTGTGAAATCGCCATTCAGCGTTGTCAGCAGCGACTGGAGTATGACGAACCGGGTAGTTCTGGCGATGCCAATATCATGGATGCGCCGGAGATGCAGCCGCACGAAGGCGCGGCAGGTACGCTGGAGCAGCATTTACAGCGGGTTATTGGTCATCTGAACACCATGCACACCATTTCGTCGATGGCATGGCGTCAGCGACCGCATCACGGGATTTGGCTGAGTCGCAAGTTGCGGGATTCGAAGGCGTAATGCAGGCTAAACCATCGGATACAGCGTTCACGCCGCATCCGACATCTTTTGCCTGATGCGTCTTATTTACCCCCAATCACCTTCGCCACCGCGTGGGCGAAACGATGCATCCCTTCATCGATATCCGCATCTTCCACCACCAGCGACGGCGCAAAACGCATCACATCAGGCCCGGCATTCAGCACCATTACGCCTTCCTCTGCACCCGCATACAGGAAATCACGCGCCTGACCTTTGTACTGTGGTTTCAGCTCTGCGCCAATCAATAGCCCCATACCGCGAATATCGCTAAACACATCGTACTGCTGATCGATCTTCTGCAAATGGTCAACAAAACGCTGACGTTTCGCCTGAATGCCTTCCAGCACTTCAGGGGTATTGATGATATCAAACGCCGCCCCCGCTACTGCACAGGCCAGAGGATTACCGCCGTAGGTGGAACCGTGAGAACCAGGATGAAATGCAGAAGCAATTTCCGCCGTGGTCAGCATGGCGCTAATCGGGAAGCCGCCGCCTAACGCTTTCGCAGAGGTCAGAATATCCGGCGTCACGCCGTAGTGCATGTAAGCAAACAAATCGCCGGTCCGCCCCATCCCGCACTGCACTTCATCAAATACCAATAATGCCTGATGTTGATCGCACAGCTCGCGCAAGCCCTGCAAAAACTCTGGCGTCGCTGCCGTCACGCCGCCCTCGCCCTGGATCGGCTCAACCACCACCGCACAGGTGTGATCATCCATCACCGCTTTCACTGCGTGGAGATCGTTAAAGGGAACGTGGATGATGTCTGCCGGTTTTGGCCCAAAGCCATCGGAATATTTTGGTTGCCCGCCCACCGAGACGGTAAACAGCGAGCGACCATGAAAAGCGTTATGGAAGGCGATAATTTTGGTTTTGAACGGGCTATGACGCACACAGGCGTAATGGCGTGCCAGTTTAAAGGCAGTTTCGTTAGCTTCCGTGCCGGAGTTCATAAACACCACGCGTTCGGCAAACGTTGCCTCAATCAGTTTACGGCCAAGACGCAGCGCCGGCTCATTGGTGAAAACGTTACTGATATGCCACAGAGTTTCGCCCTGGGTTTTTAACGCGTTCACCAGCGCAGGATGGCAATGGCCCAACGCCGTAACTGCAATGCCACCCGCGAAATCGACATACTCCTTGCCTTGCTGATCCCAGATTCGGCTGCCCTGACCTTTTACCGGAATAAACTCTGCCGGAGCATAAATCGGCAGGATCACTTCATCGAAAGTCGCGCGTGTAATTGCTGTTTGTTCAATTGCCATCTCATGATCACCCTCTTACGCATAAATCAATGTGAAATTATAATCACAAAATATGCATAAAAAATCACTTAATAGCAATCAGAAATCAGCGATGCAGGAAATTAGCCAGCAGTTGATGTCCTTGTTCGCTAAGAATACTTTCTGGATGGAACTGCACACCTTCCAGATCCCACTGGCGATGGCGAATCCCCATAATCTCGCGGGTTTCGCTCCAGGCCGTCACGTCAAAGCACGCTGGTAATGAGTCAGGTTCCACCACCAGCGAATGGTAGCGTGTCACGGTAAGTGGATTTGCCAGCCCCCGAAATACGCCCTCACCGTTATGTGTTATCGGCGAGGTTTTGCCGTGCATGACCTTTGCGGTGCGCACAACTTTACCGCCAAATGCCTGCGCCATTGCCTGATGACCGAGGCAGACGCCAAGAATCGGCAAGCGCCCGGCATAGTGGCGAATAACGTCAAGGGAGATCCCGGCTTCATCTGGCGTACAGGGGCCGGGTGAGATGACAATTTTTTGTGGTTTAAGGGCGTCGATATCCGCCAGCGTCAACGCATCGTTGCGCTTAACCAGCACATCCGCCCCCAGTTCACAAAAGTACTGGTAGAGGTTCCAGGTAAAAGAATCGTAGTTATCTATAAGCAGGATCATGGCGGCTCCGGTACGAAAGAACCGCGCTATTTTACTCAGATTCCCCGGCTTCGCTTACCACTTTGCTAAATATCGTCTGCAGCGCGGTGAGATCCCCCATTGCCCCACTCTGATTTGCCTGATTCCAGGCCTCTTTTTCGATACCCTGCCAGCTCAGTTGATATCCGGCATGAATCGCCAGTTGCTCGAAGAAGATCCGCTGTGCCAGACCACTTCCCACCCGGAAGGGATGCAGCACGTTGATTTCACAATAGTAATGCGCCAGCCGCTCGACGAACTTCGCTTTCTCCAGGCCAACCAGATAACCTTCTTCCTCCAGATCCTGCATCAGGGCATTGCCCTCTTTTTCGATATAAGCAAAGTGGCAGAACGGCGTATCGCCCTGATAAATATCAACTTCACGCAGTTGCCCCGCCCAGTCGAAAATATCCTGATACAGCTGGCGATGGATAGTGCGCAAATGCGGTAAACCGCGCACCAGCGGACCAAGCTCAATGGTCGCAGCACGCAGCGCCGTCATTTCGTAAGCGGCCTGTTCCAGCCGCTGCTGCTGGTGGATGTTCAGCCGGTTACGCATGATATCAAGGCCAGGATAAAGATACGGATCGCGCCCTTCGCCGAATTTATCGCTCATAGTGCCTCCTCAGCGCTTCAAGGCGCGCTAAAGCCTCTGTGGCAGTAAGAGTGACTAAAGGCATCTCGACGCCTTCAAGACGGCGACTGGCCTGGAAATTACGATTACGCTGAAGCTCCCAGAGACGGGACTTTTGCTTATCGGTGAGTTTCTTCACTTGATGCCTCCCTGAACGTGTCCATTTGCCACAAGTATAAGCGGCAAATCCGGGTTACGCCGGGAGAGCAGAAGCGCGGGCAAGATTGCCCGCGCGAGAAATCATTACGGCAGCACTTTAGCGGAAAGGATAACTACCGGTTTTGACGGCACATTCTGGTACGGACCAACGTCATGAGTCGGCACCTGGGAAATCTTATCGGCAACGTCCATGCCTTTCACCACTTTACCAAATACCGCGTAACCGAAATCACGCTGACCGTGGTCAAGGAAGGCGTTATCGGCAACGTTGATAAAGAACTGGCTGGTGGCGCTGTCTTTGTCAGCGGTACGCGCCATCGCGATGGTGCCACGCGTGTTGCGCAGGCCGTTATCTGCTTCATTTTTGATTGGCGGGTTTGGTTTTTTCTGCTGCATCTGCTCGGTGAAACCGCCGCCCTGAATCATAAAGCCAGGAATGACGCGGTGAAAGGTCGTGTTGTTATAAAAACCACTGTTCACATAATCGACAAAGTTTTGCACAGACACTGGCGCTTTTTGTTTATCCAGCTCCAGTTCGATGTTACCAGCTGAGGTTGTCAACAATACGTGCGGGTCCCCTTTCGCTGCCATTGCTGCGGGAGAAAGAGCAGAAAGAGCGAAAACAGCAGCCATCGCCGCCAGGGTCGATTTGAACATGAGATTTCCTTAACAAACAGAGCAGAAAAAAAGCAAGTGAAGAGATTCTAAATAGCCTTCAAGAACAAGGCCATCCCTTTACCTAATTTTACGTATCTGAAATATATGTAACCTGACGATCACTTTTTATTCTGTGATCAAAATCACCTCTTAAAATGCAATTTAGCAACCGATTGCAATAAAACATTTAAACAGATCACAAAATCACCTAAAATCGCCCGCTCGCGGCATATCCCGCTATGCCATTTTATTTTTGAACGCAGGCCAATCATGACTAACAGCAATCGCATCAAGCTCACATGGATTAGCTTTCTCTCCTACGCACTGACCGGTGCGTTGGTTATTGTCACCGGGATGGTGATGGGAAATATCGCCGATTATTTCAATCTGCCTGTTTCCAGTATGAGTAATACCTTCACCTTCCTCAACGCCGGCATTTTAATCTCTATCTTCCTCAACGCCTGGCTGATGGAAATCGTCCCGTTGAAAACGCAGTTACGTTTTGGCTTTCTCCTGATGGTGCTGGCGGTTGCCGGTTTGATGTTCAGCCACAGCCTGGCACTGTTCTCGGCGGCGATGTTCATTCTCGGGGTGGTCAGCGGCATCACCATGTCGATTGGTACATTCCTGGTAACACAAATGTATGAAGGACGTCAGCGCGGTTCACGCCTGTTATTTACCGACTCCTTCTTCAGTATGGCCGGGATGATTTTCCCAATGATCGCCGCGTTTCTGCTGGCGCGCAGCATTGAGTGGTACTGGGTTTATGCCTGCATCGGGCTGGTGTACGTCGCTATCTTTATTCTGACCTTCGGCTGTGAGTTCCCGGCGCTGGGTAAACATGCGCCAAAAACGGACGCTCCGGTAGCGAAAGAAAAATGGGGGATCGGCGTGCTGTTTCTCTCCATTGCGGCACTGTGCTACATCCTCGGTCAGTTAGGTTTTATCTCCTGGGTGCCTGAGTATGCCAAAGGCCTGGGCATGAGCCTGAACGACGCGGGCACGCTGGTGAGTAACTTCTGGATGTCATACATGGTCGGCATGTGGGCGTTCAGCTTTATTCTTCGCTTCTTTGATTTGCAACGCATTCTGACCGTACTGGCTGGTCTGGCTGCGATTCTGATGTACGTCTTTAACACCGGAACACCGGCACATATGGCGTGGTCAATTCTCGCCCTGGGCTTCTTCTCCAGCGCGATCTATACCACCATCATCACTTTGGGTTCACAGCAGACCAAAGTACCGTCGCCAAAACTGGTTAACTTTGTCCTGACCTGCGGGACCATCGGTACTATGTTGACCTTTGTGGTTACCGGCCCGATTGTTGAACATAGCGGTCCGCAGGCGGCGCTGCTGACGGCAAACGGTCTGTACGCTGTCGTCTTTGTGATGTGCTTCCTGTTAGGTTTCGTCAGCCGTCACCGTCAGCATAACACCCTGACCTCTCATTAATTGCTCATGCCGGGCGGCACTATCGTCGTCCGGCCTTTTCCTCTCTTACCGCGCTACGTACATCTATTTCTATAAACCCGCTCAATTTGTCTGTTTTTTGTACAAACATGAAATGTCAGACAATTCCGTGACTTAAGAAAATTTATACAAATCAGCAATATACCCCTTAAGGAGTATATAAAGGTGAATTTGATTTACATCAATAAGCGGGGTTGCTGAATCGTTAAGGTAGGCGGTAATAGAAAAGAAATCGAGGCAAAAATGAGCAAAGTCAGACTCGCAATTATCGGTAACGGTATGGTCGGCCATCGCTTTATCGAAGATCTTCTTGATAAATCTGATGCGGCCAACTTTGATATTACCGTTTTCTGTGAAGAACCGCGCATCGCTTATGACCGCGTACACCTCTCGTCTTACTTCTCTCACCACACCGCCGAAGAGCTGTCGCTGGTGCGCGAAGGCTTCTACGAGAAACACGGCATCAAAGTTCTGGTCGGTGAACGCGCTATCACCATCAACCGTCAGGAGAAGGTGATTCACTCCAGCGCCGGACGTACCGTTTTTTATGACAAGCTGATCATGGCAACCGGTTCCTACCCGTGGATCCCGCCAATCAAAGGTTCTGATACTCAGGACTGCTTTGTCTATCGCACCATTGAAGACCTCAACGCCATTGAATCCTGTGCCCGTCGCAGCAAACGCGGTGCCGTTGTTGGTGGCGGCCTGTTAGGTCTGGAAGCCGCTGGCGCGCTGAAAAACTTAGGTATTGAAACCCACGTTATCGAATTTGCCCCTATGCTGATGGCGGAACAGCTTGATCAGATGGGTGGCGAGCAGCTGCGTCGCAAAATCGAAAGTATGGGCGTGCGCGTTCACACCAGCAAAAACACCCTTGAGATTGTGCAGGAAGGTGTCGAAGCGCGTAAAACCATGCGTTTTGCCGACGGTAGCGAGCTGGAAGTCGACTTTATCGTCTTCTCAACCGGTATCCGTCCGCGCGATAAGCTGGCAACCCAGTGTGGTCTGGACGTTGCTCCGCGTGGGGGTATTGTCATCAATGATTCCTGCCAGACTTCCGATCCGGATATCTACGCCATCGGTGAATGCGCAAGCTGGAACAACCGTGTATTTGGTCTGGTAGCACCAGGCTACAAAATGGCGCAGGTCGCCGTTGACCATATTCTTGGTAGCGAAAACGCCTTTGAAGGTGCTGACCTTAGCGCTAAGCTGAAACTGCTGGGCGTAGACGTAGGCGGTATTGGTGATGCGCATGGTCGCACGCCTGGCGCACGTAGCTACGTTTACCTCGACGAAAGCAAAGAGATCTACAAACGCCTGATTGTCAGCGAAGACAACAAAACCCTGCTCGGTGCGGTACTGGTGGGCGATACCAGCGACTACGGCAACCTGCTGCAACTGGTGCTGAACGCTATCGAACTGCCGGAAAACCCGGATTCTCTGATTCTGCCGGCGCACTCAGGTAGCGGTAAGCCGTCTATCGGTGTTGATAAACTGCCGGACAGCGCGCAAATCTGCTCCTGCTTCGACGTCACCAAAGGCGATCTGATTGCAGCTATCAACAAAGGCTGCCACACCGTTGCGGCGCTGAAAGCTGAAACCAAAGCGGGTACTGGCTGCGGTGGCTGTATCCCGCTGGTCACTCAGGTACTGAACGCGGAACTGGCGAAACAGGGCATCGAAGTTAACAACAACCTGTGCGAACACTTTGCTTATTCGCGTCAGGAACTGTTCCATTTGATCCGCGTTGAAGGCATTAAAACCTTCGAAGAACTGCTGGCGAAACACGGCAAAGGCTACGGTTGTGAAGTTTGTAAACCGACCGTCGGTTCGCTGCTGGCCTCCTGCTGGAACGAATACATTCTGAAGCCGGAACATACTCCGCTGCAGGATTCAAACGACAACTTCCTCGCTAACATCCAGAAAGACGGCACCTACTCGGTGATCCCGCGTTCTCCGGGCGGTGAAATCACCCCGGAAGGGCTGATGGCAGTAGGTCGTATCGCGCGTGAATTTAATCTCTACACCAAAATCACCGGCTCTCAGCGCCTGGCGATGTTTGGCGCACAGAAAGACGATCTGCCGGAAATCTGGCGTCAGCTGATTGAAGCCGGCTTCGAAACCGGTCATGCCTATGCGAAAGCACTGCGTATGGCGAAAACCTGCGTGGGTAGCACCTGGTGCCGCTACGGCGTTGGCGACAGCGTCGGCCTCGGCGTGGAACTGGAAAACCGCTACAAAGGCATCCGTACGCCGCACAAAATGAAGTTCGGTGTCTCTGGCTGTACCCGTGAATGTTCAGAAGCTCAGGGTAAAGACGTGGGTATCATCGCCACCGAAAAAGGCTGGAACCTGTATGTTTGCGGTAACGGCGGCATGAAACCGCGTCATGCGGATCTGCTGGCAGCGGATATCGATCGCGAAACGCTGATTAAATATCTTGACCGCTTCATGATGTTCTACATCCGTACTGCCGACAAACTGACGCGTACCGCGCCGTGGTTAGAAAACCTCGAAGGTGGCATCGATTACCTGAAAGCGGTGATCATTGACGACAAACTGGGGCTGAACGCACATCTGGAAGAAGAGATGGCGCGCCTGCGTGAAGCGGTAGTGTGTGAGTGGACTGAAACGGTCAATACACCGTCCGCGCAGACTCGCTTCAAACACTTCATCAACAGCGACAAGCGTGACCCGAACGTGCAGATGGTGCCAGAGCGCGAACAGCACCGTCCGGCAACGCCGTATGAACGTATCCCGGTAACTCTGGTGGAGGACAACGCATGAGCCAGTGGAAAGACATCTGCAAAATCGATGACATCCTGCCTGAAACCGGCGTCTGCGCGCTGTTAGGTGACGAGCAGGTAGCAATTTTCCGCCCGTATCACAGCGACCAGGTGTTTGCGATCAGCAACATCGACCCGTTCTTCGAGTCCAGCGTGCTGTCACGCGGGCTGATTGCGGAACACCAGGGCGAGCTGTGGGTCGCCAGCCCGCTGAAAAAACAGCGTTTTCGCTTAAGCGACGGCTTGTGCATGGAAGACGAACAGTTTTCCGTCAAGCATTACGACGCGCGAGTGAAAGACGGCGTGGTGCAGCTACGCGGTTAATGTTTTAACGGGAGGCACAATGCCTCCCCTTTTTGCATGGTCCTGTAATAACCTTGGTATATTGCAGGACATTTTTTAAACTTTTTGTTTTATTTTTTGTTTTTATTTTTTAAAGGATAATCAAATGTTTACAGACACTATTAATAAGTGTGCGGCTAACGCTGCGCGCATTGCACGCCTGTCGGCAAATAACCCGCTCGGCTTCTGGGTCAGCTCCGCAATGGCGGGGGCGTATGTGGGTCTTGGGATCATCCTGATTTTCACGCTCGGTAATTTGCTCGACCCGTCCGTACGTCCTCTGGTGATGGGCGCGACCTTTGGTATCGCCTTAACGCTGGTCATTATTGCTGGTTCTGAACTGTTCACCGGACACACCATGTTCCTCACCTTTGGAGTGAAAGCGGGCACTATCAGCCACGGGCAAATGTGGGCAATCCTGCCGCAAACCTGGCTGGGTAACCTGGTTGGTTCCGTCTTTGTTGCCATGCTCTATAGCTGGGGCGGCGGTAGCCTGCTGCCGGTAGATACCAGCATCGTTCACTCCGTCGCGCTGGCTAAAACCACTGCACCGGCAATGGTACTGTTCTTCAAAGGTGCATTGTGTAACTGGCTGGTTTGCCTGGCTATCTGGATGGCGCTGCGCACTGAAGGGGCGGCGAAATTTATCGCTATCTGGTGGTGTCTGCTGGCATTTATCGCGTCCGGCTACGAGCACTCCATCGCGAACATGACGCTGTTCGCCCTCTCCTGGTTTGGCAACCACAGCGAAGCCTACACGCTGGCGGGTATTGGTCATAACCTGCTGTGGGTGACGCTGGGTAATACTTTATCAGGTGCCGTATTCATGGGATTGGGTTATTGGTATGCTACGCCGAAAGCGAATCGTCCGGTTGCGGACAAATTTAATCAAACTGAAACAGCTGCCGGTTAATTACTAAGGGGTTTTTACGTGGATCATTTGCCTATATTTTGCCAATTACGCGATCGCGACTGTCTGATTGTCGGCGGTGGTGATGTCGCGGAACGCAAAGCAAGGTTGCTGTTAGACGCAGGCGCTCGCTTAACGGTGAATGCATTAGCGTTTATTCCACAGTTCACCGCATGGGCAGATGCAGGCATGTTAACCCTCGTCGAAGGGCCATTTGATGAAAGCCTTCTCGACACCTGCTGGCTGGCGATTGCAGCGACAGATGATGACGCGCTTAACCAGCGCGTCAGTGAAGCCGCTGAAGCTCGTCGCATCTTCTGTAACGTGGTCGATGCGCCGAAAGCCGCCAGCTTTATTATGCCGTCAATTATTGACCGCTCACCGCTCATGGTCGCGGTCTCCTCTGGCGGCACCTCTCCGGTTCTGGCACGCCTGTTGCGTGAAAAACTTGAATCACTGCTGCCGTTGCATCTGGGCCAGGTAGCGAAATACGCCGGGCAATTACGCGGTCGAGTGAAACAACAGTTCGCCACAATGGGTGAACGTCGCCGTTTCTGGGAAAAACTGTTCGTTAATGACCGTCTGGCGCAGTCGCTGGCAAACAACGATCAGAAAGCCATTACTGAAACGACCGAACAATTAATCAACGAACCGCTCGACCATCGCGGTGAAGTGGTGCTGGTTGGCGCAGGTCCGGGCGATGCCGGGCTGCTGACACTGAAAGGACTGCAACAAATTCAGCAGGCAGATGTGGTGGTCTACGACCGTCTGGTTTCTGACGATATTATGAATCTGGTACGCCGCGATGCTGATCGCGTTTTCGTCGGCAAACGCGCGGGATACCACTGCGTACCGCAGGAAGAGATTAACCAGATCCTGCTGCGGGAAGCGCAAAAAGGCAAACGCGTGGTGCGACTGAAAGGCGGCGATCCGTTTATTTTTGGCCGTGGTGGCGAAGAGCTGGAAACACTGTGCAATGCAGGCATTCCGTTCTCGGTGGTTCCGGGTATTACCGCAGCTTCTGGTTGCTCTGCCTATTCGGGTATTCCGCTCACGCATCGCGATTATGCCCAGAGCGTACGCTTAATTACCGGACACTTAAAAACCGGTGGCGAACTGGACTGGGAAAACCTGGCGGCAGAAAAACAGACGCTGGTGTTCTATATGGGGTTGAATCAGGCCGCGACTATTCAGCAAAAGCTGATTGAACACGGTATGCCTGGCGAAATGCCGGTGGCAATTGTCGAAAACGGAACGGCAGTCACGCAGCGCGTGATTGACGGTACGCTCACGCAGCTGGGCGAACTGGCGCAGCAAATGAACAGTCCATCGCTAATTATTATTGGTCGGGTTGTTGGCCTGCGCGATAAATTGAACTGGTTCTCTAACCATTAATTTAACCAGGGCCAGAGAATTCTGGCCTTTTTCGTTTACAACTCTCTTTATATATTCAGCAGATAAAAATACCCCCCTTAATAAATATTATCTGCTAATGGGTTATATTCACCGTTACAGCGACTTACAAAATTAAGTCATTCGTTCACTGACGCCAATTAAATATTCCTGTATCATTCTTAATGAGCAGTCTGCTTATATTCATATAATCAATGAATATTAATCAATATATAATACATAGGGAATGTAAATGAACAAATTTATTAAAGTTGCACTGGTAGGTGCGGTACTGGCTACGTTAACTGCATGTACTGGTCATATTGAAAACCGTGATAAGAACTGCTCTTACGACTACCTGCTGCACCCAGCTATTTCTATTTCTAAAATCATTGGCGGTTGCGGTCCTACTGCACAGTAAGTCTCTGACAGAAATTGGCAGATGCTGATTTAATTGCCTGACGCCCTCGAGATTTTCCGAGGGCGTATTTTTTCTCCATACTCTTCGAAAAACATCGTTCCCAGAATTAAACGTCGGCAATACTCTCGCGCAAAATCCGCAATACCGTCTCTTCACCGCTGCGATTTGGGTTAATGCGAATCGCGCAATGTTCTAACTGCGGATTCGCCTGGCGAAACGTTCCGGAAAGTCGATAAAAGAGCGGCGGGATTTCATATTTCGACTCTGCACCAACCGGGTAAGGCAAGGCACCGAGTTTCTGCGCCTCTTCCAGCACTCTGGCGGCAATCGGCTGATGAAACTCCACAATCAATACCTTCGACTGTGCATTGGCAATGACGGCGCTTTTCACTTCCGCCACCGCGCCGCCGTTAAGCAAAGCCAGCAACCGTTCAGATACCCCCGCCTGCACCGCGTGCATCACTGGCGCGAGCACCAGACCACGCAAGACTTCCAGCGCCTGCGCGCCCTGAACCTGGCTGCCGCCGGAATAGAGCGTGGCGCGAATCCGGCTAATAACATCGGCATCGCCTACCACCGCGCCAACACCCTCTGGCCCAAATAGCTTGAAGCAGGAAAATGTCGAGACATTCGCCCCGCATTCACAGCCAATGCGCGCCACCTTCATCACCGCATAGTTATCATCGGTTAAGGCTGGAACACCTGCCGAGCGCAACGTTGCCAGCACATCTGCCAGAATGTAGCCGTCCTGCGGCTGCTGGCGCGTATGCTGCACCAGCGCCGCATCCGGTTGTTGCTCGTCGACGACCTGCTTAAGTGCCGACAGGTCATTGAAATTAGCAGTAATAAGCGTCAGCCCCATCTGCTCAATAATGACCTGAGTCGTCGGGTAAACAGGCGCGTCATGCACCAGAAGACGCTGCCCCGGTTTGAGCAAAGCCGCCAACGCCGCACGGATCGCGCCAGTACCCGCGCCCTGTACCAGCGCTGCAGCCTGTGCGTGAAATGCATCAGCCAGCACCTGTTCCACTCGCTGGGTAATGCGCGGTTGATTCAGCCCCGGCGTTAAGCCTAAATCACCGCCAGCAAGAAACTCGCTGCCGGGAAAATGGCGACAAATGCTATCCACCAGCGCAAACTGCTTTTGCTGCGCCTCAATAAGCGTCAGGCTTTGCAGAGGAAACGTCTTCATAGGTGCCTTCCTTAAGCCGGAACGAACAGGCCAAGCCAGTAAAGAACATTCAGCAGAATACCGGTGATCATTACTGCCACGACCGGTGCCGCCATTTTCTGTACCGGACGGCCCAGGGATTCGTTGAGGAAGTAAATGGCAACTGCGATAGAGAATCCGGTATAGCCCGCCATTTTGATTGCTGCAAAGATCGAACCGACCAGCAACGCCACTTCCATCAGCATATTCATGGCGTTACGGATGTTATCCGACGCATTACGCACCGACGGGTAGCGCCCCAGCCATTTGCCGATCGAACGAAGCAGCAGGACTTCCGCCGAAATAACCACTGCGCCTAATACCGCTGCAACCATCGGATTCGGCGAGAGATAGCCCACCGCATAAACAAAGGTAAAGCCCGCAACTGCATACACGCCGGTGGCTAGCGCGGTGGTGGCAATCATCGGCACAAAACCCAGCCCGCGCATAAATTCCGCCAGAGCTGCCTGGTTGATTAGTGTTTGCGATTGTTCCGGCGTTACGCCTGCGGAGTACGCTTTCTCCAGAGTGAAGATCGACACTTCACTACCGGCGAAAATCTTCATGCTGGCAACGGCGGCAATCAATGCTCCCACGATGGCGATATACGGTAAGTTTTTGATAATCCGTGACGTGCGTTCTTCAAACACCGAAAGCCCGCTGGCATCAATGTCATTTTCATCACGATGACGCAGGTCGTGAGTTATCGCGATCCCCAGCAGCATCACCATACCAATAAAGATTTCGATGGATTCAGGGTTAAGATGTGGGAAATAGCGCACGACGACCACGCGGGTCATCAGTACCACCACGGCGGCGATCAGACTTTGCTTCCAGCCAAACTGGTAGAAAATCGCCACCAGCGGGAAGAGTGCAAAAGCTGAAACCACCGGCGAGCTTAATTCCCCGAGGCTACCTAATACATCCACCGGTAGCGCGGTCAGCAGCTGGTTTACCGGCAACAGGCAAGTAAGGATCAACACGCCCCAGATAGCGCCAAGACCAAACGCCATCAGGCTGTTTATCGCCAGTACGCCGAGGATATCGGTAGGAAGAAAGAGTAACCATGCGTTGAGCAGCCCGGTTTTCAGGGTAAAAGAGATCCCCACCGAGGCCACAAAACCAATGCTCAGACCAAAAGCGATACTCCCCGCCTCGCGACGGTTCATATAGCCTTCAATCAGTTGCGGCAGGATCGGGCGGATACCGTCATGAAAAACGGCTGCCGAGCGATGCGCCAGAAGCGATGTCATACCCGTCAGGCACGCCACCACGATAATCTGAATATACAGATCCATAGTCGTGCCTTTTATTTCAGATGGTTAATCAGCATCGGAATCGCGTGTTCGACGTGCTCAACGGAAAGGCCAAACGCCACTTTTCCTTCAGCGATCATTTTGGCGATATGCTCGTCTTTCGCTTTAATGCCTGGTTTGGCAATGGTGCAACTTTTGTTATAGCCAATCACCGCGATGGCAATCGACAATGCCGCGCCCGCACCGGTATTACACGCGCCGATGTAGTAATCCAGTTGCCCGGATTTCACTTTCATCGCCGCTTCCATGTCGTTATGAATGAAAACTTCAAAACAGCCAGGAGCCGTCGCTTCAATGGTTTTTTTAATCTGCTCACGCTGTAAGCCTGCAACACCAATCTTTTTCATGAGTCTGTCCTTATTGGAAAAATTGAGAGGGATTTTCACGTAACATCACATCCACATCGGCCTGACTGAATCCTGACTGGCGCAATTGCGGAATAAAGGTGGTCAATAAAAAGTCATAGCCATAACCACCGTTGGCTTTTAAATGAGAGCGCCGCGTAATATCCATCGACAGCATGACGCGGTTCAGCAACCCACGGTCACGTAGCGCATGGAGCATCGCAATCCGCTTTTCGTCCGGGTAGTAACTGTTCTTGCCGATGGTGTCGAACTGCACATACGCGCCGAGATCGATCATCTTCAAAATGTTGTCGAGATTGTCTTTCAGATCGCAGTGGCCGACGGTGACGCGCGAAAGATCAACTCCGTGGGCTTGCAACAGAGCCAGTTGCTCCAGCCCCATCGTGCTGAACGACGTATGCGTGGAGATCGGGCGTCCGGTCTGGTTATGCGCCAGCGCGGCGGCAATAAACACCTTCTCTTCTAGCGACGTAATCTTCCCTTCGCTGGAGCCGATCTCCGCGATAATTCCGGCTTTCAGGTCAGTGCCATCGATACCCTGCTCAATTTCATCGACCATCTCCTGCGCCAGTTCCTGCACGCTGCGGGTCGCCACATGTTCCGGGAAAAACGCGTCCTGGTAATAACCGGTACAGGCCACCACGTTGATCCCGGTTTCACGCATTACATCGAGCATAAATTGCGCATTGCGCCCCATGTAACGGTTGGTCATTTCAATCACATTACGCACGCCCCGGGCCATCAGGTCGTTCATCTCCTGGCAAATGAACGCATACTGATCAAGGCGGCAGTCCACGTTGTTTTTAAAGCCGGAAAGATCAATATGCAGATGCTCATGGGCCAGGGTGTAACCCGTCGGATCAAAACTCATAGGGTGTCTCCTGCAAACCGGAGGGAGGAAAGAAAAGAGCGACCATTTTGTGGCGGTGGCGCACGGAAGAATTCACACACGGTAGCGCCCACATCGGAGAGCGTGGTGCGAACACCAAGCTGCGTGGCAGCCAGGCCTTGCTGATAAACCAGCACCGGCACGACTTCGCGGGTATGGTGGCTGTGACCGATTGTCGGATCGTTACCGTGATCCGCCATCACGACCAGGCAATCATCTGGCTGCATCGTCTCAACCAGGAGAGCAAGATTACGGTCAACGACCTGCAAACGTTCAGCATAACGTGCGACGTCTTCTGCGTGACCAGCGAGGTCGGTTTCCTGAATGTTGGTGCAAATAAACGCTGTCTGATGGGTGATAAATTCGTCGAGGGTGATATCCATAATCCGCTGGCTATCCACCAGGTTTTGCCAGCTCACGCCATAAGGATTGTTGACGATATCTGCCACCTTACCCACCAGCACGGTTGGCACGCCTGCTTCATACAGTTTTTGTGGTACCTGCACTTTTTCATCGACGCCATAGCCCATATGCACGACCTGGAAACCGTTGTCATAAGCGCCAGAACGCGGCGCGTTGATGCCAATAAAGCGCCCTTCTTTGCTTTCTGCGGCATCGAGAATGCGTTGACTGTCGGTTAACAGGCCGCCAAATGTAATGACCCGCCCGACCGGTACCTGCTCACGCACGATACGACCAATTTTGATTGCGTCGTCAAAAGAGACCACAGAGAGATTGGCGGTGATGTTATAGACCTGGCCTAAATCCGCCTCGAGATTATCGCCAATCGCAACCGCCTGATTGACCCACAGAAATTGCAACTCTTCGCCACGGCGCTCCACCTGCCAAGCGGCGGAAACTAATGCCTGCTCAACACGGTCAATCACATCGCGAAAAGGCATCCGCAGCGGTGGTAACGGGCGCGTGCCTAAAATTTCCTGATGCCCCATAAAGGTATCGCCACCTTCATGTTGCAGCTCTGCCACACCCCAGGTTGCGGAGTCTGACGGCTGCATATCACCTGGCGCATAACCCAATGCGTTGATTAGCCCCAACTTCTCCAGCGTTGGTAGCTGCAAATGCGGCAGCTGGCTCAGGATGTGACCACAAGTATTCGCCCCGGCATCCTGTGGACGCACCAGCGTGACATCTTTCATTGCGCCTACGCCAAAGCTATCAATCACTAACACCACAAATCGCGCCATTACGCCCCCAGAGAGTTTCCAAGACTGTCATAACGACCGACGATTTCCGGTTCGCCACGGTGAATACCGGACAGCAACACCACATCGCTACGGGTGACAAAAATCTGCGTGCGAAAACAGAGCACTACTGCACTGCTTACCGGAAACTCGCCTGCCAGCGGCAGGGTGTAGTCGATACTGCTGTCATCCACAGTTTTGAGATTGGTTTCAGTAATCTTTTGATTTTCTGGCGTAAACACCAGCGCATGTTGCGCGTGACCACGACGGTAGTAACCGCCGCCGTAGCAGTAGCTGTCGCCACGGAAATGATGGGAGATTTCACTTAACCAGAGCATCGCGATACGTTCAGGCTGATCGCCCTGCTGGTTTGCCGGAATAGTGCCCGTCAGCGCATGACCGGGTTCGGCATGAGTCACACCGTATTCCGCCAGCAATGGCAGCGAAGTGCAGCTGGTCGCTGAAGGCGCGTTCAGTTGCTCAATCGCAATACCAGATTTCGCCAGTTGATCCCGTGCTTGTACCAGCGTGTGAAGATTCGGTGTCGGCAAAACTTTCCCGACAGCTTCATCCCAAAGCAGGCAAGGGAAATGGGTAAGTCCCGCCAAATGTAACCCCGGCAGATTCTGGATTTCGGCGACAATCTCCGGCAACACCTGGAGGGCAAAACCGCTCTCCTGGCCCGGATAAAGAAAATCATCGTCGCTATAAACTTTGAGTAGCACAGACTGCACACGTCCGGTCTTCAACGCTGCCGCAGAAACTTCCCGCGCTTTGTCGAGAGTAAACACGGTGATGACATCAGTTCCCTGTTCAACGGCGTCAGAAACCAGATGACAAGGGATTTGTACCAGATGCCCCTGATGCGCCACCGGCAAACCAGCGCGGCGCATGACTCGCGCCTCTTTGTAATCCACCGCCACAATGCCGCTGTAGCCTAATGCCAGCAATTTTTCCGCCAGCCACGGATTACGACCAAACTGCTTGGTCATCAGATACAGTTCAATGCCGTAAAGCCGCGCCGTCTCAATCAGCCGCTTACCGTTTTCCAGTATCTGATCCACGTCGATCACCCAGCTGTCCGGGGCGATCTTGCCCTTTTGCCACAAACTTAGTGCGGCGGAAATTAGCGCCGGGTTCTGGCGTTTCAATGCTTCTACAAACATCTTGTTGCCTCGTTTCTGTTCCTTGAATTAAATATTCATTTTTTTGAATATTTAGGTTGTGCGACGTGGATTTGTCGGGAGCTTCAAACCTCTTCGTTAACAGCCATCCATAATCCATAAAGGTTGGCCAGCAAATAGCCTTCTTCACACGGGTTAACTTCCAGTGCAAATTCCTTCAACAACACCTGATGCAATTGCACAACGGCTTGCCAGTGGCTGGATTGCGCCAGTTCTGCCAGCAATTCGTTATCCAGCGGCTCTATTTCTTCACCGCGGCGACTGCGCATCAGTGCGCTCGCCATATGTGTCATCGCCATCATTCCTTGCTCGCTGCGCACCGGTAGATGACACTCTGTTTCCAGTACGTTGACGACCTGCATCATGCCTTTGCAGATGTCCTTATCAATAACGCCTGCATCGCAAAGCAGGTTGAGTCTGGTTTCCATTTCAGATGCCTTTCGTTTAATAACTGGGTTCCTGTTCCCCACTGACCACTCGTTGTTGATGGGCAAGCAGGGCCTGTTTATCAACAACTGCACGCAGCAATTGTTGCATCGGGTAATCATCGACTCGCGTCAAAACCACGGCTTCGGTGGCCTGTAAAAATCGCGGATCGTCTGTGAGCGGCGTCGCTTCTAATCCCAGCATGGTCAGTTCGTTTTCCGCCACCACGTTCCAGATCACCGCATCGACATCGCCTTTAACAATGCGTTGTAAACTCTCGTGATAAGAGAGATCGACACGTTCCACATCACTATCGCCAAAAAAGACATCGGTCATGATTTTCTGATCCGCCGAACGGTTATCCAGCCCCACGCGCTTCACGTTTGCGGACTCGCCTTTACGGCAAATCAACTGGTGCTCGCCAACGTAGGTGTGCGGCCCCAACTCCAGCGCGAGGCATAAGCCTTTTTGCGTGAGATAACTTTCCGCCGCCAGTCGGGAAACAACCGCCATGTCATACACGCCGTTAAGTAAACACTCCACGCGAATATCCGCGCCGCGCATATGCGCATAGTAAAAAGGAATACCATCAAACTGAGCTTTCAATCCGCTCGCCAGGCCTTCGTACAAACGGGTATAGGGCAAGGGCATCGCGCACACCACATTGTTGATATCTACATGAGTCAGCAATGCTTTGTTATCCATCTCGACCAGATAACTGCCATTGCGCCCACGGCGTTCAATCCGTATCGCTCCGCTTGATTCCAGCGTTTTCAACGCGGCCTGCGTCAGGCCAACCGATGAACGGCATTCAGTTGCCAGCTCATCTATGGTTTTCAGTCGATTACCGCACTTTTCACCCAACAAATAACGGGCCAGTGTCGTGATAACGACGCCTTCTTTTTTGATAAACGTTCGACGCATAATATATTTTCAATAAAATGAATGTTTATATCTTCATTAAAATGAAGATAAGTGGCAACTGTGAGATGTGGAAACGGCGAGGTGCTTCACATTTTTTCGGATTATTGCAAATGAGGATAAAAAAACCGGGTTTCCCCGGTTTTTGGCATTAATGTTAAATTACGGCTTCGCCACAAAACCAATCGCTTCGTACACCGCTTTCAGCGTACGAGAAGCGTGTGCACTGGCTTTTTCCGCGCCGTCTTTCATCACCTGTTGCAGGAAGGCTTCATCGTTGCGGAAACGGTGATAACGTTCCTGCAATTCAGTCAGCATACCGGAAACGGCATCAGCCACTTCGCCTTTGAGATGACCATACATCTTGCCTTCGAACTGTTTTTCCAGTTCCGGGATGCTCTGGCCCGTTACCGCAGAAAGGATATCCAGCAGGTTGGAAACGCCCGCTTTGTTCTGCACATCGTAGCGAACTACCGGCGGCTCGTCGGAGTCAGTGACCGCACGTTTGATTTTCTTCACTACCGATTTCGGATCTTCCAGCAGGCCGATAACGTTATTGCGGTTATCGTCAGACTTGGACATCTTTTTGGTCGGCTCCAGCAGCGACATTACGCGCGCGCCGGATTTCGGAATAAACGGCTCCGGCACTTTAAAGATATCGCCATACAGCGCGTTGAAACGCTGGGCGATATCGCGGCTCAGTTCCAGGTGCTGTTTCTGGTCTTCACCCACCGGTACCAGATTAGTTTGATACAGCAGGATGTCCGCAGCCATCAGCACCGGATAGTCAAACAGACCAGCATTGATGTTCTCGGCATAACGCGCAGATTTATCTTTAAACTGCGTCATGCGGCTCAGTTCGCCGAAGTAGGTATAGCAGTTCAGTGCCCAGCCTAACTGCGCATGTTCCGGCACGTGGGACTGAACAAAAATGGTGCTTTTCTCAGGATCGATACCACAAGCCAGATACAAGGCCAGCGTATCCAGCGTCGCTTTACGCAGCTTCTGTGCATCCTGGCGCACGGTGATCGCGTGTTGGTCAACGATACAGTAAATGCAATGGTAGTCATCCTGCATGTTTACCCACTGACGCAGCGCACCCATGTAGTTACCAATGGTCAATTCACCTGAGGGCTGTGCGCCACTAAAAACGATGGGCTTAGTCATTTTTCGATTCCTGATTTTCGCTATGCGGAAGCCCTAATGCGGGCAGAAGGTCATTTATAGACTGATAAATTACATCAGGCTGGCTGAGATCGATAGCCTCGCCGTAGTTATATCCGTAGGTTAAGCCAACTGATGGGCAACCTGCCGCTTTTGCTGCCTGAATATCATTGCGTGAGTCGCCAACAAACAGCATCTGTTGTGGAGCAATTCCCATCCGCTCAGCCACCAGTAACAGCGGGTCCGGATGCGGTTTTTTGTTTTGCACATCATCACCACCAATTACCACGCTGAAGTATTTGGCGATATCTAAGGCTTCGAGCAGCGGCGCGACGAACGGCGTCGGTTTGTTGGTGACCAGACCTAGCGGCAGGCCTTTAGCCTGCAATGCGCCCAGCGTATCGGCAACGTGCGGGAACAAAAACGTCCCCTCTTCGGCAACCTCGCCATAGTAGCGATCGAACAGTTTACGCAGAATACGTACTTGTTCTTCTGCCGGAATGTCGTCATCAACGGGCGGTTTACCCATTGTTTTACGCAGAGTCGCACGTTCCTGACGCGCCCAGGTCAATGCGCGCTCCATCAGAACATCTGCGCCGTTACCAATCCAGGTTATAACGCGTTCTTCACCTGCGACGGGCAACTCCAGCGCATACAGCGCCATATCTACTGCGGTAGCCAAGCCAGGAGCACTGTCCACCAGCGTACCGTCGAGATCAAAAGCGACGCCGCGAATATCTTCAAACTTATTCATGACTTACCTTTGCCAGTTCACTGCGCATTTCATCAATGACTTTTTTGTAGTCTGGCTGGTCGAAGATTGCCGAACCAGCAACAAACATATCCGCGCCCGCCGCAGCGATTTCGCCAATGTTGTTCACCTTCACGCCACCGTCCACTTCCAGTCGAATGTCAAAGCCAGACTCGTCGATACGACGACGTACTTCGCGCAGTTTATCCAGTGTTTGAGGAATGAAAGACTGACCGCCGAAACCAGGATTAACGGACATCAGCAGGATCACATCCAGCTTATCCATCACGTAATCCAGATAGCTCAGCGGTGTCGCCGGGTTAAATACCAGCCCCGCTTTACAGCCATTTTCTTTAATCAGTTGCAGCGTGCGGTCAACATGCTCGGAGGCTTCTGGATGAAAGGTAATGATGCTGGCACCAGCGGCAGCGAAATCAGGCACAATGCGATCGACGGGTTTCACCATCAGATGTACGTCGATAGGGGCGGTAATGCCGTAGTTACGCAAGGATTTCAGCACCATTGGCCCAATCGTCAGATTGGGAACATAGTGGTTATCCATGACGTCAAAATGCACGACATCAGCGCCAGCTGCTAGGGCTTTTGCGGTATCTTCACCCAGGCGGGCAAAATCAGCCGACAGAATTGAGGGGGCAATCAAATACTGTTTCATCCGCTTCTCCTTGAGAATTATTTTTTCGCGGGTGAAACGACTCCTGGTTTGTACAAAGCCAGCAGTTCGTCCACCTTTTTACGTGTGCCGCCGTTGCTGCTTATACTGCGTCGAACTTTGACGACATGCAATTTTGCGCGCTGATACCACTCACGCGTTAACATCGTATCGTGATTGGAGATCAGCACAGGAATATGGCGATCAACCAGACCTTCGGCGATCTCCGCCAGATGCGCTTGTTGTTCAAGCGTAAAACTGTTTGTGTGATACGCCGTAAAGTTGGCGGTCGCAGACAGCGGTGCATAAGGCGGATCGCAATAGACGACGGATGCATCATCTGCGCGTGCCATGCTATCGGCGTAAGACTCACAATAGAAAAAGGCATTCTGCGCTTTTTCAGCGAAGTGATACAACTCTGCTTCCGGGAAATAGGGTTTTTTGTAGCGGCCAAACGGCACGTTAAACTCACCGCGCAGATTGTAACGACACAGGCCGTTGTAACCGTAGCGGTTCAAATATAAAAACAGTACCGCCCGACGGAACGGATCCTGGCTTTTGTTGAACTCTTCGCGGAACTGATAGTAAACCTCGGCGCAATTTGTTTCGGGAACAAACAGCTCGCGTGCGGCCTGTACGTACTCATCAGTACGCATTTTCACAATGTTATAGAGACTGATCAGGTCGCTATTGATATCGGCAAGGATATAACGAGAAAAGTCGGTGTTGAGAAACACCGACCCGGCACCTACAAAAGGCTCAACCAGACATTCGCCCTTGGGCAAATGCCGTTTAATATCATCAAGCAGGGGATACTTGCCCCCTGCCCACTTCAAAAAAGCGCGATTTTTCTTCATGCTGACTAACTAATTACACCTTCTCCGGCTGTGGAGAAAGCTCCGACAGCATCCAGCGCTTCAGGCAACTCCCGCGATGATAAACCATTGCGGGAGATAACCTTGATTACTTCAGATCGGCCTGTACCTGACGCAGCGGTTTCGCCCACGGGTTTTTGGCCTGGACATCGGCTGGCAATGTAGATACCGCTTTTTTCGCCTCTTCTTTCGAAGCGTACACGCCAGAAACCAGGACATACCACGGCTGACCATTACGCGTCGTTTCATAGACAACGTAGTTTTTCAGATTCTCTTTCTTCGCCCAACCGTTCAGGTTGTCGTAGTTAGAGGAACTGCTCAGCTGCAGAGTGTAATGGCTGGACGGTGCCGATTTCAACGAACCCACATTACCTGCGGTCTTCCCTCCAGCGGCTGGTGTTGCCGTGGTTTGCGCCGGGGATGCCGTCTGTACTGGAGCCGTAGTTGCGGTCTCTTTTGGTGCTGGCGTAGAGGTCGCAGCCGGTGCCTTCGTGCTTGCCACAGGAGCAGCTGGTTCAGTACGCTTCGGCGTCTGTGCTACCGGCTTCGGCTCCGTTTTCACGGTTGCTTGCGGTTTTTTCGGTTCAATCACCGCCTGCTGGCGAGCTGGACGCGTAGTGGCCGGACGTTCAGCGGTTTGCGTTTTCGCCGTGTCACGCGATGCATTGCCATTGCGAACAGGCGCGACCGTCGCGGGTTCAGTCGGCAACGTGGAATTGACCGCCACATTATTCAACTGTTGCTGATTTTGTGGCTGGGTCAGCGCATTGTTCAGGTCACCCTGCACTTCAACACGTTGTTGACCATCCGTTGCCGCCGGGGTTTGCCCTTGAGTCGGCGTAGAAGAGATCGGCGGCAGAGAAACATCCTGCTGAGTATTTTCCGCAGACGTGGTTCCCGGCGCTGGCTGCACACCATTCGCCTGATCGGTCGCATTGCCTGCAAGATCAATACTCTTCTCGCCAGACGCGGTTTGATCGCTGGAAGAGGTCGAGGGGGCTTTTAGCGCAGAACCGATACCGATGATCAACAGTAGGAGAACCAGAATGCCGACCCCCATCATCATATACTGACGAGAAGCGGGTTTACTGGCTGCTTTTTTGCGCTTACGCGGACGACGCTCTACGCGCTCTTCATCCACGATTTCATCTTCGGATTCGTCAATTTCTTCTTCGATTTCCGGCTCATCATTGCGCTCTTTTTGCGCACGAGTCGGACGGCGATCGTCAGTGTCATCAAGTTCAATATCATCAAAATTGATCTGCGGTTCGCCACGTTCAGTACGCTCAGAACGTTCAGAAGATTGACGAGAACGACCAGTACGACGATCGCTGGGATCGGGTTTCAGCTCGTCTTCTGGTTTGAATTCATCCATTTAACACCCCACTAAAAGGTTAATGCTTACCACGTTGCAATTAACCTGAAGCTAATAGACCGCTTGATAAGCGGCCTGACCTTTCTTGTTGTTACGCTGATTGACAATCGGCAATGGCGTTAAGAACAAGCTCGTGCGAAACGCCGCTGCGAACTTCACTCTTACCAATTGCCAACGGAAGAATTAAGCGCATCTCTCCCGCAAGGACTTTCTTGTCACGCAGCATATGCGGTAAATACGCCTGCGCAGACATTTCGCGCGGCCCATTGACCGGTAACCCAGCCCGCGTGAGCAGGGTTATAATACGCTGCGTTTCGGCAGAACTAAACTGCCCGAGACGTTCCGACGTCCGCGCCGCCATCACCATACCCGCAGCAACCGCTTCACCGTGTAACCAATTGCCATACCCCATTTCAGCTTCAATGGCATGACCAAAGGTGTGTCCCAGATTCAGTAAAGCACGTAACCCGGTTTCGCGCTCGTCGGCGGCGACAACTTCTGCCTTCAGTTCACAACAACGGCGAATACAGTACGCCATTGCCGGACCGTCCAGACGCAACAACGCATCCAGATTCTCTTCCAGCCAGTTAAAAAACGCACCGTCAAGAATAATGCCGTATTTGATGACTTCTGCCAGCCCCGACGCTAACTCACGCGGGGGAAGCGTTTTCAGACAGTCGAGATCCACCACCACTGAAGCAGGCTGGTAGAACGCGCCAATCATGTTTTTACCGAGGGGATGGTTGACCGCAGTTTTGCCGCCAACGGAGGAATCGACCTGCGACAGTAACGTCGTCGGGACTTGAATGAAACGTACACCGCGCTGATAACTCGCCGCCGCAAAGCCGGTCAGATCGCCCACTACGCCGCCGCCAAGCGCCACCAGCGTAGTATCGCGACCATGCGGCTTTTGTAACAACGCCGTAAAGACGGTATCGAGTACAGCCAGGCTTTTATACTGCTCGCCGTCAGGGAGGATAACGCTATCGACGTTAACACCCGCCTGTTCAAGTACGCCGCGGACCTTATCGAGATACAGAGGAGCCAGGGTTTCGTTGGTAACCAACATGACCTGCTCGCCCGATTTCAGCGGTAAGAATGAAGCTGGTTCATTAAACAAACCAGATGCGATGGTAATTGGGTAACTACGTTCCCCGAGAGTAACGACAATCCTCTCCATAACGCGACATCCACCTTAATTACTGTACCCGCAGACGAGTGTATATAAAGCCAGAATTAGTTGCTTTCCAGCATGTGAATAATCTGGTTTGCGACCACTTTAGCGCTTTGATCATCAGTACGAATGGTCACGTCGGCAATCTCTTCATACAGCGGATTGCGTTCATTGGCCAACGCTTCCAGAACTTCACGCGGCGGTGTTTCAACGTGCAGCAACGGGCGTTTTTTATCACGCTGCGTGCGTGCAAGTTGCTTTTCGATGGTCGTTTCAAGATAAACGACAACGCCACGAGCGGAAAGACGGTTACGCGTTTCGCGGGATTTCACAGAGCCGCCGCCAGTAGCCAGCACAATACCCTGTTTCTCGGTCAACTCATTGATGACCTTTTCTTCGCGATCGCGGAAGCCTTCTTCGCCTTCTAAATCGAAAACCCAGCCCACATCAGCTCCGGTTCGTTTCTCAATCTCTTGATCGGAATCGTAAAATTCCATATTGAGTTGTTGAGCTAACTGGCGCCCAATAGTGCTTTTTCCGGCACCCATAGGCCCAACCAGAAAGATATTGCGTTTCTCTGCCATTTTTTCGGTACTACTAAGACTATTCGTTAATGATAAACCCGCTTCGCTCAGAGAGCGCCGCAGGACATGAACTGAAACCTCATAAGATATTGCGAGAGTCAGACTGAAAATTATCTCAATACTCCAGCGGGTTTGGCAACTGAATAAATCACCCATCCCTCTGCATATCTGGTCGCTGCAAGCGCGCTGCCTTGCTACCACCGCTCTGGCGATAAATCACCGGGTAAGATTAGCGTAAAAAAGACAGCAAAATGCCGCCTGAATGATAAATCATCATCATGGAACGCAGGCAGCGAAGAGCACCAACTCTCAAATCGGTACTCCTTGTATGCTAAATACCTGCGCGCGTCAAATAGATGAAACACGTTCAGCGTAAAAACATTACCGCTTTTACGGCTGTTTACTCACTGGAAACCAGTCGTGGCGTGATAAACACCACTAACTCGCGTCGTTCATCTTCTTTTCCGTCATGACGAAATAATTGCCCGAACCAGGGAATGTCGCCAAGCAACGGTACGCTATCCTGACCCGATTTATTTTTACGGGTAAAAATGCCGCCCAGCGCCAACGTTTCTCCGCTTTTGACCTCGACCTGCGTTTCGATCTCCTGCTTATCAATCGCCAGCACTTCGCCATCGGCCTGCTGTAGCACCTGCCCCGGAACGTTCTGGCTGATGTGTAATTTCAGCCGGATGCGACCTTTTTGTAACACCGTGGGCGTGACCTCCATCCCCAGGACGGCCTCTTTAAATTCCACCGACGTCGCGCCACTTTCCCCGCTGGAAACCTGATATGGAATTTCGCTCCCCTGTTTAATGCTGGCAGGCTGAAGATGTGAGGCCAGCAGACGCGGACTGGCGATAATATCCAGCTGCTGTTTTTGTTCGAGCGCAGAAAGCTCAAGATCCAGCAAACGTCCGTTGATACGCCCAATGTTAAAACCGACATGCGTTGTCGCCGTCGCTACGGAGAGGTCGCTGCCAAGCGTGGTGACTTGCCCAACGCCACCAGCTTGTTGCGCATCGGCCAGCGTCCATTTCACGCCTAACTCACGCAAACTTTTTTCATTAATGGTGACAATATGCGCCGACAGCTCAACTTGCCCGACCGGCAGATCCATTTGCGCTACCCACTGTTCAAGGGCGCTTAACGCCGTTTTGTTATCTCGCAGCAAAAGGCGATTGGTGCGTTTATCGACGGTCATACTCCCTTTGGCACTCAGTAGCTTCTCCCCAGCTTTCGCCAGCTCTCCGGCGTCGGCGTATTGCAGAGTAATATTGCGATTTTCCAGCGGCAGATTTGCCTGCGCCCGCGCCTGCTCCGCTTCCTGACGGGCGATATTGTCATTCTGCCAGGCAATGGAATGCACTGAGAGAATGTTGCCCTCCTGGCGCGTTATCAGTCCGGCGCTTTTCACTACAGTTTGTAGTGCCTGCTTCCAGGGAACATCTGTTAGATGTAACGACACCGTACCGCTGACGTCTGGCGACACCACCAGGTTCAACTTCTCCTGTTCAGCCAGCGCCTGCAACACCTGAGCTACCGGAACGTCATCCACCATCAGTGTCACTTTTTGCGGCTTTGCCGCCTGTACGCCGGGTATCAGCATCAACAGTAGTGCGGCTATCCATTGCTTCATTTGTATCTCCTTGCCGTTGCCACAACCATTGTGGCGGTTCGCAGTTTGTTCCGGTTCCCAGCGTTAGTGCGTCTGGCGTCAGCTGTAAAATTGTCCAGCCGTTTTCCAGCACATCGTTTTGCTGCACCCGTCGCCATTTCTTTTGCCCGTCTTTTATTACACCGATGATGCGCTCGCCTCGCCCTACTATCCCCTGATAGCGCCACTGGCTAAGTTCGCTAATCCGGCATAGATCTTCCGGCGGTTTAAAAGGGTCACGCATACCGGTTAAAAGGCACAATGCAATACCTGCCAACAACCAGCGTTTACCCCTCATGCGGCGTCTCCAGTTGTAGCGTGAACAAAAGATCATCACCTTCCACGCTTAACGAAAAACGGCTCACGCTGACGTTGCGCTCTGCCAGCCGTGTAAATGCCGACGGCACTGCTTCCCACAGCGTTTTCAACGCCAACTCACCTCCCTGCGCGGATGGATGCCAGGAAACCAGTTGCGCGCCGGGCAACTGAAAATCCAGTGGCGAAAAGGGCAGCGTTTTTTCTTCGCTGAAGGAAGTGGTGTCTACCAGGCGATACAGTGCGGCCCACTGCTGGTGATGACTCGCCCGTAGTCGAATTAATGCGTCGCTCTCTTCCTGGTGTGTCGATGACAGAAAAATGAGCGTAACTAACATCATCAACCAGAATGCCCAGCAAAGCTGGCGGAGGCGGGGTGATGCGGCGAACCACCAGTCAAAGAGCATGTCCATCGCTAACCTTCCTTGTTAACTGATACTCAAATTGCCAGCGTCCCTGCGCATCCTGCTGCGTGGCCCCCCGCTGATTGAGATGAAAAGATGCATCCTGGCGGAGTGACGTTTCTAGTGCGTTTAACGCGGTAATGCTTGTTGTCAGCCCCTTGATCTCCAGCGTTCCCTGCTGCCAGCTTATCGTTGTCAGCCAGGCGTGCTCGGGTAAAAGCGCCGCCAGTGCTTCCAGCGCAGATTGCCAGTCGCGGGTAAATTGTCGCTGGCGCTGCCTTTGCAAACGCTGTTCGCGTAACTGCTGTTGCTCCAGCAAACGTGGTTTCGTTATCTGTAAGCTGCGAGCGAGTTGTTGTTCCGCCTGAAGCAAAACGGCGTTTACGCGTGCTTCGGCGTTGCTTGTCAGACGCATTATTAGCGTAATCCCGACGGCCAGCAGCAGAGGCGCAACGAACATCAGCAACCAGAAACGCAGAAAAGCGGTCCGGCGTTGCTGTCGCCAGGGCAAAAAATTAATTGGCGGGTTCATCAGTTCGCCTTCCCTAGCGCCAGCCCCAGCGCGATGGCAAAGTCTCCACCTGGCGGCGGTAGCGGCGGCTGACGAACAGAAACGGCCTCCCAGGGATCAAATCCGCCTTCGCCACATAGCGCGACGCTTTCGGGATCAACGGATAACGCTGCCGCCAGCTCCTTCGCGCTAGTCATCCCCACCGCCAGTTTGCGCCCCCAGCGATAGCGCGTCGCCCACAGCCACTGTTCGTTATCACGCCAGGCCAGACATTGCTGATGAGAAGGTAAAAAAGGCAGGAATCGCTGTAATGCACTGGCATCCGGGGTGATCGCGCTAACATGAACACGCAACCTTTCTGCCAGAGTAAGCAGCGTTGCCAGCTCTTTGCTTTGCGCGGCAGTCACGTTATAGGCGGGACTGAGTGAGTCTTCGCTGTAATCGAAGCGCAGGGAGTCCGGATCCATATCCAGTTCACGGGCCATCGTCCCGGACAGCCAGGCCGTTTGCTCCCGCTCACCAAGGGACATCGACGGGCGCGGAAATGACCGCTGTAATGTGCGACTGGCGGGAAACGCCAACATAATGTGATGACGCTGCGGCAGTTCGCGGCTCCACGGTAACAACGTGTTAGCCAGCCGCTGCGCATCAACAATCCGCCCATCTTTGATAATGTCATTCTCCAGCGGCAACCGCCACCAGCGTTGCAAAAAGCATTCTTTTGCGCCCCGCACGATCGCAACCGCTACCGCTTCTTGCTGTTGTAAATGCAAACCAATTTGCCAGATCTTAAATGCCATTGTGATGATCTCCTTATCACCCGTCACTCTGACGGGTATATCAATGCGTCTGGCTTGCCTTTATACTACCGCGCGTTTGTTTATAAACTGCCCAAATGAAACTAAATGGGAAATTTCCAGTGAAGTTCGTAAAGTATTTTTTGATCCTTGCAGTCTGTTGCATTCTGCTGGGAGCAGGCTCGATTTATGGCCTATACCGCTACATCGAGCCACAACTGCCGGATGTGGCGACATTAAAAGATGTTCGCCTGCAAATTCCGATGCAGATTTACAGCGCCGATGGCGAGCTGATTGCTCAATACGGTGAGAAACGTCGTATTCCGGTTACGTTGGATCAAATCCCGCCGGAGATGGTGAAAGCCTTTATCGCGACGGAAGACAGCCGCTTCTACGAGCATCACGGCGTTGACCCGGTGGGGATCTTCCGTGCGGCAAGTGTGGCGCTGTTCTCCGGCCACGCGTCACAAGGGGCGAGTACCATTACCCAGCAGCTGGCGAGAAACTTCTTCCTCAGTCCAGAACGCACGCTGATGCGTAAGATTAAGGAAGTCTTCCTCGCGATTCGCATTGAACAGTTGCTGACGAAAGACGAGATCCTCGAGCTTTATCTGAACAAGATTTACCTCGGTTACCGCGCCTATGGTGTCGGTGCTGCGGCACAAGTCTATTTCGGTAAAACGGTCGACCAACTGACGCTGAACGAAATGGCGGTGATAGCCGGGCTGCCGAAAGCGCCTTCCACCTTTAATCCGCTCTACTCAATGGATCGTGCCGTCGCGCGGCGTAACGTCGTACTGTCGCGGATGCTGGATGAAGGGTATATCACCCAACAACAGTTCGATCAGACACGCACTGAGGCGATTAACGCTAACTATCACGCGCCGGAGATTGTTTTCTCTGCGCCGTACCTGAGCGAAATGGTGCGCCAGGAGATGTATAACCGTTATGGCGAAAGTGCCTATGAAGACGGTTATCGCATTTACACCACCATCACCCGCAAAGTACAGCAGGCCGCACAGCAGGCAGTACGTAATAACGTGCTGGACTACGACATGCGCCACGGCTATCGCGGCCCGGCAAATGTGCTGTGGAAAGTGGGCGAATCGGCGTGGGATAACAACAAGATTACCGATACGTTGAAGGCGCTGCCGACCTATGGTCCTCTGCTGCCTGCCGCAGTCACCAGCGCCAATCCTCAGGAAGCGACGGCGATGCTGGCGGACGGGTCGACCGTCGCATTGAGTATGGAAGGCGTTCGCTGGGCGCGTCCTTACCGTTCGGATACTCAGCAGGGACCGACGCCGCGTAAAGTGACCGATGTTTTGCAAACGGGTCAGCAAATCTGGGTTCGTCAGGTTGGCGATGCATGGTGGCTGGCACAAGTGCCGGAAGTGAACTCGGCGCTGGTGTCGATCAATCCGCAAAACGGTGCCGTTATGGCGCTGGTCGGTGGCTTTGATTTCAATCAGAGCAAGTTTAACCGCGCCACCCAGGCACTGCGTCAGGTGGGTTCCAACATCAAACCGTTCCTCTACACCGCGGCGATGGATAAAGGTCTGACGCTGGCAAGTATGTTGAACGATGTGCCAATTTCTCGCTGGGACGCAGGTGCCGGTTCTGACTGGCAGCCGAAAAACTCGCCGCCACAATATGCTGGTCCAATTCGCTTACGTCAGGGGCTGGGTCAGTCGAAAAACGTGGTGATGGTACGCGCAATGCGGGCGATGGGCGTCGACTACGCTGCAGAATATCTGCAACGCTTCGGCTTCCCGGCACAAAACATTGTCCACACCGAATCGCTGGCGCTGGGTTCAGCGTCCTTCACCCCAATGCAGGTGGCGCGTGGCTACGCGGTCATGGCGAACGGCGGCTTCCTGGTGGACCCGTGGTTTATCAGCAAAATTGAAAACGATCAGGGCGGCGTGATTTTCGAAGCGAAACCGAAAGTAGCCTGCCCGGAATGCGATATTCCGGTGATTTACGGTGATACGCAGAAATCGAACGTTCTGGAAAATAACGATGTTGAAGATGTCGCTATCTCCCGCGAGCAGCAGAATGTTTCTGTACCAATGCCGCAGCTGGAGCAGGCAAATCAGGCGTTAGTGGCGAAGACTGGCGCGCAGGAGTACGCACCGCACGTCATCAACACACCGCTGGCATTCCTGATTAAGAGTGCCTTGAACACCAATATTTTTGGTGAACCAGGCTGGCAGGGTACTGGCTGGCGAGCAGGTCGTGATTTACAACGGCATGATATAGGCGGAAAAACGGGTACCACTAACAGTTCGAAAGATGCGTGGTTCTCGGGTTACGGTCCGGGCGTTGTGACCTCGGTCTGGATTGGCTTTGATGATCACCGTCGTAATCTCGGTCATACAACGGCTTCTGGAGCGATTAAAGATCAGATCTCAGGTTACGAAGGCGGTGCCAAGAGTGCCCAGCCTGCATGGGACGCTTATATGAAAGCCGTTCTTGAAGGTGTGCCGGAGCAGCCGCTGACGCCGCCGCCGGGTATTGTGACGGTGAATATCGATCGCAGCACCGGGCAGTTAGCTAATGGTGGCAACAGCCGCGAAGAGTATTTCATCGAAGGTACGCAGCCGACACAACAGGCGGTGCACGAGGTGGGAACGACCATTATCGATAATGGCGAGGCACAGGAATTGTTCTGATTAAAAAGGCGCTTCGGCGCCTTTTTCTGTTTGCTGACAAAGTGCACTTTGTTTATACCGGATACGGCGTGAACACTTTACCCGTCTGGCAACATCTAGAAAAATCAATATATTGCAGGAGCCGCACAGGCCTGATAAGCATTATGCATCAGGCAAACTTCACGCATTTACAACCGCCCCTGCCCCTTCAACCATTCGCGCACGAGGAACAGCGCGCTGACATTACGCGCTTCATTGAAGTCAGGATCTTCCAGCAAATCCATCATATGCGCCAGCGGCCAGCGCACCTGTGGTAGCGGCTCTGGCTCATCGCCTTCCAGCGATTCCGGATAGAGATCTTGCGCTACCACGATATTCATTTTGCTGGAAAAGTAAGACGGCGCCATGCTGAGCTTCTTCAAAAAAGTCAGATCGTTCGCACCAAATCCCACTTCTTCTTTTAGCTCGCGGTTAGCGGCTTCGTAGACGCTTTCACCCGGATCAATTAATCCTTTCGAAAAACCTAATTCGTAGGATTCCGTTCCCACTGCGTATTCGCGGATCAGGATCAGGTGATCGTCCACAATCGGCACAATCATCACCGCTTCCCGGTTGGTTGGACGCATTCGTTCATAAACACGCCGCACGCCATTGCTGAACTCCAGATCCACGCTTTCGACGGTAAACAGTCGTGAACGGGCTACAGTTTCAACATTCAGAATGGTGGGTTTTTGTAATGATTTGCTCATCGTGGGATCTATGCTGTGAAATCAGCGGTTATTGTGCGATATCGGACACGCTTTCGGCAATGTGAATTGCATGTTATTTACATTTATGTAACTTATTAAATAATCATCCTCAAATCAAATTAAAAGTCAATAGGTTGAAATAACTCCAGGAATTTGCTGATATTCCGCCTTCAGAGGGTTTGCTATGATCAGCGGTTACTGTGATGTGCTTAATGATGCTCAAGTTAAACTCCACGCTTGCCGATAGCCAACCGCAGAATCATGTATTGTGTCCGGTGCGACTGACCACGCCTGACAGACTAAGTAAGATGGGGAAAGCATGAGCACCATTGTGATTTTTTTAGCTGCTTTGCTGGCCTGCTCACTACTTGCGGGATGGCTGATAAAAGTGCGATCCAGACGGCGTCAACTGCCCTGGACCAACGCTTTCGCAGACGCGCAAACGCGCAAACTCACACCTGAAGAACGTAGCGCCGTTGAAAATTATCTTGAGAGCCTGACGCAGGTATTACAGGTGCCTGGCCCAACGGGAGCCAGCGCGGCACCGATCTCTCTGGCGCTGAATGCCGAAAGCAACAACGTCATGATGCTAACACACGCTATCACGCGTTACGGCATCTCTACCGACGATCCGAATAAATGGCGTTACTACCTCGATTCGGTAGAAGTCCACCTGCCCCCTTTCTGGGAGCAGTACATCAACGATGAGAATACCGTTGAACTGATTCATACCGATTCGCTGCCGCTGGTTATTTCACTCAACGGTCATACGCTGCAGGAGTACATGCAGGAAACTCGCGGCTATGCCTTGCAACCTGTTCCGTCAACACAGGCGTCGATTCGCGGGGAAGAGAGTGAGCAAATCGAGCTACTCAATATTCGCAAAGAAACGCACGAAGAGTATGCGCTAAGTCGTCCGCGCGGGCTGCGCGAAGCGTTGCTGATTGTAGCCTCCTTCCTGATGTTCTTTTTCTGCCTGATTACCCCGGATGTATTTGTTCCGTGGCTGGCAGGCGGCGCGTTACTGCTGCTGGGCGCAGGACTGTGGGGGCTATTCGCGCCCCCGGCAAAATCCTCCCTGCGGGAAATTCATTGTCTACGCGGCACACCCCGTCGTTGGGGATTGTTTGGCGAAAACGATCAGGAACAGATCAACAATATTTCACTCGGTATTATCGACCTGGTCTATCCCGCACACTGGCAGCCCTACATTGCTCAGGATCTTGGTCAACAAACCGATATCGATATCTATCTCGACCGCCACGTAGTGCGTCAGGGGCGATATCTTTCGCTGCATGATGAAGTAAAAAACTTTCCGTTACAGCACTGGCTGCGCAGTACGATTATCGCTGCGGGCTCGCTGCTGGTGCTGTTTATGCTGTTATTCTGGATCCCGCTGGATATGCCGCTGAAATTCACCCTCTCGTGGATGAAAGGCGCACAGACCATTGAAGCCACCAGCGTAAAACAACTGGCTGACGCTGGCGTGCGGGTTGGCGATACATTGCGTATTAGCGGTACGGGAATGTGTAATATTCGCACTTCCGGAACCTGGAGCGCGAAAACCAATTCACCTTTTTTACCGTTTGACTGCTCGCAGATCATCTGGAATGACGCCCGCTCATTGCCATTACCAGAATCTGAACTGGTCAACAAAGCGACGGCTTTGACCGAAGCAGTTAATCGCCAGCTGCACCCTAAACCGGAAGATGAATCTCGCGTCAGCGCCTCATTACGTTCAGCAATTCAAAAATCCGGCATGGTATTGCTTGATGATTTTGGCGACATTGTACTGAAGACAGCGGATTTATGTTCTGCCAAAGATGACTGTGTGCGACTGAAAAATGCGCTGGTCAATCTCGGCAACAGTAAAGACTGGGACGCGCTGGTAAAACGCGCCAACGCCGGGAAACTCGATGGCGTGAATGTGTTATTACGCCCGGTGAGTGCGGAATCACTGGATAACCTGGTGGCAACCTCCACCGCGCCGTTTATCACGCATGAAACGGCGCGAGCGGCACAATCACTAAACAGTCCGGCCCCCGGTGGATTCCTGATTGTCAGCGACGAAGGCAGCGATTTTGTTGATCAGCCCTGGCCTTCGGCATCACTTTACGACTACCCGCCGCAAGAACAGTGGAACGCTTTCCAGAAACTGGCACAAATGCTGATGCATACGCCGTTTAACGCCGAAGGTATCGTCACAAAAATCTTCACTGACGCCAATGGTACGCAGCATATTGGCCTTCATCCGATCCCGGATCGTTCCGGCCTGTGGCGCTATCTCAGCACCACGCTGCTGCTACTGACGATGCTGGGTAGCGCCATTTATAATGGCGTACAGGCCTGGCGTCGTTACCAGCGTCATCGCACTCGCATGATGAAGATTCAGGCCTATTATGAAAGCTGCCTGAACCCGCAACTGATCACCCCTTCAGAAAGCCTTATCGAATAACACGTTTGCGCGGCAGGTTATGCTACCCTGTCGCGCAAATTGCTTCACTCTGGAGATTTCCCTCATGCATATCAACATTGCCTGGCAGGACGTAGATACCGTTCTGCTGGATATGGACGGCACGTTGCTCGACCTCGCCTTCGATAACTATTTCTGGCAAAAGCTGGTGCCTGAAACATGGGGCGCGAAAAACGGGGTTACGCCACAGGAAGCGATGGAATATATGCGCCAGCAATATCACGACGTACAGCATACGCTAAACTGGTACTGTCTTGATTACTGGAGTGAGCAACTGGGTCTGGATATCTGTGCGATGACCACCGAGATGGGACCGCGCGCCGTACTGCGTGAAGATACCATTCCGTTTCTTGAGGCACTGAAAGCCAGCGGTAAGCAGCGAATTTTGCTCACCAATGCGCATCCGCACAACCTGGCGGTAAAACTTGAGCATACCGGTCTGGACGCACACCTTGATTTATTACTTTCCACCCACACATTTGGTTATCCGAAAGAGGATCAGCGGTTATGGCATGCGGTGGCCGAAGCTACGGGTCTTAAAGCTGAAAGAACGCTGTTTATTGATGACAGCGAAGCGATTCTCGATGCTGCCGCGCAATTTGGTATTCGTTACTGCCTCGGTGTGACTAATCCTGACTCCGGGATTGCCGAGAAACAGTATCAACGCCATCCGTCACTGAATGACTACCGCCGCCTGATCCCCTCGCTAATGTGAAGGAGATGCCATGAAAGAAAAACCTGCTGTTGAGGTTCGACTGGATAAATGGCTATGGGCTGCCCGTTTTTATAAAACCCGCGCGCTGGCCCGTGAAATGATTGAAGGCGGTAAGGTGCATTACAACGGGCAGCGCAGCAAGCCAAGCAAAATCGTCGAGCTGAATGCCACGCTCACTCTGCGCCAGGGAAATGACGAACGCACGGTGATTGTAAAGGCGATTACTGAACAGCGTCGCCCCGCCAGCGAGGCAGCCTTGCTGTATGAAGAGACTGCGGAAAGTGTAGAGAAACGCGAAAAAATGGCGCTGGCACGTAAACTTAATGCCTTAACCATGCCGCATCCGGACCGACGCCCGGACAAAAAAGAGCGCCGCGACCTGTTACGATTTAAACACGGCGACAGTGAATAACTGTCACCTGCAAGAGAGATGATTATGCCGCAACATGACCAATTACATCGCTATCTGTTTGAAAACTTTGCCGTTCGCGGCGAACTGGTAACCGTTTCGGAAACCCTGCAACAGATCCTTGAGAATCACGATTATCCGCAGCCCGTTAAAAACGTGCTGGCAGAACTGCTGGTTGCGACCAGCCTGTTAACCGCTACGTTGAAGTTTGATGGTGATATCACCGTACAGCTGCAAGGCGACGGTCCGATGAATCTGGCGGTTATTAACGGTAACAACAACCAGCAGATGCGCGGTGTAGCGCGCGTGCAGGGCGAAATTCCAGAAAATGCCGACCTGAAAACGCTGGTCGGCAATGGTTACGTGGTGATCACCATCACCCCAAGCGAAGGCGAACGCTATCAGGGCGTGGTGGGTCTGGAAGGTGATACCCTGGCGGCCTGCCTGGAAGATTACTTTATGCGTTCTGAACAGTTGCCGACGCGCCTGTTTATTCGCACCGGCGACGTAGACGGCAAACCGGCTGCAGGCGGTATGTTGTTGCAGGTAATGCCTGCGCAAAATGCCCAGCAGGACGACTTTGACCACCTGGCGACGCTAACCGAAACCATCAAAACCGAAGAACTGCTGACCTTACCGGCAAACGAAGTGTTGTGGCGTTTGTATCACGAAGAAGAGGTGACGGTTTACGATCCGCAGGATGTGGAGTTCAAATGCACCTGCTCGCGTGAACGTTGCGCCGACGCGCTAAAAACGCTGCCGGATGAAGAAGTCGATAGCATCCTGGCGGAAGATGGCGAAATTGACATGCATTGTGATTACTGCGGTAACCACTATCTGTTCAATGCGATGGATATTGCTGAAATCCGCAACAACGCGTCTCCGGCAGATCCGCAAGTTCATTAATGAGTATGTCCGGCAGAGAGGGCTCTGCCGGATTTTACGACGTAATGGCCTGATGCGCTGCGCTTACCAGGCCTATGAAATAAATCGCAAGTTATTTTGGTCAGATACAGCGTCGTATCCGTTAAAAGCGTTGTCACTTACTTAAGTTTATTTCCAGCGTTTCACCATCTACCGTCAGATCGCGCCACGCTTTAGGCCTCGTCCCCAGCTTTCCATCCTTCGCAGCAGCGAGTAATTTTTCTTTCGTTATTTGGCGCGGAAGTAAACTCATATCAAGCGCGTCCCATTCTTTTCTATCTGAGTCAAAGCCATAGACAATGACTCTGTCATCATTAAAAGCAAACAGGATCCGCTCCGCCTGACCATCACTATTCAGATCTTGCTCGACCAGTACGCAGGCGTCTTTTTCAATACAGGTCATCACGTTAAAGCGATCCTGGATTAAGGCCGACCAGAATGTCGCATCCGGTTTACCAGAACCTGGGGCAATTAACACATTATCGGCTAATACTTTTTCCGATACCTGTTCCTGAAGATGTTGCTCTCCATCTAACGCCATCAGCAGATCCCGCGCGCGTTTCGGGTCTTTCATAAACCCGGCATCGCTTTTCAGCGACTCAAGCGCCGCACGTCCATAGCGACCGCTCTGTTCGAGCATGTAGATAGTTACCTGGTCTGGCGTGTTTTTGCCGCTCTGATAACGCGCCATATGACTGTTCACACTAATGCGCATACTATCCAGCACCGGCGAATTAAGAAGCACCAGTATTACCAACACCAATAACGAAACCGCAAGGTTCACTTTGCCCTGAAGAACAAGAGGGTTTTGCTCTTTACGCCAGACGATACTGACAAAATACCCCAGCGACCATACCAGTAACACCAGCACCGCCAGCGCGCCCTGCAAGCGGTCGACAGTCCAGCCGTACTGAGCGACCCGCAGCCATAACGCCCAGGCGGCGACGAACACATACAGCGGAGCAGCCAGCAGAGCGGTTTTAATCAGGCAACGCAACGGCCCCGTCCAGGGAAGTGACGCTTTTTGCGGATCGCGGACAATAGCCATTAAGATCAATTGCAAAAAGGCCAGCGTTAACAGCAACCCAGCGGCGGAGATGTGGCGAGAAATCGCGCTCAGGCCCGTAAACGGCAGGGTGATAATAAACATCAGGGTTAGCAATGATACTAACGGCAGCAACCCCGTGGCGATTAACGTGAACAACTTTTGAATAGAGTCGATTAAACGTGACTGTGTTCGCGCGAGGATCACCGCCAGCGCGGTAACCAGACCTAACGTTAGATAAATAAACCAGTCGGTTGCAAAAAAGAGCGTTTTGAAAAACGTGATGCCAACAAGTTTAAACAACTCACTCCACAGTAAAAGCACCAGCCACGTCAGGCCATTGGCGAGAAAAATCACCAGTAATATAAGTACGTTATGCCATACTGACTGGTAAAAATAGCGATAGCGGCTACTGTCATTGCGGATGCGAAGGCTTTGTTGTATCCACGGTAGCAACAACATTGCCATCAGCAGCAGATAGCAGCCAAAATCCCAAATCGCCTTTTCAGCTCTCCAGGGGGTCATGCCATCAATTTGCCACTTTAGCCAACCGCTCATCCCTAGCGTGGCAATAAACACCAGCGCCAGCCATCCCCAAAGGCGCTTCTGTTTAAAGGAGATCACGGAGAAGAGTAAAACGGATGAAAACGCGACGGTCGCAGGCACGCCATAAACAATCCAACTGAGATTTTTTCCTGCAAGCCAGGCGATCAGCAGGTAGCAAACCAGACCCTGAAGTAATCCGGTAGCAATCATCCCCCAACGTGTTGCGGGTGAAAGTTCAACGCTATCCATGTTAGTTATCCAGAATCAAAAAGTGGGTTAATTATCGCATCCAGGCCGTAGTATTTTGCTTTTTTCAGAAAATAATCAAAAAAAGTTAGCGTGGTGAATCGATACTTTACCGATTGAATTTGCATCAATTTCATTCAGGAATGCGATTCCACTCACAATATTCCCGCCATATAAACCAAGATTTAACCTTTTGAGAACATTTTCCACACCTAAAATGCTATTTCTGCGATAATAGCAACCGTTTCGTGACAGGAATCACGGAGTTTTTTGTCAAATATGAATTTCTCCAGATACGTAAATCTATGAGCCTTGTCGCGGTTAACACCCCCAAAAAGACTTTACTATTCAGGCAATACATATTGGCTAAGGAGCAGTGAAATGCGCGTTAACAATGGTTTGACCCCGCAAGAACTCGAGGCTTATGGTATCAGTGACGTACATGATATCGTTTACAACCCAAGCTACGACCTGCTGTATCAGGAAGAGCTCGATCCGAGCCTGACAGGTTATGAGCGCGGGGTGTTAACTAATCTGGGTGCCGTTGCCGTCGATACCGGGATCTTCACCGGTCGTTCACCAAAAGATAAGTATATCGTCCGTGACGATACCACTCGCGATACTTTCTGGTGGGCAGACAAAGGCAAAGGTAAGAACGACAACAAACCTCTCTCTCCGGAAACCTGGCAGCATCTTAAAGGCCTGGTGACCAAACAGCTTTCCGGCAAACGTCTGTTCGTTGTCGACGCTTTCTGTGGTGCGAACCCGGATACTCGTCTTTCCGTCCGTTTCATCACCGAAGTGGCCTGGCAGGCGCATTTTGTCAAAAACATGTTTATTCGCCCGAGCGATGAAGAGCTGGCAGGTTTCAAACCAGACTTTATCGTTATGAACGGCGCGAAGTGCACTAACCCGCAGTGGAAAGAACAGGGTCTGAACTCCGAAAACTTCGTGGCGTTTAACCTGACCGAGCGCATGCAGCTGATTGGCGGCACCTGGTACGGCGGCGAAATGAAGAAAGGGATGTTCTCAATGATGAACTACCTGCTGCCGCTGAAAGGTATCGCTTCTATGCACTGCTCCGCCAACGTTGGTGAGAAAGGCGATGTTGCGGTGTTCTTCGGCCTTTCCGGCACCGGTAAAACCACCCTTTCCACCGACCCGAAACGTCGCCTGATTGGCGATGACGAACACGGCTGGGACGATGACGGCGTGTTTAACTTTGAAGGCGGCTGCTACGCAAAAACTATCAAGCTGTCGAAAGAAGCGGAACCTGAAATCTACAACGCTATCCGTCGTGATGCGCTGCTGGAAAACGTCACCGTGCGTGAAGATGGTTCTATCGACTTTGATGATGGTTCAAAAACCGAGAACACCCGCGTTTCTTATCCTATCTATCACATTGAAAACATCGTTAAGCCGGTGTCCAAAGCGGGCCACGCAACTAAGGTTATCTTCCTGACTGCTGATGCTTTCGGCGTGCTGCCGCCGGTTTCTCGTCTGACTGCCGATCAAACCCAGTACCACTTCCTCTCTGGCTTCACCGCCAAACTGGCTGGTACAGAGCGCGGCATCACCGAACCGACGCCAACCTTCTCCGCCTGCTTCGGCGCGGCATTCCTGTCGCTGCACCCAACTCAGTACGCAGAAGTGCTGGTGAAACGTATGCAGGCGGCAGGCGCGCAGGCGTATCTGGTTAACACCGGCTGGAACGGCACTGGCAAACGTATCTCGATTAAAGATACCCGCGCCATTATCGACGCCATCCTCAACGGTTCGCTGGATAACGCAGAAACCTTCACTCTGCCGATGTTTAACCTGGCGATCCCAACCGAACTGCCGGGCGTAGACACGAAGATCCTCGATCCGCGTAACACCTACGCTTCCCCGGAACAGTGGCAGGAAAAAGCCGAAACCCTGGCGAAACTGTTTATCGACAACTTTGATAAATACACCGACACCCCTGCGGGTGCCGCGCTGGTAGCGGCAGGTCCTAAGCTGTAATCAGCTGATATCTCATTGACCCCTTATCCAAACGGATAAGGGGTTTTTTTATCTAATTAGCTACCAATATGTACACGGTACACTTATAATTATCAATAGACCGCAGGATGCATTATGTTCACCTTTATTGAACTACAAGGATTTAGCAAACGCCGCCAGTTATTGCTACCTGATGATGAGTTCCGGGCTTTTCAGGAACTACTCATTCAAGATCCCACTGCCGGTGACATTATCGCAGGCACAGGCAGTTTTAGAAAAATTCGCTGGAACCGTTCTGGAATGGGGAAACGGGGTGGCACTCGGATAATTTATTACAACGTAACACGCAATGGCCGAATTTATCTGGCGTTGATTTATCCTAAAAATGAACAGGATGATTTAACAGAAGAACAAAGAAAGGCATTGAAACTATTGTCCGAGAAGCTGCTTTAATGTTGAAGCTCCACAAATTCCACCATGGCCGAAATGTCAACGGAGGCATTGAAAACAGATGAAAGATGAATTATTTGCTGATCTTCTTGCCAGCGCAGAAGAAATGGTACGCATCGAAAAGGGTGAAGAAACGCCAGAACCAGAGCACGTCCATACTTTTAGCGAAATCGATGTAAAAGCGATCCGTGAAGCAACGGGTTTACGTCAGCAAGATTTTGCTGTCGCCGTAGGGGTAAGTTATGACCTGGTCAAAAGCTGGGAAACCAAACGCCGTCAGCCTACCGGAGCACCCCGAAAATTGCTCCTGCTTTTGCAAGCGAATCCTTTCATTATCAATCAATTGAAAACAATCTAAAAACGGGAGGCACCTTCACCTCCCGTTTTATTTACCCTTCTTTTGTCATGCCCTGCGCCCGCGTTACCGGCACTGGCAGCCAGGCACGAATGGAAAGCCCGCCCCGCTCGCTGGTGCCAAGCTCCAACATGCCGTTATGGTTATCCACGATACGCTGCACAATCGCCAGCCCTAATCCCGTGCCGCTAATAGTGCGCGCACTGTCGCCACGAACAAACGGCTGGAACAGGTGCTTACGTTGTTCCGGCGCAATACCCGGACCGTCATCTTCTACCTGGAACCAGGCGCGATTCGGCTCCGTGCCGCTGCTGACTTTGATCCAGCCATTGCCGTAACGGGCGGCGTTGACCACCATATTCGCCACCGCGCGTTTGATCGACAGCGGGTGCATTTTCACCTCAATGCTGCCGGGGTAAAGCGCGGTTTCAATTTCCCGCTCATAGCCACTTTCGGCGGCAATCACCTCACCGAGCACGGCGTTGAGATCCGCCATTTCCATCGGCATCTCCTGCCCGGTGCGCAGGTAGTCGATAAACTGCTCAATGATGGCGTTGCACTCTTCGATATCTTTATTGATCGATTCTGCCAGGTAGCCATCCTGCTCGCTCATCATCTCGGTCGCCAGACGAATACGCGTCAGCGGCGTGCGCAGATCATGGCTTACCCCCGCCATCAGCAGCGTACGGTCATCCGCCAGTTGCTTAACACCAGCCGCCATATGGTTAAAGGCGCGGGTAACGGAACGCACCTCCGAAGCGCCATATTCACGCAGCGGCGGCGGAATAATCCCTTTACCCACCTGCAAGGCTGCGTGTTCGAGATCGACCAACGGTCGGTTCTGGATACGAATAAACAGCCACGCCCCGCCTATCGCCAATAGCATAATCGCCAACGTATAGCGGAACAGCGGGGAGAAATCGCCCTGATGAATTTCGGTTAGCGGCACGCGTACCCAGATATTGGGCGACAACCAGGTTTTCAGCCAGACGACAGGCGAACTTTTGTTGACCTCGACGCGCACTTCCGTCGGGCCGCCCAGTTGCTGCGCCATCTGATGGCTTAAGAATTCATAGTGTTGTGCCCAACGCAGACCTGCCTCTTCGGCAGCTTCGTTGGAATAGAGAGAGATCCCCAGCTCACGGTAGATCTCCCGACGGAAAGCGGGAGGCACAACCAACTGCGTGCCGTCCTCCAGTTGCAGTTTGTCGGTCATCAACATACGCACTTCGTACGCGAGGACTTTATTAAACTGCTGGAGGCTCGGCAAAATCGCGAAGTTCAGCACCACCAGATAAGTCGTCACCAGGCTGACGAACAGCAAGGTGACGATGAGCAATAACGTGCGGGCAAATGAACTTCGTGGCGAGAAGCGCAATCGCCTCATGCTTTAGAACCGTCCGGTACAAAGACGTAGCCCAGACCCCAGACGGTCTGAATGTAACGCGGATGCGCCGGATCTTCTTCCACCATGCGGCGTAGACGCGAAATCTGCACGTCGATGGAGCGTTCCATTGCGGAGTATTCACGGCCACGGGCAAGGTTCATCAGCTTATCGCGGGAGAGCGGCTCACGCGGATGGCTGACCAGTGCCTTCAGTACCGCAAACTCACCGCTGGTGAGCGGCATCGGCTCATCTTCGCGGAACATTTCACGCGTACCGAGGTTAAGTTTGAACTTACCGAAAGCAATTACCGCCTCTTCCTGTGACGGCGCGCCCGGCAGTTCGTTGGCCTGACGACGCAGCACTGCACGAATGCGGGCCAGCAATTCACGCGGGTTAAACGGTTTTGGAATGTAGTCGTCAGCGCCAATCTCCAGGCCAACGATACGGTCCACTTCTTCCCCTTTCGCCGTCACCATAATGATCGGCATCGGATTGCTCTGGCTACGAAGACGTCGGCAAATCGACAAGCCATCTTCACCAGGTAACATCAAATCCAGTACCATAAGATGGAAAGATTCACGAGTCAGCAGGCGATCCATCTGTTCTGCATTAGCGACGCTTCGAACCTGGAAGCCTTGTTCGGTGAGATAACGTTCCAGCAGCGCGCGCAGGCGCATGTCGTCATCAACCACCAGAATCTTGTAGTTCTCTTGCATTGTTTGTACTCCCAAAGGTTCGCAACAATTTGTAAGCGTGTATTCTTAAAAAAGCTCACGTTCGTCACCAGCTAAATCTGGTATGAATTTCAGCCTAAATTGTTACAAAGCATATTAAACAGCAGCTTAAGTATACAATTTATTCGGCGAAACATTATTGATTCTGTTGATATGATCACGTTATACCCAATGTGCGCATTATCAAACAGACAAAGGGAATCAACGAGATGAAAACGCCCCTGGTTACCCGGGAAGGGTATGAAAAACTCAAACAAGAGCTTAATTATCTCTGGCGTGAAGAACGCCCGGAGGTCACAAAGAAAGTGACCTGGGCCGCAAGTTTGGGCGACCGCAGCGAAAATGCTGACTATCAGTATAATAAAAAGCGCCTGCGTGAAATCGACCGTCGCGTGCGCTATCTCACTAAATGCATGGAAAATCTCAAAATCGTCGATTACTCCCCGCAGCAGGAAGGCAAAGTCTTTTTTGGCGCGTGGGTGGAGATTGAAAACGACGATGGCGTGACTCACCGTTTCCGTATTGTCGGCTACGATGAAATTTTTGGCCGTAAAGATTACATCTCTATCGATTCCCCGATGGCCCGCGCATTGCTGAAAAAAGAAGTCGGCGATCTGGCGGTGGTGAATACCCCTGCCGGGGAAGCGAGCTGGTATGTTAATGCTATCGAGTACGTGAAACCGTAAGGAAGAGTCTTAACCTCCTGCCGATGGCTGGCATTTTTGCCAGCCAGTCCGTATAACTATCCCCTGATTTTTGATCCGAAAAGATGAACTCAAACCATGATGAATGATTCGTTCTGCCGCATTATTGCGGGTGAAATTCAGGCGCGCCCGGAACAGGTTGACGCTGCCGTTCGCCTGCTTGACGAAGGGAATACCGTGCCGTTTATCGCACGTTATCGTAAGGAAATCACCGGCGGTCTGGATGACACGCAGCTGCGTAATCTGGAAACGCGTCTGAGCTATCTGCGCGAGCTGGAAGAGAGGCGTCAGGCGATCCTCAAATCCATTTCCGAGCAAGGCAAACTCACCGATGATCTGGCGAAGGCCATCAACGCCACCTTAAGCAAAACCGAACTCGAAGACCTCTACCTACCCTACAAACCTAAACGCCGCACCCGCGGGCAAATCGCCATTGAAGCAGGGCTTGAGCCGTTGGCTGACCTGCTGTGGAGCGATCCGTCACACACGCCAGAAGTCGCGGCTGCACAATATGTTGATGCAGATAAAGGCGTGGCAGATACCAAAGCCGCGCTGGACGGCGCGCGCTATATCCTGATGGAACGGTTTGCCGAAGATGCCGCGCTGCTGGCAAAAGTGCGTGATTATCTGTGGAAGAACGCGCATTTGGTTTCGACGGTGGTGAGCGGTAAAGAAGAGGAAGGGGCGAAATTCCGCGACTATTTCGATCATCACGAACCGCTATCCACGGTGCCTTCTCACCGCGCGCTGGCGATGTTCCGTGGGCGTAACGAAGGCATACTTCAGCTTTCGCTGAATGCCGATCCGCAGTTCGAAGAGCCGCCGAAAGAGAGCTATTGCGAGCAAATCATCATGGATCACCTTGGCCTGCGCCTGAACAATGCCCCGGCGGATAGCTGGCGCAAAGGCGTGGTGAGCTGGACGTGGCGCATCAAGGTGCTGATGCATCTGGAAACCGAACTGATGGGCACCGTGCGCGAACGCGCGGAAGATGAAGCAATCAACGTCTTTGCCCGTAACCTGCACGATCTGCTGATGGCGGCCCCAGCCGGACTGCGTGCAACGATGGGCCTCGATCCGGGTCTGCGTACCGGGGTAAAAGTAGCGGTGGTCGATGCAACTGGCAAACTGGTGGCGACCGATACCATTTATCCACATACCGGACAAGCCGCAAAAGCAGCGATGACCGTTGCTGCCCTGTGTGAAAAGCATAACGTTGAACTGGTGGCGATCGGCAACGGTACAGCTTCCCGCGAAACCGAGCGTTTCTATCTCGACGTGCAGAAGCAGTTCCCGAAAGTGAGCGCGCAGAAAGTGATCGTCAGCGAAGCTGGCGCGTCGGTTTACTCGGCTTCCGAGCTGGCAGCACAGGAGTTCCCGGATCTCGACGTTTCGCTGCGTGGCGCGGTGTCTATAGCCCGCCGTTTGCAGGATCCGCTGGCGGAGCTGGTGAAAATCGATCCGAAATCTATCGGCGTAGGTCAGTATCAGCATGACGTCAGCCAGACGCAACTGGCCCGCAAACTGGACGCAATAGTAGAAGACTGCGTAAACGCCGTTGGCGTCGATCTCAACACCGCTTCTGTTCCGCTGTTAACTCGCGTGGCGGGCCTGACGCGCATGATGGCGCAAAACATCGTTGCCTGGCGCGATGAGAACGGTCAGTTCCAGAACCGTCAGCAACTGCTGAAAGTGAGCCGTCTGGGGCCGAAAGCCTTCGAGCAGTGCGCGGGCTTCTTGCGCATTAACCATGGTGATAACCCGCTGGACGCGTCTACCGTCCACCCGGAAGCCTATCCGGTGGTGGAACGCATTCTGGCAGCAACACAGCAGGCACTGAAAGATCTGATGGGTAACAGCAGCGAGTTGCGTAACCTGAAAGCGTCTGACTTTACTGATGAAAAATTCGGTGTACCGACGGTAACTGACATCATCAAAGAGCTGGAAAAACCGGGTCGCGATCCGCGTCCGGAATTTAAAACCGCTCAGTTTGCCGATGGCGTCGAAACGATGAACGACCTGCAACCGGGTATGATCCTCGAAGGTGCGGTGACCAACGTCACCAACTTTGGCGCGTTTGTCGATATTGGCGTTCATCAGGACGGCCTGGTTCACATCTCTTCATTGTCGAACAAGTTTGTGGAAGATCCGCATACCGTGGTGAAAGCGGGCGATATTGTGAAGGTGAAAGTGCTGGAAGTGGATCTTCAGCGCAAACGTATCGCCCTGACTATGCGTCTGGACGAGCAGCCTGGCGAAACCAACGCTCGTCGCGGCGGCGGTAATGAACGTCCGCAGAACAACCGCCCGGCAGCCAAACCGCGTGGGCGTGAAGCGCAGCCTGCCGGTAATAGCGCGATGATGGATGCGCTGGCGGCGGCAATGGGCAAAAAACGTTAAACGCCCGGACTGGCCCCTAAACCTGCGCGATTAGGCGTTCACGCCACATCTGGCAACGAACGCCTTGCCTGACATAAAAGTGCCGGAGAATATCTCCGGCCTTTTTATTCCACAAGCAAACTCATAATATATCCCGTTAATATTTATCATTTCATTAACAACTGAAACCTTAATTAAACATTAACCAGCCCTAATAATTCGTCATGCGAATTATATTTTCGCTGCGATATAACCTTGAGCCATATCAACATTGAGTCAGATTATTATTCAAACCAACATTCACACACATTTTAAGTATTGCTGATAGAAACCATTCTCATTATCATTGTACTGTTGATTATTTAATCTCTCCTTCGTTGGCAAATCATCTGGTCTCATGTCGCTGTCAAACGCCCCATGAGGTAGTTATCCAGTTAATGAGAAACAAGTAGGCACCTATGCAATACACTCCAGATACTGCGTGGAAAATCACTGGCTTTTCCCGTGAAATCAGCCCGGCATATCGCCAAAAACTGCTTTCTCTTGGCATGTTACCTGGCTCCTCTTTTAATGTGGTGCGCGTCGCTCCACTCGGCGACCCCATTCATATCGAAACCCGTCGTGTGAGCCTGGTATTACGCAAAAAAGATCTGGCCTTATTAGAAGTGGAAGCGGTTTCCTGTTAATACGGTGATAACAACAATGAAAAAATTAACCATTGGCTTAATTGGTAATCCAAATTCTGGCAAGACAACCTTATTTAACCAGCTCACTGGCGCACGTCAGCGTGTAGGTAACTGGGCTGGCGTTACCGTCGAACGTAAAGAAGGGCAATTCTCCACCACCGATCATCAGGTCACCCTGGTGGACCTGCCTGGCACCTATTCTCTGACCACCATCTCATCGCAGACCTCGCTCGATGAGCAAATCGCCTGTCACTATATTCTGAGTGGCGACGCCGACCTGCTGATTAACGTGGTGGATGCGTCTAACCTTGAGCGTAACCTGTACCTGACGCTGCAACTGCTGGAACTCGGCATTCCCTGCATCGTGGCGCTGAACATGCTCGACATTGCCGAGAAGCAAAATATTCGTATTGAAATTGATGCTCTGTCGGCGCGTCTTGGCTGCCCGGTGATCCCGCTGGTTTCAACCCGTGGTCGCGGTATTGAAGCGCTCAAGCTGGCGATTGATCGCTATAAAGCTAACGAGAATGTGGAACTGGTGCATTACGCACAGCCGCTACTCAACGAAGCAGATTCACTGGCAAAAGTGATGCCTTCCGACATCCCGCTGAAACAACGTCGCTGGCTGGGTCTGCAAATGCTGGAAGGCGATATCTACAGCCGCGCCTACGCCGGTGAAGCGTCGCAGCATCTTGATGCCGCCCTCGCCCGTCTGCGTAATGAGATGGACGATCCGGCGCTGCACATTGCCGATGCGCGTTACCAGTGCATTGCTGCTATCTGTGATGTGGTAAGCAACACCTTGACGGCAGAACCCAGCCGTTTCACCACTGCGGTAGATAAAATCGTGCTCAACCGTTTCCTCGGTCTGCCGATTTTCCTCTTTGTGATGTACCTGATGTTCCTGCTGGCTATCAACATCGGCGGGGCGTTACAGCCGCTGTTTGACGTCGGCTCCGTGGCGCTATTTGTGCATGGTATTCAGTGGATTGGCTACACGCTCCACTTCCCGGACTGGCTGACTATCTTCCTCGCCCAGGGCCTGGGCGGCGGTATTAACACCGTGCTGCCACTGGTGCCGCAGATCGGCATGATGTACCTGTTCCTCTCCTTCCTCGAGGACTCCGGATATATGGCGCGTGCGGCGTTTGTGATGGACCGTCTGATGCAGGCGCTGGGCTTGCCGGGGAAATCCTTTGTACCGCTGATCGTTGGTTTCGGTTGTAACGTACCGTCGGTAATGGGCGCACGTACGCTTGATGCACCGCGTGAACGTCTGATGACCATCATGATGGCACCGTTTATGTCCTGCGGCGCGCGTCTGGCTATCTTCGCCGTATTTGCGGCTGCTTTCTTCGGGCAGAACGGTGCGCTGGCGGTCTTCTCGCTGTATATGCTGGGTATCGTGATGGCGGTGCTGACTGGCCTGATGCTCAAGTACACCATCATGCGCGGTGAAGCGACGCCGTTTGTCATGGAGTTGCCGGTCTATCATGTACCACACGTTAAAAGCCTGATTATCCAGACCTGGCAGCGTCTGAAAGGCTTCGTTCTGCGTGCTGGTAAAGTGATTATCATCGTCAGCATTTTCCTGAGCGCTTTCAACAGCTTCTCGCTGAGCGGGAAAATCGTCGATAACATCAACGACTCGGCGCTGGCGTCCGTCAGCCGGGTGATCACCCCGGTCTTCAAGCCAATTGGCGTGCATGAAGATAACTGGCAGGCAACGGTTGGCCTGTTTACAGGTGCCATGGCGAAAGAAGTGGTAGTGGGTACGCTCAACACCCTCTACACCGCAGAAAATATTCAGGACGAAGAGTTCAATCCGGCAGAGTTTAACCTCGGTGAAGAGCTGTTCAGTGCGATAGATGAAACCTGGCAGAGCCTGAAAGACACCTTCAGCCTTAGCGTACTGATGAACCCCATTGAAGCCAGCAAAGGCGACGGCGAAATGGGTACCGGGGCGATGGGCGTGATGGATCAGAAATTCGGTAGCGCAGCTGCCGCATACAGCTACCTGATTTTCGTCCTGCTGTATGTACCGTGCATCTCGGTGATGGGGGCTATCGCCCGTGAATCAAGCCGTGGCTGGATGGGCTTCTCCATCCTGTGGGGGCTGAATATCGCTTACTCACTGGCAACATTGTTCTATCAGGTCGCCAGCTACAGTCAGCACCCAACTTACAGCCTGGTGTGCATTCTGGCGGTTATCCTGTTTAACATCGTGGTTATCGGTCTGCTGCGCCGCGCGCGTAGCCGGGTGGATATCGAACTGCTGGCAACCCGCAAGTCGGTAAGCAGTTGCTGCGCAGCCAGCACCACCGGTGATTGCCATTAATGGCTTCACTTATTCAGGTGCGTGATTTGCTGGCGTTACGGGGCCGTATGGAAGCGGCCCAGATAAGCCAGACATTGAACACTCCGCAGCCAATGATTAACGCCATGCTGCAACAGCTGGAAAGCATGGGCAAAGCCGTGCGGATTCAGGAAGAACCTGACGGCTGCCTCTCTGGCAGTTGTAAAAGCTGCCCGGAAGGCAAAGCCTGTCTGCGCGAGTGGTGGGCGCTGCGTTAACCATACTCCATCGCCTGTTTTGAAAAGCCCGGTATGCGTTTGCATCCGGGCTTTTTTGCGTGCGGCTTTCCATAAAAATGTAACCCTTGCAGCACGGCGCAAGTTCCTCTGAAAGCGTCTCGCAGGGATAAAAACTCGCTAATGCACAGGTGTTGAGTGGCGCGTAGAGTCGCGGCATTCAAACAACAGGTGAAGGAACGCCATGAGCAAAAAGCAGAGTTCCACCCCACACGATGCGCTGTTCAAACTCTTTTTACGCCAACCGGAGACGGCACGCGATTTTCTTGCGTTTCATTTACCGGCACCCATTCACGCGCTCTGTGATATGAAAACCCTCAAGCTGGAGTCGAGCAGCTTTATTGATGACGATCTGCGTGAAAGCTATTCCGATGTGCTGTGGTCGGTGAAAACGGAACAAGGACCAGGATACATCTATTGTCTGATTGAACATCAAAGCACCTCAAACAAACTGATCGCATTTCGCATGATGCGTTACGCTATTGCCGCAATGCAAAATCACCTGGATGCCGGATACAAAACGTTGCCGATGGTGGTGCCATTGTTGTTTTACCACGGCATTGAAAGCCCCTATCCCTATTCACTGTGTTGGCTGGATTGTTTCGCCGATCCCAAACTGGCAAGGCAGCTTTATGCCTCTGCATTTCCGCTGATTGATGTCACTGTCATGCCTGATGATGAAATCATGCAGCACCGGCGCATGGCGCTGCTGGAGCTAATTCAAAAACATATACGTCAACGCGATCTGATGGGGCTGGTAGAGCAAATGGCCTGCTTATTAAGTAGTGGATACGCTAATGACAGACAAATCAAAGGGCTGTTTAATTACATCTTGCAAACCGGCGATGCGGTACGTTTTAACGATTTTATCGACGGCGTTGCCGAACATTCACCGAAACACAAGGAGAGCTTAATGACTATTGCGGAAAGATTGCGGCAAGAGGGGGAACAATCCAAAGCCTTGCATATAGCAAAAATAATGCTTGAATCCGGAGTCCCTCTTGCGGACATCATGCGTTTTACCGGGGTGTCAGAAGAAGAGTTGGCTGCGGCGAGTCAGTAAAGTTCTGTCTCGCCATTTCAAAAGCCACCTACACCCTCTGCTTCAACGCCACCAGCATGCGACAAAACTCGGCCGGATGCGAAATAAACGGCGCATGGGCCGCTTTGGCGAAGATGTATGATTCGCTGTGAGGCCAAAGTTTATCCAGCATCGGCACCACTTTGCGCGGCACCAGACCGTCGAGATAGCCATACAATCGCAAAAACGGCATGGACACGTTTTGCAGCGGCTGACGGAGATCGACCGTTTTCAGGATTTCCAGCCCGCCATTAAGCACGTCAACCTCCGGCATCGGTAACGCCAGAACGGTTTTCTTCAGCGCCCGCGCATCCTGGCGCGCCGTTTCAGTACCCATGGTTTGTAACGCCAGGAACCGCTCCACTGTACGCTGAAAATCATCACTGAGTTGCTGCTGAAATCCCGCCAGCACGTCCGGTTTTATCCCCGGCCACTCGTCACGAGCACTAAAACAAGGTGACGACGCCACGGTGACCAGCGCCTGAACACGCTCGGGATGGGTTAACGCAATCTGGCTTGCCACCAGCCCGCCCAGACTCCAGCCTAACCAAATGGCTTTATCAGGTGCCTGTCGCAGCACGGCTTCGGCCATATCAGCAAGTGACATCGCACCAAATCCCCGGCTACGCCCGAAGCCGGGCAGGTCAACAAGGTGCAGCGTAAAATGCGAGCTCAGTTCCTCGTCAATGCAACGCCACACTTCGGCATTCAGTCCCCATCCGTGCAGCAGCACAAGATGAACATTCCCCTGACCTTTGGTCTGCCACCAGATGTTATTCATCCGCTATTGTTCTCTTTTGACTTACAAGGATGAACATATGCTAACAGTACCGGGATTATGCTGGCTATGCCGAATGCCGCTGGCGTTAGGTCATTGGGGGATTTGTTCGGTCTGCTCACTCGCCGCCCGTACAGATAAAACGTTATGCCCACAATGTGGATTACCCGCCACACACTCACATCTTCCCTGCGGTCGCTGCCTGCAAAAACCACCGCCCTGGCAAAGACTGGTCACGGTTGCCGACTATGCGCCACCGTTAAGCCCGCTAATCCACCAGCTTAAGTTTTCCCGGCGCAGCGAAATCGCCAGCGCCCTGTCACGTCTGTTACTATTGGAGGTCTTACACGCTCGTCGCACCACCGGGTTGCAATTGCCGGATCGCATCATCAGCGTTCCGTTATGGCAGCGGCGTCACTGGCGTCGGGGATTTAATCAGAGCGATTTGCTGTGTCAGCCGTTATCACGCTGGTTGCACTGCCGATGGGATAGCGAAGCCGTCACACGAACACGGGCCACTGCGACCCAGCATTTTCTCAGTGCCCGGCTGCGCAAGCGCAACCTGAAAAATGCCTTTCGCCTTGAATTGCCTGTGCAAGGTCGCCATATGGTGATTGTGGATGATGTCGTTACCACCGGAAGTACCGTCGCAGAGATTGCGCAGTTGCTTTTACGCAATGGTGCGGCGACTGTCCAGGTCTGGTGCCTTTGTCGAACCTTGTAGAGCCTCGATGATGGGCGTATTATAACCAACTAAAATAGTCAACTATTAGGCCATTACTATGATCCGTATTTCCGATGCTGCACAAGCGCACTTTGCCAAACTGCTGGCAAATCAGGAAGAAGGGACACAAATCCGCGTATTTGTGATTAACCCTGGCACGCCTAACGCTGAATGTGGCGTTTCTTATTGTCCGCCGGATGCTGTGGAAGCCACCGACACTGCCCTGAAATTTGACCTGCTGACCGCGTATGTTGATGAGTTAAGCGCTCCTTACCTGGAAGATGCAGAGATCGACTTTGTTACCGACCAGTTGGGTTCCCAGTTAACGTTGAAAGCGCCTAACGCCAAAATGCGTAAAGTCGCAGACGATGCGCCGCTGATGGAGCGCGTTGAGTATATGCTGCAGTCGCAGATCAACCCGCAACTGGCTGGTCACGGTGGTCGCGTTTCGCTGATGGAAATCACCGAAGACGGTTACGCCATTCTGCAATTTGGTGGCGGCTGTAACGGTTGTTCCATGGTCGATGTGACGCTGAAAGAAGGGATCGAGAAGCAGCTGCTAAACGAATTCCCGGAGCTGAAAGGTGTGCGCGATCTCACCGAACACCAGCGCGGCGAACACTCCTACTACTAAGTTATCCCCTCTTTTGTAGATTGCCCGATGCGACGCTAAAGCGTCATTTCGGGCCTACGTTGAACATGTGCCAGACGTTGGCGCTGCATTGCTTTGGCAAATCCCTCCCTTCGTTTCCCCGCGATAATATGACCAACCTCTCATAATTTAAATTTACCCCGCTCTGGTGATTCTCAAACGCCAGATGTTACCCGTATCATTCACGTGGGTACCAAACATACTCCTGACATCTGACTACAATAATTAGTTTTAGTGGGTATCAGTCGTGGTGCCGCAATATCTCTGTTCCCGATTGGGATAATTAGAGTTTGTCGTCAGAAAATTGACGTTACCCATAACAAATGAAAGGCCAGGTAAATCATGCCATTAGTCATTGTTGCTATCGGTGTAATCTTGTTGTTGCTCCTGATGATCCGCTTCAAAATGAACGGTTTCATCGCTCTCGTCCTCGTGGCGCTTGCTGTTGGATTAATGCAAGGGATGCCGCTGGATAAAGTTATTGGCTCCATCAAAGCCGGTGTCGGCGGAACGCTCGGTAGCCTTGCCCTGATCATGGGTTTTGGCGCGATGCTGGGCAAAATGCTGGCAGACTGCGGTGGCGCACAACGTATCGCCACCACGCTGATTGCTAAATTTGGTAAAAAACACATCCAGTGGGCGGTGGTACTGACCGGTTTTACCGTTGGTTTTGCCCTGTTCTATGAAGTGGGTTTCGTGCTGATGCTGCCGCTGGTGTTTACCATCGCGGCTTCCGCGAATATTCCACTGCTGTATGTTGGTGTACCAATGGCGGCTGCACTGTCTGTGACCCACGGCTTCCTGCCACCGCATCCGGGTCCGACTGCGATTGCCACCATTTTCAATGCCGATATGGGTAAAACTCTGCTGTACGGGACTATTCTGGCAATCCCGACCGTGATTCTCGCCGGTCCGGTTTACGCTCGCGTGTTGAAAGGTATCGATAAGCCGATCCCGGAAGGTCTGTACAGCGCGAAAACCTTCAGCGAAGAAGAGATGCCGAGCTTTGGCGTCAGCGTCTGGACCTCTCTGGTGCCGGTAGTGCTGATGGCGATGCGTGCGATTGCCGAAATGATCCTGCCGAAAGGTCACGCTTTCCTGCCGGTAGCGGAGTTCCTCGGTGACCCGGTAATGGCTACGCTGATTGCCGTACTGATTGCGATGTTCACCTTTGGTCTGAACCGTGGTCGTTCAATGGATCAGATTAACGACACGCTGGTTTCTTCCATCAAAATCATTGCGATGATGCTGTTGATTATCGGTGGTGGCGGTGCGTTCAAGCAGGTGCTGGTAGACAGCGGCGTGGACAAATACATTGCTTCCATGATGCACGAAACCAACATTTCTCCGCTGCTGATGGCCTGGTCGATTGCTGCCGTACTGCGTATCGCGCTGGGTTCCGCAACCGTTGCGGCAATCACTGCGGGTGGTATCGCGGCACCGCTGATTGCAACGACGGGTGTTAGCCCGGAGCTGATGGTTATTGCGGTTGGTTCCGGTAGTGTGATTTTCTCTCACGTGAACGATCCGGGCTTCTGGTTGTTCAAAGAGTACTTTAACCTGACTATCGGCGAGACCATCAAATCCTGGTCGATGCTGGAAACCATTATCTCGGTGTGCGGTCTGGTAGGCTGTCTGCTGCTGAATATGGTGATTTGATAACACTGACTGCCGGATGCATCGCATCCGGCATCAACCGCACTCTACTTCTTCTTCGCTGCCGCTCTGCGCCGTCTGTCCAAATCCTTCAGCAACTTGTTCACGCCATCATCGGCAAACATCGCCTCAAGCGTTGCGGAGAGCTTGCGCCGCCAGTTTTTATACTGGTAACTGGTGCCGGGAATATTTACCGGGTCCGCCATATCCAGCCAGTCTTCTGGCTGTAGTCCTAACAGGGCGCTGTTGCTATCGGCGATGTAGCGCTGTAAGCCACGATTCAGCGTCGGCGTCATCGACATCAACGATGCCTTATGCCCGGCACGTTTTGGCAGACAACCATATTTATGCAGAGCATCCAGTAGTCCTTGCTTCGCCAGTTCGCGATCCTGATACAGACCGCGCAGTACCACTTCATCCGGATACAACCCCAGCGTTTTGCCCAGCGTTAGATCCCCGCTCTCCCAGTAGCCGCGTAGCGTAGGCAGGTCGTGTGTCGCCGCAACCGCCATCGACTGCTCTGGGTACGCTTTCGGTGAGCGGAATGTCTTCTCGTGGTCGTTTTCGAAATAGAGCACTTTGTAGGAGTACACACCGCTGCTGCGCAGCTTACCGACAATCTCTACCGGTACGGTACCGAGATCTTCACCAATCACCATGCAGCGATGACGTTTACTTTCGAGTGCCAGAATCGAGAGCAGATCATCCACTGGATAGTGAACATATGCCCCCTGATCCGCCGTCTCGCCATACGGTATCCACCACAAACGCAGCATCGACATCACATGGTCAATTCGTAATGCGCCGCAGTTTTGCATATTGGCACGCAACAGCTCGATAAACGGTTCATAGGCACGCGCGGTGATAATATGCGGGTCCATTGGCGGCAATCCCCAGTTCTGCCCCAACGGGCCGAGGATATCCGGCGGCGCGCCAACCGACGCTTTCAGGCAATACAGTTCACGGTCGCACCAGGTTTCTGCCCCACCTTCTGCTACACCAACGGCCAGATCACGATACAAGCCAATCGGCATTTCATAGTCCTGGCTTATCTCCCAGCAGGCGGCAAACTGGCTGTAAGCCAGCCACTGCAACCAGAGATAAAAATCGACGTCATCACGATGTTCTTCGCAGAACTGGCGCACTTCTGGTGAATCCACGTTCTGATACATCTCTGGCCATGCAGGCCAGCCCCAGCGCATTTCGTCCTCTTTCACTTGCTGGGCATGTAGTGCGTCAAACGCCGCCTGCCAGAACAGGCTGTCGCCTTGCTCTGCAACAAACTGGCGAAACGCGGCCACCTGTTCATCATCACGTTGCGCGAAACCTTTCCACGCCATTCGTAATGCTGTCATTTTTAGGGCGGTAACCGTGGAGTAATCGACCCAGTCGGCATCCCGCGCCTGTTGCAGCGTCTGTTGCGTGGTCGGCAACTTCCACCAGGCCAGAGCCTCTTCGCTAAGATGGAAATCTTCAACGGCGTTAACGTCGATATAAATCACATTCAGCCAACGGCGAGAAGACGGGCTATACGGGCTGGCACTTTCCGGATTTGCCGGATAGAGCGCATGAATCGGGTTCAGACCGATGAACGACCCGCCACGTTTTGCCACATCCACCAGCATCGCTTTGAGATCGCCAAAATCCCCAATACCCCAGTTTTTTTCCGATCGCAGCGTATAAAGCTGAACGCAGGCCCCCCACAGCTTTTGTTTGTTCAGCAACGCCTGCGGTTCGTAACAGCGTTTCGGTGCCACAATCACCCGGCAATGAGCACGCTGGTCGTCCTGGGTGAGTGTCAGCGTGTGATAACCTTCCGGCAGCTTCGTCGGTAGATTGAACGCTTTGCCCCCCGTTACATGGCCTTTGTACTGCGTTCCTTCTTCGGTGGTCAGCAGCCAGCTATATTCGCCGCTGCCCTCCACCACCATCGGCATTTTTTTGCCGCTGGTATAAACCATGACATTCGGGACTGGCGTTACCGCCACTTTCGTGGCGGTACGTTGATGCATCGCGTCAAGCAAACGCCGTTTGGTTTCGGCGCTAATCGACTGCGGTTTACCGTGGGCATTGATGTAATTGGGGCTGATCCCCGCCGCCAGCGCGGCATTATCCAGACGTTTGCTTTCCATCGAGCTTCCTTAGCGTTTTGCCTGCCAGATACGAGCCTGATAATCGCGAATAGAGCGATCCGAGCTAAACATACCGCAGCGGGCGGTATTGAGGATCGCCGCGCGGGTCCAGGCCTCCTGGTCGCGGTACAGCACATCCACCTGCTTTTGTGCCTCTACATAGGCTGCGAAATCCGCCATCACCAGATACGGATCGCCGCCCTGTTTGCCGATACTGTGCAGCATCTGGTCGAAGGCATGCTTATCGCCGTCGCTGTATTTGCCGCTTTCCAGCTCTTTCAATACTGCGTCCAGCACCTTATCTTTCTTCCGCCATTTCACCGGGTCGTAGCCTTTGGCCAGAATTGCCTTCACTTGTTCCACGGTATGACCAAAAATAAAGATATTTTCTTCACCAACTTTCTCGGCGATTTCAACGTTCGCACCATCCAGCGTACCGACAGTAAGCGCACCATTGAGCGCCAGTTTCATATTGCCGGTACCGGAAGCTTCTTTACCTGCCGTCGAAATTTGTTCGGAGATATCCGCCGCCGGGATCAGTTTTTCCGCCGCCGAAACGCAATAATCCGGCAGGAACACCACCTTCAATTTGTCGCCAACCTGCGGATCGTTGTTGATCACGTCAGCCACTTTGTTGATCGCAAAGATAATGTTTTTCGCCAGGTAGTAGCCCGGTGCCGCTTTCGCGCCAAAGAGGAAGACGCGCGGTACGCGATCAGCCTGCGGGTTTTCACGAATTTCTTTGTACAACGCCAGAATATGCAGCAGATTCAGGTGCTGGCGTTTGTACTCATGCAGACGTTTGATCTGAATATCGAAAATCGCCTGTGGATTGATCTCAATACCGGTACGAACTTTCACAAACTCTGCCAGACGGACTTTATTCGCCTGCTTGATCTCGCGATATTGCTGACGGAATTTCGCATCATCAGCGAATTTTTCCAGATTGATCAGTTGATCGAGATCGTTAGCCCACTCTTTTTTCAGTGATTTATCCAACAGAGCCGCCAGTGCCGGGTTGCACTGTTTGATCCAGCGACGTGGGGTAATACCGTTGGTGACGTTATGGAATTTGTTCGGCCATAGCTGGTGATATTCCGGGAACAGATCTTTCACCACCAGATCCGAGTGCAGCGCCGCAACACCGTTCACCGCGAAACCGCCAACCACACACAGGTTCGCCATATGCACTTGTTTGTCGTGTACCACCGCCAGTTTGGCCCACACTTTTTCATCGCCCGGCCAGTTTTTTTCCACCAGCGTTTTAAAGCGTGTATTAATTTCGTTAATAATCTGCATGTGGCGCGGCAGTAAGCCTTTCACCAGTTTCACATCCCAGCGTTCCAGCGCTTCTGGCATCAGGGTATGGTTGGTGTAAGCGAAAGTTTTACTGGTGATAGCCCAGGCGTCATCCCAGCTCATCTGGTGCTCATCGATCAGCACGCGCAGCAGTTCTGGAATCGCGATTGTTGGGTGGGTATCGTTCAGCTGAATAACTTCGTAATCCGCCAGTTCGTGCAGTTTACGCCCCGCCAGATGATGGCGACGCAAAATATCCGCTACCGAACAGGCACACTGGAAGTATTGCTGCATCAGGCGCAGCTTTTTACCGGCAGTATGGTTGTCGTTTGGATAGAGAACTTTGGTCAGTTTTTCCGCGTTGATGCCCTGCTGTTCGGCGCGCAGGAAATCACCGTCGTTAAATTTAGTCAGATCAAACGGATGCGCATGCGTCGCCTGCCACAGACGCAGTGGCTGTGCCACGCCATTACGATAGCCGACAACGGGGAGATCCCACGCTTGACCGGTAATGGTAAATTCCGGCTCCCAGCGTCCGTCTTTCGTCACTTTACCGCCAATTCCTACCTGCACATCCAGTGCTTCATTGTGGCGGAACCACGGGTAGTTACTGCGATGCCAGTCATCCGGCGCTTCAACCTGTTTGCCATCGACAAATGACTGGCGGAACAAGCCATATTGATAATTAAGGCCGTAGCCAGTAGCTGACTGCCCGACAGTTGCCATTGAGTCGAGGAAGCACGCCGCCAGACGTCCCAGACCACCGTTACCCAGCGCCGGGTCGATCTCTTCTTCCAGCAGGTCAGTCAGGTTGATGTCATAAGCCTTCAACGAATCCTGTACATCCTGATACCAGCCGAGATTCAACAGGTTGTTGCCCGTCAGGCGACCAATCAAAAACTCCATTGAGATGTAGTTAACATGTCGCTGATTCGCCACCGGTTTGGCAAATGGCTGAGCACGCAGCATTTCGGCCAGTGCTTCGCTCACTGCCAGCCACCACTGACGAGGGGTCATTTCAGCCGCAGAATTTAAGCCATAACGCTGCCACTGACGTGAAAGCGCTTCCTGAAATTGCTTATCGTTAAAAATAGGTTGTGACATAGGAGTTCCACTTTTCTTAGATTTTCAACACAACGTTATCGCTAGTTTGCCAGGCTCGATGTTGACCTTCCTCATCCTGCGGGGGATTAGGCAGGGAGGAGTTGCGGGGATGAGCAAGGAAATGTGATCTCGACCACTTAAAGCTAGTGCAAACCACAGGATTAGCAGCAAATCAATGCCATACAGCGCAGAAAATCTGTATCTAAGTGCAAAAAATGGCCGTTGCGTATTTTCAAAAAGCGGAAGGTAACTCTATAAATTAAGTAAAGGAGTGAAACAGTTTCATAAGTAAAATATCAAGTGTGCTCCATCTCATTCTTAATAGATTTATTAAGATCATCTTTTTAGATGGCACTTTCATCAGGGATAAAGAAGAAACCCTTGCTTAAATGAAACTGATGAACATAAGGAAAATACCGTACAACCCAGCATTCACGCTGGATCAGCGTCGTTTTAGGTGAGTCATTAATAAAGATTTGGAATTGTGACAGAGTGCAAATTCAGACACATAAAAAAACGTCATCGCTTGCATTAGAAAGGTTTCTGGCCGACCTTATAACCATTAATTACGAAGCGCAAAAAAAATAATATTTCCTCATATTCCACAGTGAAGTGATTAACTATGCTGATTCCGTCAAAATTAAGTCGTCCGGTTCGACTCGACCATACCGTGGTTCGTGAGCGCCTGCTGGCTAAACTTTCCGGCGCGAACAACTTCCGGCTGGCGCTGATCACAAGTCCTGCGGGCTACGGAAAGACCACGCTCATTTCCCAGTGGGCGGCAGGCAAAAACGATATCGGCTGGTACTCGCTGGATGAAGGTGATAACCAGCAAGAGCGTTTCGCCAGCTATCTCATTGCCGCCGTGCAGCAGGCAACCAACGGTCACTGTGCGATATGTGAGACAATGGCGCAAAAACGGCAATATGCCAGCCTGACGTCACTCTTCGCCCAGCTTTTCATTGAGCTGGCGGAATGGCATAGCCCACTTTATCTGGTCATCGATGACTATCATCTGATCACTAATCCAGTGATCCACGAGTCAATGCGCTTCTTTATTCGCCATCAACCAGAAAATCTCACCCTGGTGGTGTTGTCACGCAACCTTCCGCAACTGGGCATTGCCAATCTGCGTGTTCGTGACCAACTGCTGGAAATTGGCAGTCAGCAACTGGCATTTACCCATCAGGAAGCGAAGCAGTTTTTTGATTGCCGTCTGTCATCGCCGATTGAAGCCGCAGAAAGCAGTCGGATTTGTGATGACGTTTCCGGTTGGGCGACGGCACTGCAGCTAATCGCCCTCTCCGCCCGGCAGAATACCCACTCAGCCCATAAGTCGGCACGCCGCCTGGCGGGAATCAATGCCAGCCATCTTTCGGATTATCTGGTCGATGAGGTTTTGGATAACGTCGATCTCGCAACGCGCCATTTTCTGTTGAAAAGCGCCATTTTGCGCTCAATGAACGACGCACTCATCAACCGTGTGACCGGCGAAGAAAACGGGCAAATGCGTCTCGAAGAGATTGAGCGCCAGGGGCTGTTTTTACAGCGAATGGATGATACCGGCGAGTGGTTCTGCTATCACCCGCTGTTTGGTAACTTCCTGCGTCAGCGCTGCCAGTGGGAACTGGCGGCGGAGCTGCCGGAAATCCACCGTGCCGCCGCAGAAAGCTGGATGGCCCAGGGATTCCCCAGCGAAGCGATTCATCATGCGCTGGCGGCAGGCGATGCGCTGATGCTGCGCGATATTCTGCTTAATCACGCCTGGAGTCTGTTCAACCATAGCGAACTGTCGCTGCTGGAAGAGTCGCTTAAGGCCCTGCCGTGGGACAGTTTGCTGGAAAATCCGCAGTTAGTGTTATTGCAGGCGTGGCTGATGCAAAGCCAACATCGCTACGGCGAAGTTAACACCCTGCTAGCCCGTGCTGAACATGAAATCAAGGACATCAGAGAAGGCACCATGCACGCAGAATTTAACGCTCTGCGCGCCCAGGTGGCGATTAACGATGGTAACCCGGATGAAGCGGAACGGCTGGCAAAACTGGCACTGGAAGAGCTGCCGCCGGGCTGGTTCTATAGCCGCATTGTAGCAACCTCAGTGCTGGGTGAAGTATTGCACTGCAAAGGCGAATTGACCCGCTCACTGGCGTTAATGCAGCAAACCGAACAGATGGCACGCCAGCACGATGTCTGGCACTACGCCTTATGGAGTTTAATCCAGCAAAGTGAAATTCTGTTTGCTCAGGGATTCCTGCAAACCGCGTGGGAAACGCAGGAAAAAGCGTTCCAGCTGATCAACGAGCAGCATCTGGAACAGCTGCCAATGCATGAGTTTCTGGTGCGCATTCGTGCGCAGCTGTTATGGGCCTGGGCACGGCTGGATGAAGCCGAAGCGTCAGCACGTAGCGGGATTGAAGTCTTGTCGTCTTATCAGCCACAGCAACAGCTTCAGTGCCTGGCAATGTTGATTCAATGCTCGCTGGCCCGTGGTGATTTAGATAACGCCCGTAGCCAGCTTAACCGTCTGGAAAACCTGCTGGGGAATGGCAAATATCACAGCGACTGGATCTCTAACGCCAACAAAGTCCGGGTGATTTACTGGCAAATGACCGGCGATAAAGCCGCCGCTGCCAACTGGTTGCGTCATACGGCTAAACCGGAGTTTGCGAACAACCACTTCCTGCAAGGTCAATGGCGCAACATTGCCCGTGCACAAATCTTGCTGGGCGAGTTTGAACCGGCAGAAATTGTTCTCGAAGAACTCAATGAAAATGCCCGCAGTCTGCGGTTGATGAGCGATCTCAACCGTAACCTGTTGCTGCTTAATCAACTGTACTGGCAGGCCGGACGTAAAAGTGACGCCCAGCGTGTGTTGCTGGACGCATTAAAACTGGCGAATCGCACCGGATTTATCAGTCATTTTGTCATCGAAGGCGAAGCGATGGCGCAACAACTGCGCCAGTTGATTCAGCTTAATACGCTGCCGGAACTGGAACAGCATCGTGCGCAGCGTATTCTGCGAGAAATCAATCAACATCATCGGCATAAATTCGCCCATTTCGATGAGAATTTCGTTGAACGTCTGCTAAATCATCCGGAAGTGCCAGAACTGATCCGCACCAGCCCGCTGACCCAACGTGAATGGCAGGTCCTGGGGCTGATTTACTCCGGTTACAGCAACGAGCAAATTGCAGGCGAGCTGGAAGTGGCGGCAACCACCATCAAAACGCATATCCGCAATCTGTACCAAAAACTCGGTGTCGCCCACCGTCAGGCCGCGGTACAACACGCGCAGAAACTGCTGAAGATGATGGGATATGGGGTATGAGTTTAGCCGGATAATACGTCGGATCCGGCTTACATCTTTATATCATTCAATGCTCACCCGCGTTACGCCATCAGCCTCCACCAGACCAAACCGCACTGGCAAGAAACGCTCCACCACCGCAATATTGGTCAGCAGATGGCATGAGGGATGGGCGACCGTAAATTCTCCCGCGCCCGCCAGCGCCATCGGTAGCACCAGTTGGTCGGCGAGATATTCCCCCACCGCCGCCGGGCTTGCCAGGTAGCGTTTCACCTCTTTCACCAACTGTGCCGCGACCACCTCAGCGCTGACGCGCTTTTCACCGACGACAAAAAAGCGTTCGGTGATATTTTCACTTTCGACTTCAAGCGAGACGGTATTACCCGGCCCCTGGTCACGCGGCAGGTTATGAATATTCTGCTCATGCAGGGAAAAACTCCCCACCAGCGTAGCGATTTCACGCTCAGCAACATGCCTCGGCACGCCAGCTAATAGCACCTCTCCACGCATCTGCACAATGTTCCCGCGCTCGCCAAGTTGCAAGGTGTTAAACAATGCCACGGGCGAGACTTCCGTTGCCACCACCCCGCCTCCGGCAGGATAAAAACCGTGGCGTATTAGTGTGGTTTGCTGATGAATGCCCATTTTCGCCAGCAGCGGCTCCAGCACCCGGCGGATAAAATCCGCAGGCGGGGCCGACGGGTTATCGGTGCCTCCGCTCACTTCAACACGCGAAGGTCCATCGGCAAACCACAGCGCGGGCAGCACCGTTTGCAGCACCAGCGTACAACTTCCGGCGCTACCGATAGCATTTTCGCCAGCAGCGGCTCCAGCACCCGGCGGATAAAATCCGCAGGCGGGGCCGACGGGTTATCGGTGCCTCCGCTCACTTCAACACGCGAAGGTCCATCGGCAAACCACAGCGCGGGCAGCACCGTTTGCAGCACCAGCGTACAACTTCCGGCGCTACCGATAGCAAAGCGGTAATCGCCGCCGCGCACGGTGCCGGGCCGGAAGAGCAGACGCTGCGATCCCAGCTCCGCACCTTCCACCGTTGCCCTACAAATTTCCGCAGCCGCTTTTACCGCGGTCAGATGCTGGCGCAACAGTCCCGGTTTTGCCCGCCCGGCACGAATGCCGGTGATGGTAAATGGCAGGCCGGTTATCATCGACAGGCTCAGCGCCGAGCGCAGGATCTGCCCGCCGCCTTCGCCCTGTGCGCCATCCAGCGCAATCATCCTTTTCATCATTTATCCTTTTACGCACACCACCTGACGCAGGGTATAGATAACTTCCACCAGATCGCTTTGTGCCGCCATCACCGCATCAATATCTTTATACGCCATCGGGATTTCGTCGATCACTTCGGCATCTTTACGGCATTCCACATGCGCGGTGGCACGAATTTGGTCTTCCACACTGAACAGTTTTTTCGCTTTAGTACGGCTCATTACCCGCCCGGCACCGTGGCTGCACGAACAGAACGACTCTTCATTTCCCAGCCCACGGACAATAAAGCTTTTCGCCCCCATCGAACCGGGAATAATTCCATATTGACCAGCACGAGCAGACACCGCGCCTTTACGCGTCACATAGATCTCTTCGCTAAAGTGCTGTTCTTTTTGCACATAGTTGTGGTGACAGTTGATCTCTTCCATCGCCAGCGTTTGTGGCTGTCTTACCGTTTTCTGCGTAACGCTCTGCAACGCCGTTACCACGTTTTCCATCATCGCATCGCGGTTAAGGCTGGCAAAAAGCTGCGCCCAGGCCACCGCTTTCAGGTAATCGTCAAAATATTCCGTACCTTCCATAAAGTACGCCAGGTCACGCGATGGCAACGTTTCAAGTGTTTCCTGCATCTCTTTTTGCGCCAGATCGATAAAGTAAGTCCCGATGGCATTACCAATTCCGCGTGAACCGGAGTGCAGCATAATCCACACCTGATCCGACTCATCAAGGCAAATTTCAATAAAGTGGTTACCCGTTCCCAGCGTTCCCAGGTGTTTATAGTTATTGGTATTAAGGAAACGCGGATATTTTTGCGTTAACCACTGATAACCGGCTTCAAGCTCAGCCCATTTCGCATCGACGTTAACAGGCGGTTTTTCCCATGCGCCTTTATCACGTTTACAACGGCCTGTGGTACGCCCATGCGGCACGGCAGCTTCAATCGCCTGACGCAGCTCCGCCAGGTTTTCAGGCAGGTCAGCCGCCGTTAACGCGGTACGCAGCGCGTTCATTCCACAACCGATATCTACCCCCACCGCCGCCGGAATAATCGCTCCTTTGGTTGGGATCACGCTACCAATGGTGGAACCTTTACCCAGATGTACATCAGGCATTACCGCAATATGTTTGAAAATAAACGGCATCTTCGCCGTATTTATCAGTTGCTGACGCGCATCGTCTTCTACCGGTACGCCTTTGGTCCACATTTTTACCGGGACATTTTCAGTGGTCAGTAATTCGTAATTCATTTTATTTTTCTCTTTTCGTTGTTTGCTGTCCAGATAATTGCAACCGTCGTGCCAGAAAATTAATTAAGCAGCTTAATTTTTTAATTCATTGTTTTTAATAGATTAAATCTTTACGTCCGTAAACGGAGATTTCCCGCAAAGCCAATTTACCGATAATGAAATATCGTCTTTTATAAGGATATCTAAGATGCGTAAAACAGTGGCTTTTGGTTTTGTCGGAACGGTGTTGGATTATGCCGGGCGCGGCAGTCAGCGCTGGTCAAAATGGCGTCCGTCACTCTGTCTATGCCAGCAAGAATCGTTAGTCATCAATCGACTGGAATTGTTGCACGACGCCCGCTCACGCTCGCTGTTTGAAACGCTTAAACGCGATATCGCCAATGTTTCGCCAGAAACAAAAGTGGTGGGCGTTGAGATTGAACTGCATAACCCATGGGATTTCGAGGAGGTTTACGCCTGCCTGCATGATTTCGCCCGTGGTTACGCGTTCGAACCTGATAAAGAAGACTATTTAATTCACATCACCACCGGTACCCACGTCGCGCAGATTTGCTGGTTTCTGCTGGCGGAAGCACGTTACCTGCCCGCCAGGTTAATACAATCTTCGCCACCGCGTAAAAAAGAACAGCCGCGCGGTGCAGGTGAAGTGACGATTATCGATCTCGATTTAAGCCGTTATAACGCCATCGCCAGCCGCTTTGCCGAGGAACGCCAGCAAACGCTCGATTTTCTTAAGTCCGGCATTGCCACGCGTAACGCCCACTTCAACCGCATGATTGAGCAGATCGAAAAAGTGGCGATCAAATCCCGCGCACCGATCCTGCTCAACGGCCCAACCGGTGCGGGAAAGTCGTTTCTGGCACGACGCATCTTCGAGTTAAAACAGGCGCGGCATCAGTTTAGCGGCGCGTTTGTGGAGGTGAACTGTGCCACTCTGCGCGGCGATACCGCCATGTCAGCGCTGTTTGGTCATGTGAAAGGCGCGTTTACCGGGGCGCGGGAGTCGCGGGAAGGATTATTACGCAGCGCCAACGGCGGGATGTTATTTCTTGATGAGATTGGCGAACTGGGCGCAGACGAACAGGCAATGCTGCTGAAAGCCATTGAAGAGAAAACCTTTTATCCGTTTGGCAGCGATCGCCAGGTGAGTAGCGACTTTCAGCTGATCGCCGGAACGGTGCGCGATTTGCGTCAGCTGGTTGCCGAAGGCAAATTCCGCGAAGATCTGTACGCGCGGATCAATCTCTGGACCTTCACCCTGCCGGGGCTACGCCAGCGCCAGGAAGATATTGAACCTAACCTGGATTATGAAGTGGAGCGCCACGCCTCACTTACCGGCGACAGCGTGCGTTTTAACACCGAAGCGCGGCGCGCCTGGCTGGCCTTTGCAACATCATCTCAGGCGGCATGGCGCGGTAACTTTCGCGAGCTTTCTGCCAGCGTCACGCGAATGGCAACCTTTGCCACTAGCGGACGCATCACTCTGGAAGTGGTTGGAGATGAGATAAACCGTCTGCGCTATAACTGGCAGGAGAGTCGTCCTTCCGCGCTTACGGCGTTGCTGGGCGCTGAGGCAGAAAACATCGACCTCTTTGACCGTATGCAACTGGAACATGTTATAGCTATCTGCCGGCAGGCAAAGTCGCTTTCCGCTGCCGGACGCCAGCTTTTTGACGTTTCGCGCCAGGGGAAAGCCAGCGTCAACGACGCGGATCGGCTACGCAAATACCTGGCGCGTTTTAATCTGACGTGGGAAGCCGTGCAGGATCAGCACAGCTCCAGTTGAATATGGTGGTCCGTCAGCACCTGCATCACGCTTACTGGCGGCGGGGCGTCGGTGTAGACGGCATCTACCATGCTGATACTGCCCATATTGACCATCGCGTTACGGCCAAATTTTGAGTGGTCGACAACCAGCATAACGTGGCGCGAGTTCTCAATGATGGCGCGTTTGGTGCGAACTTCGTGGTAATCGAACTCCAGTAGCGAGCCGTCGCTATCGATGCCGCTTATCCCCAGAATGCCGAAATCAAGGCGGAACTGGGAGATAAAATCGAGCGTTGCTTCGCCAATGATCCCGCCATCGCGGCTGCGTAATTCGCCACCGGCAAGAATGATACGGAAATCCTCTTTTACCATCAGCGTGTTAGCGACGTTGAGATTGTTGGTCACAATGCGTAAATTGCTGTGATTAAGCAGCGCGTGCGCCACCGCTTCCGGCGTGGTGCCGATATCGATAAACAGCGTCGAGCCATTGGGAATTTGCTCCGCCACTTTGCGGGCGATGCGCTCTTTTTCTTCGGTCTGGGTGGCCTTGCGATCGTGCCACGGCGTATTAACCGAACTGGAAGGCAGCGCCGCACCGCCATGATGGCGCAGGATCAGGTTTTGCTCTGCCAGCTCGTTGAGATCGCGGCGAATAGTCTGCGGGCTAACGGAGAAATGCTCTACCAGCTCCTCGGTGCTGACATAACCCTGCTGTTTAACCAGTTCGATAATACCGTTGTGACGTTGTGTTTGTTTCATTTCTAAATCCCTGGAATTATTTTCGTTTTCGCGCATTGAGCGAATCAACAAAAGCCATCGCTAAACCCACGGCTAACCCGGCGATGTGTGCTCCGTTCGCCATCGACATCCCAAACAAATCAAACCATCCGGCGACAATCCAGATCAACGCAAAGATAATTAACCCACGTTGCAGGTAAATGCCACTTTGCGGATCGCGTTCGCCACGTAGCCAGACGTAGCCCATCAGCGCATACACCACGCCAGAAAGCCCGCCAAACCACGGCCCGCTGAATTTTTGCTGCACATAGCCGCTTAACAGGGCGCTAATGAGAGTAATGACAATTAGCTTACCGCTACCGAGGCGTTTTTCCACCGCACCGCCGAGATACCACCACCAGAGCAGGTTAAAGAGGATATGCATCAGCGAGAAGTGCATTAACGCGTGGGTGAAGTAACGCCAGAACTCAAATTTCAGCGTCGGATCGAATGGCCAGGCCAGCCATAACATCACTTCCTGATCGCCGAGAATTTGCATGGCGATAAACACCACCACGCAGGCAATCATCATCACCCAGGTTACCGGACCTGCGCGTTCACGCAAGGCAGCAAAGAAAGGATAACGGCGATAATGCAGGCCACTGCCGGTATGGCCCGCCTGCCAGCTGGCCGCCAGATAACGCGGATCTGCCGGGTTTTCGAGAAAACGCGCCAGCTCCGCCCGCACGCGTTCGGCCTGGGACTCATCCGCTAGCCAGACATCGCTTTGGTTATGTTGTTGAATCGTGAGGATAACACCCTGCGTCGCCATGTAATCAACAAACGCCTGCGCCACTCGGGGGTTAGCAAAAGAGGTAATCATCAACATCGTTGCTGTCGCTTATTCCACACAAAAGGGGACAGTATAAAGCGTTACGCGCCGTACGCCACCTCTGCGGGAAACTGGCGCTGCCAGGCTTCAAAGCCGCCATCAATGCTGTAGACCACATCGTAGCCCTGTTGCAGCAGATACTGCGCCGCGCCTTTGCTGCTATTACCGTGGTAACACATCACCATGACTGGCGTATCGAAGTCGTTATCACGCATAAACGCGCCCAATGTGTCGTTGGTTAAATGGAAAGCCTGCGCCGCATGCCCCATTGCGAAACTCTGTGGATCGCGAATATCGACCAGCACCGCCTCTTTTTCCTGCAACTTCTGGTGCGCGTCGGCAACGTTAATACATTCGAACTGATCCATGCGTCTCTCTTTCTTTACAAACAAGTGGGCAAATTTACCGCACAGTTTACGTCGAAGCGGCAGATAAACGCCATAATGTTATACATATCACTCTAAAATGTTTTTTCAATGTTACCCAAAGCGCGATTCTTTGCTAATATGTTCGATAACGAACATTTATGAACTTTAACGAAAGTGAATGAGGGCAGCATGGAAACCAAAGATCTGATTGTGATAGGTGGCGGCATCAATGGTGCTGGTATCGCGGCAGACGCCGCTGGACGCGGTTTATCCGTGCTGATGCTGGAGGCGCAGGATCTCGCTTGCGCGACCTCTTCCGCCAGTTCAAAACTCATTCACGGTGGCCTGCGCTACCTTGAGCACTATGAATTCCGCCTGGTCAGCGAGGCGCTGGCTGAACGTGAAGTGTTGCTGAAAATGGCTCCGCATATCGCCTTCCCGATGCGTTTTCGCCTGCCACATCGTCCGCATCTGCGCCCGGCGTGGATGATTCGCATTGGTCTGTTTATGTACGATCATCTGGGTAAACGCACCAGCCTGCCGGGATCAACCGGTTTGCGTTTTGGCGCAAACTCAGTGTTAAAACCGGAAATTAAGCGCGGATTCGAATATTCTGACTGTTGGGTAGACGACGCCCGTCTGGTACTCGCCAACGCCCAGATGGTGGTACGTAAAGGCGGTGAAGTGCTTACTCGTACTCGTGCCACTTCTGCTCGCCGCGAAAACGGCCTGTGGATTGTGGAAGCAGAAGATATCGATACCGGCAAAAAATACACCTGGCAGGCGCGCGGCCTGGTGAACGCCACCGGCCCGTGGGTGAAACAATTTTTCGACGACGGGATGCATCTGCCTTCACCTTATGGCATTCGCCTGATCAAAGGCAGCCATATTGTGGTGCCACGCGTGCATACCCAGAAGCAAGCCTACATTCTGCAAAACGAAGATAAACGTATTGTGTTCGTGATCCCGTGGATGGACGAGTTTTCCATCATCGGCACCACCGATGTGGAATACAAAGGTGATCCGAAAGCCGTGAAGATTGAAGAGAGTGAAATCAATTACCTGCTGAAAGTGTATAACACGCACTTTAAAAAGCAGCTAAGCCGTGACGATATCGTCTGGACTTACTCCGGCGTGCGTCCGCTGTGTGATGATGAGTCCGACTCGCCGCAGGCAATTACCCGTGATTACACCCTTGATATCCATGACGAAAACGGCAAAGCACCGCTGCTGTCGGTATTCGGCGGTAAGCTGACCACCTACCGCAAACTGGCGGAACATGCGCTGGAAAAACTAACGCCGTATTATCAGGGTATTGGCCCGGCGTGGACGAAAGAGAGCGTGCTGCCGGGTGGTGCCATTGAAGGCGATCGCGACGATTATGCCGCTCGCCTGCGCCGCCGTTACCCGTTCCTGACTGAATCGCTGGCACGTCACTACGCGCGCACTTACGGCAGCAACAGCGAACTGCTGCTCGGCAATGCGGGGGCGATAAGCGACCTCGGGGAGGATTTCGGTCATGAGTTCTACGAAGCGGAACTGAAATACCTGGTGGATCACGAATGGGTCCGTCGCGCCGACGATGCCCTGTGGCGTCGCACAAAACAAGGCATGTGGCTAAATGCGGATCAACAATCTCGTGTGAGTCAGTGGCTGGTGGAGTATACGCAGCAGAAGTTGTCGCTGGCGTCGTAAATTAACGTAAGGTGGCCAGGTCAGATTTCAATCTGACCTGAGACTGATGATAAACAAAAAAACTGCCTGATGCGCTACGCTTATCAGGCCTACGTGGTTTATGCAATATATTGAATTTGCATGATTTTGTAGACAAAATAAGGCGTTCACGCAGCATCCGGCATAAACAAAGCGCACTTCGTCAACAATCTGACCTACTTTTTGATTCAAGGAATTACCGCAAAGCCCACGCAATCATACCCAACGTAACAAAACTCAGACACATTACCCACTCGCCCCACTTCTTCCTCTGACTTCTATTTTTGCTACGCCACTGGCAATAATATCCCAATGCAAAACCAAGCTGGGCGCTTATCGGACCGATAAAGTCAGTCCACGGCTGAGACCCAAATTGAAAAAATTCAGGGGTAACCAGACAATGGTCAGAAAGAAATTGCGCATATTTTCCAGCAAAGCAATTTGCGCTGGCGCGACATAGAAAATGATATTCCACAGGAGCAACCAGAAATAAACTGGTGCAAATACCAACCAACAATGGAGTCTGCTTTTCAGTTCAGATTGAGCTCTGCAAGAAAATTGCCAACCAACGCAACACATGGCACAGAAAAAAAAAGTGCATATTCAGCCAATAACCCAAGTTGGAATTCCAGAAGTGAAATACGCCTGAACATGAGCGGGATAGAGAACAGTATTTCTCCCATAAAACTCAGCGTGATAACACAAGCAGCCAGAGCAACCACCGTCGGCCACACCAACAACGGCACAATAACAAAACCAAGAATTAACGGAGGAATATAAAGTCTGATTTTATTCATCTTTATTGTCCTGATGATTCGGATGATGCGTCATAAATCGGCACATAGCCCACATCCTCTACCAATTGCTGTCCCTGCGGGCTTAAAAACCAGTCGACGAATTTCTGCGTTTCCAGCGTAGGGTTTTCGTGCGTCACCATATAAGCATGAATTATGTACGGATAAGTGCCGTTACGGATATTTTCCTCTGTAGGTGCAACGCCATTTATAGCCAGCAGTTTGATCTGTTTGCGCATTTTGAGCATATTGTCATTCATACGTGTGACGTAATAGTGGAAGGTGTATCCAATAGAAGATGGTGTATTTTGGTAGTCGGCGACTTCGGTAATTAAACCGCCCATAAGATCGATAACAGTGGATTTTTTGGCTGGCAGCATTGGAGTATCTTGCATAACCAGTCCCTTCATAACCGTTTGGCTTCCAGAATCTTCTGGCCGCTGCCAGACTTTTATACTTTCGTCACCGCCGCCCACTTTATTCCAGCGACTCACTTTACCGCTAAAAATGTCTTTGACCTGCTGTTCGCTAAGTGAATTAACCGGGTTTTTGATATCAACGATAAAGACAAAGGCTTCGCGGGCGAAAGCGGTATATTTGAGTTTAACACCTGCTTCTTCTGCACGTTTTTTCTGTCCTTCCGACGGTTGTGCAACAAAAATAACCGTCGCGGTACCCTTAATCAGACTATCGTAGGCTTCAGCTGTTCGGGTTTGTTGCAAACCATACGCCTGCCAGGCCAGCGAGGTTCGATCCTTATCTTTTGGCTCGGGTACTAATTCATAATACGCGGAGGCATACAGCGGGTATAAGGCTGTAGCGCCGTACACTCTCGGCCATCTTGACCAATCATCGTTGTAACGTAATTCAGGTTGCCCCCGCAGAGACGTCAGTCCATGGCTGTCTTCTTCCCTGACGCTGTTATAGTACCCTTCCCGGTCGACACATCCCGCCAGTAGCGCCGTACCTAATAGTAAAACACCGGTGAATTTATTCATTGCGCTGATTCCTTTCTCTCGAGCGTTATTTCATTGTTGGATACAGCGGCACATAGCCCACATCTTCCACCAGACTCTGTCCCTGCGGCGTTAAAAACCATTCGACCAGTTTTTGTGTTTCTGACGTAGTATTTTCCCGCGTTACCATAAAGGCATCGATGATATACGGATATTTGCCGTTACGAATATTTTCCGCAGTCGGTGCAATACCGTTAATCGCTAGCAGTTTTATATTTTTATCGGCATTCATTTGTGTTGCGTAATAGCGGAAGGTGTAGCCTATTGCGTTGTTTGTATTACGGTATTCGGCAACGACTTTAATCATTCCCTCCATCATGCTTGCCACTTCGGTTTCCTGCGGCGAGATCATGCGGACATTTTTCATGACCTGCGATTGCATCACTGTCTGGCTGCCAGAGTCTTCCGGGCGTTGCCAGGTCTGGATCTCCTGATCGTTACCGCCAACCGTGCGCCAGTTGGTAATTGCGCCACTAAAAATGTCACGCACTTGTTGTTCAGTCAGGGAATTAACCGGATTATCCGCATTGACGATGAAAACAAACGCTTCACGGGCAAATGGCGTGTACAGCAAAGTGACGCCCGATTTCTCAGCGCGTTTTTTTTGCCCATCGGAAGGTTGCGCCACGAAAATAATATCAGCATCGCCCTTAACGATTTTGTTATATGCTTCTTGCGTACGAGAGTTATCCAGATAATCCCAAACGTGAAAATCCTCTGGTATTACACTTAATGCATAAAATGCAGAGGCATAAATGGGGTACGCCGCCGTAGCGCCATCGAGTCGCGGCCAGTTTTGCGTAAATTGAATTTGTGGTTTACCACGCAGTGGCGTCAGTTGATTATTAAGTTTATCGGGTCGCCAGGCCCAGGTATCAATATTTTCACGCACACCGACGCCGGGATTAAGCTGTTTATATAAATAAGCCTGATAACCAGCGACAATACCCAGTAAGAGAAGAATGAACAGAAGTAAATTACGGCAACGTAGACCGGAGGTGCCGGTTAAAGGGTGTCTGGTCGGCCAGCCGTATCCCAGTGAAAAACTGATATGCGCGCCAACGGGAATAATGACTATCCACCAGTACTCACCACCGACGAATGAGACTGTAAAAACGCCCAACCAGGGAAGCATAAGGTTTGCCAACCAACCTGAAACCATCTGGCGAAATTGATAATCTGCCAGATGTAGCGTGATTATCCAGCCAACCAGGGTTAATAAAGCGGGAACTAAAAAAAGACATTGTCGCCAGGCGGCTATTTCTCTGTTTTCTGGTGCGCTATCGCCCGCCCACACTCGCCCAGAGAAAAATAGCAGTAATGCGCCCAGCGTCAGCATAAAGACGTTGAGTAGAAGATAAATTGTTGGCGTAAAGAGTAAATTGCAAACATCAAAAATAGCGGCAAGCCCGGCCCCCAGCATGGCAACAACCGCTGCCAAAAATTGCGCCAGTATGGGGATGCCAAAAAAAGTCATTACCAGCGAGGTCAAAATCCATTTTCCGTTTTGCATTATTCTTTCCATTCTTGCTGAATGGCGAAATTATACTCCCCGATAACCCTCGCCCCCTCTGGACACTTTTCCTAAATAAAGGCGAAAAAAAACGGGACCTTTTGGCCCCGTTCTGTTTTTTAGCGAACTTACAATCTCACCGGATCAATATGCCAGATATGATCGGCGTACTCTTTGATCGTACGGTCAGAAGAGAAGTAGCCCATATTGGCAATGTTCAGCATCGCTTTTGCGGTCCACTCTTCCTGACGCTCGTAGAGTTCGTCGACTTTATCCTGACAATCGACATAGCTGCGATAATCCGCCAGTACCTGGTAGTGATCGCCGAAGTTGATCAGCGAATCGACCAGATCGCGATAGCGACCCGGATCTTCCGGACTGAATACACCGCTGCCGATTTGCGTCAGCACCTGATGCAGCTCCTCATCTTTCTCGTAGTATTCACGCGGTTTGTAGCCCTGACGACGCAGTTCTTCCACTTCTTCCGCTGTGTTACCAAAGATAAAGATATTGTCAGCACCGACATGATCCAGCATCTCGACATTCGCACCGTCCAGCGTACCGATAGTCAGCGCGCCGTTAAGCGCAAACTTCATGTTACTGGTGCCGGAAGCTTCCGTCCCCGCCAGCGAAATCTGTTCAGATAGATCGGCCGCCGGAATGATCAACTGCGCCAGGCTAACACTGTAGTTCGGGATGAACACGACTTTCAGCTTGTCGCCAATCTGCGGATCGTTGTTGATCACTTTCGCTACGTCATTGATCAAATGAATAATGTGCTTCGCCATGTAATAGGCCGAAGCCGCCTTACCGCCAAAAATATTCACGCGCGGTACCCACTTCGCATCCGGGTCGGCCTTGATGCGGTTATAGCGGGTGATCACGTGCAACACATTCATCAATTGACGTTTGTATTCGTGAATACGTTTGATTTGCACATCGAACAGCGCTTTCGGATTTACCACCACATTCAGCTGCTGGGCGATATACTCCGCCAGACGCTTTTTGTTCTCCAGCTTCGCCTGATGCACCGCGTGATTAACCATTGGGAAATCACAGTGTTGTTGCAGCTCATTAAGCAGACTAAGGTCGGTGCGCCAGTTGCGGCCCAGGTGTTCGTCCAACACAGCTGAAAGCGATGGGTTCGCTACCGCCAGCCAGCGACGCGGCGTCACACCGTTGGTGACGTTGGTGAAACGACCCGGGAAGATTTTCGCAAAGTCGGCAAATAGCGATTGCACCATCAGGTTAGAGTGCAGCTCCGATACACCGTTAACTTTGTGGCTCACCACAACCGCCAGCCAGGCCATACGCACACGACGACCGTTGGATTCATCGATGATCGACGCCCGTCCCAGCAGATCGGTATCGTTCGGATACTGTTCCTGCAAAGTTTTCAGGAAATAGTCGTTGATTTCAAAGATGATCTGCAGGTGACGCGGCAGAATTTTACCCAGCATATCGACTGGCCAGGTTTCCAGCGCCTCGCTCATTAGCGTGTGGTTGGTGTAGGAGAAGACCTGACAACACACTTCAAACGCGTCGTCCCAGCTAAATTGGTGCTCATCGATCAGCAGACGCATCATCTCAGGAATCGACAGCACCGGATGGGTATCGTTGAGGTGAATCGCAATTTTATCCGCCAGGTTATCGTAGGTTTTATGCAACTGATAATGGCGGCTTAAAATGTCCTGAATGGTCGAGGAAACCAGGAAGTATTCCTGACGCAGTCGCAGCTCACGCCCGGAGTAGGTGGAGTCGTCCGGATACAGTACGCGAGATACGTTCTCGGAGTGGTTTTTATCTTCCACTGCCGCGAAGTAGTCGCCCTGGTTGAATTTACCGAGGTTAATTTCGCTACTGGCTTGGGCACTCCACAAACGCAACGTGTTGGTCGCGTCGGTGTCGTAACCTGGGATTATCTGATCGTAAGCTACTCCCAGAATCTCTTCGGTTTCAATCCAGCGCGTTTTTTTACCTTCCTGCTGAATGCGACCGCCAAAACGGACTTTATAGCGCGTGTTGTGGCGTTTGAATTCCCACGGGTTACCGTATTCCAGCCAGTAGTCAGGCGACTCTTTCTGGCTACCGTTAACGATGTTCTGCTTGAACATACCGTAGTCATAGCGGATGCCGTAACCGCGCCCCGGCAACCCTAACGTCGCCAGAGAATCGAGGAAGCAAGCCGCCAGACGTCCCAGGCCACCGTTACCGAGGCCCGGGTCATTTTCTTCATCAATCAGCTCTTCGAGATTTAACCCCATCGCTTCCAGTGCGCCCTGTACATCTTCGTAAATTCCTAGCGACAACATGGCGTTGGAGAGCGTACGGCCAATCAAAAACTCCATCGACAGGTAGTAAACCTGACGAGTTTCTTGCGACAACTGGGCACGGTTTGAACGTAACCAGCGCTCCACGAGACGATCGCGCACAGCAAATAATGTTGCGTTCAGCCATTCATGTTTATTGGCGACGACCGGGTCCTTGCCAATCGTAAACATCAGCTTGTAAGCGATAGAATGCTTAAGAGCTTCTACGCTAAGCGTGGGCGATGAATATGTAAACGGAGCATTCATATAGGCGTTTCCTGAAAACTATTTCAAGCGATAGTAAAGCTCACGGTACGACTTCGCCGCGACCTGCCAGCTAAAATCCATTGCCATAGCCTGACGTTGCACAAACCGCCACAGTGAAGGACGGGACCACAGTACAAAAGCACGTCGAATAGCCCGTAATAGCGACCAGGCATTACTATCTTCAAAGACAAACCCACTGGCGACGCCATCTGCAAGGTTCTCAAGAGAACAGTCAGAAACCGTATCAGCAAGCCCACCGGTGCGCCGCACTAACGGCAGCGTACCGTACTTCAATCCATAAAGTTGCGTTAAGCCGCACGGTTCAAAACGGCTGGGCACCAGAATGACGTCCGCGCCGCCCATAATGCGATGCGAAAATGCTTCGTGATAGCCAATCTGAACGCCCACCTGGCCGGGGTATTCCGCTGCCGCCGCAAGGAAACCTTCCTGCAGCACCGGATCGCCCGCGCCGAGTAGCGCCAGTTGCCCGCCCTGCTCCAGAAGACCCGGTAAGGCCTCCAGCACCAGGTCGAGACCTTTCTGGCTGGTCAGACGGCTCACCACTGCAAAAAGCGGCACTTTATCGTCAACCTTAAGCCCCATTGCGATTTGTAACTGGCGCTTATTTTCCGCTTTATCTTCCAACGTATCGCGGGTGTAACGCGAGGCCAACAGTAAGTCCGTCTCTGGACTCCAGATTTTCTCGTCCACGCCGTTCAGTACGCCGGAAAGACGCCCTTCACGGTGACGCTGTTGCAACAGACCTTCCATACCGTAGGCAAACTGCGGTTCGGTGATCTCGCGAGCGTAGGTTGGACTGACTGCCGTAATGTGATCGGCATAGTACAGACCGGCCTTCAGAAAAGAGATTTGTCCGTTGAATTCCAGCCCATGAATATTAAAGAATGACCATGGCAATTGGATGTCATTCATGTGATGTGCATAAAACATGCCTTGATAGGCCAGGTTGTGCACAGTAAACACCGACTTCGCCGGACGCCCGCGCGCCGCCAGATACGCAGGCGCAAGGCCTGCATGCCAGTCGTGCGCATGCACCACATCAGGACGCCAGAATGGGTCAAGCCCACTGGCCATTTCTGCCCCAACCCACCCCAGCAGCGCAAAACGCAATACGTTGTCGGTATAGGCAAATAAGTTGGTATCGTGATACGGGCTTCCCGGACGATCATAGAGATGCGGCGCGTCAATCAGGTATATGCCAACCCCGTTGTAATGACCGAACAACAGCGTGATATGTCCGGCGAAGGTATCACGACGGGATACTACCTGCGCATCGGTCACGCCACGGCGAATATCGGGAAATGCAGGCAACAGTACGCGAGCGTCAACGCCGTCTGCGATTTGTGCTGCGGGTAATGCCCCAATAACATCAGCCAGACCGCCGGTTTTAAGCAGCGGGAACATCTCTGAACATACATGTAAAACCTGCATTATCGCTCCTGTTTATGCCCTAACTTCCGTAGCATTTCGCGCGTTACCAGCACGATGCCTTCTTCTGAACGATAGAAACGACGTGCATCTTCCTCTGCGTTTTCACCAATCACCATGCCTTCCGGAATAACACAAGCACGATCGATGACGCAGCGGCGCAGACGGCACGAGCGACCTACCCATACTTCCGGTAACAATACGGCGGAATCAATGTTGCAGAATGAATTCACGCGAACGCGCGAGAACAGAACGGACTGCACCACCACCGAACCGGAGATCACACAACCGCCGGATACCAGTGAGTTAAGGGTCATCCCGTGGCTACCGGAGCGATCCTGCACGAATTTCGCTGGCGGTAATGATTCATTGTAGGTGCGAATTGGCCAATTGCGATCGTACATATCCAGTTCCGGCACCACAGAGGCCAGATCGAGGTTCGCTTTCCAGTAAGCTTCCAGCGTACCCACATCGCGCCAGTACGGCTCGGCATCCGGGTCGGATTGTACGCAAGAGAGCGGGAACGGATGCGCATAGGCCAGACCGGCTTCGGTGATCTTGGGAATCAAATCTTTGCCAAAGTCGTGGCTGGAGTTCTCATCGCGATCGTCTTCTTCCAGCAGTTCATACAGATAGTCGGCGTCAAAGACGTAAATACCCATACTCGCCAGAGATTTGCTCGGATCGTTCGGCATTGACGGCGGGTTAGCTGGTTTTTCAACGAATTCGATAATTTTATCGTTCTCATCAACCGCCATAACGCCAAACGCGGAGGCTTCTTCAATCGGTACTGGCATACAAGCAACGGTGCAACGTGCGCCTTTTTCGACGTGGTCGATAAGCATACGCGAGTAGTCTTGCTTGTAGATATGGTCGCCCGCCAGGATCACCACGTATTCCGCTTTATAACGGCGGATAATGTCGAGGTTTTGGGTGACCGCATCTGCGGTGCCGCGATACCAGTTTTCCCCTTTCATTCTCTGCTGTGCTGGCAGCAGATCGACAAACTCGTTCATTTCTTCATTGAAGAATGACCAGCCGCGCTGAATGTGCTGCACCAGAGTGTGGGACTGGTACTGGGTGATCACGCCCATACGACGGATCCCGGAGTTGATGCAGTTAGACAGCGCAAAGTCGATAATGCGGAACTTACCGCCGAAGTGTACGGCCGGTTTTGCTCGCTTATTGGTTAAATCCTTCAGGCGGGTACCACGTCCTCCCGCCAGTATCAGGGCAACAGATTTCAATGGCAGCTGGCGCGCCAACATTAAGTGATCGTTCTTCTCTAAACTAACCATGACTAACTCCTTTTTTATCATCTCTGGAACACACACAATCCGTGTGCAGGTCCCTGCCAGACAGCCGTAATCACTGGGTTATCCTCTCCAGCGAATGGGGGAATGGCGTGCCACTCCCCAGCAGGTAAAACAATCTCTGTTACCTCAAGCGTGGCGTTAATTGCGATCAAAAAGCGATCCGAGAGCAGAATTTGCAGCTGTTTCGGCCCGTTTTGCCACTCATCCGTGCTTAAAGGTTGAGCATATCGATTTAGCCAACGGACATTGCCGTCGCCTTCTTCCCACCAGCGATTCTCCACCAAAGCGGGAATGCGCTTGCGCAGATGGATTAACGCGGCGGTAAATGCGGTTAAACCACTGCTTGCCTGCGACCAGTCCAACCAGGTTAATTGGTTATCCTGACAGTAGGCATTGTTATTGCCATGCTGGCTGTGACCATGTTCGTCACCGGCCAGTAACATCGGCGTACCCTGGGAGAGCAACAACGTTGTTAACAGGGCGTGAATGCTGTCGCGACGCCGTTCAACCAGGTCAAGAGTACCGCCTAACCCTTCTTTACCATGATTGTTACTGTAATTGTTGTTGGTCCCGTCGCGATTTTCTTCTCCGTTTGCTTCATTGTGTTTATGGTTGAAGCAAACGCAGTCGCGAAGCGTAAAACCGTCATGCGCGGTGACGAGATTAATCGCGGCACTCGGCAGACGATCATTACGTTTAAAAACATCGCTGGAGGCAGCAAAACGCCCGGCAAACGCCCCCAGAGGCAAATCATAATGAAGCCAGAAACGACGGGCAGCATCGCGGAAATGATCGTTCCACTCGGCAAACAGCGGCGGGAAATTTCCCACCTGATAACCACCAGGAGCAATATCCCACGGTTCAGCAATTAACTTCACCTGCGAGAGCACCGGGCAGTTCTGGATAGCGGTAAACAACGGCGCATCCTGACGGAACTCTGGCGTACGGCCCATGACTGCCGCCAGATCAAAGCGGAAACCATCGACGTGGCAGGTTTCTACCCAATAACGCAGGCAAGCGCTGGCATAATCCACTACCGCCGGATGACTCAAATTGAGCGTGTTGCCACAACCGGTCCAGTTGTGATAATCGCCGTCTTCTCTTATCCAATAATAGCTACGGTTGTCGATCCCACGCAGAGAGAATAACGGACCGTCGAGGTCCAGTTCCGCACTATGGTTGAGCACGATATCAAGAATGACTTCGATACCCGCTTTATGCAGTGCTTTGATTGCATCGCGAAACTCATCCAGCGCCGTTTCTGGGGAGCAGGCATACGCCGGATGCAGCGCAAACATCGCCACCGGGTTATAACCCCAGTAGTTACTTAGACCCATACGTTGCAGGCGTGGTTCGCTGGCAAACTGCGCCACCGGCAGCAGTTCCAGCGCGGTAATGCCCAACTGTTTCAAATAGTTGATCATCACCGGATGCCCCAGGGCTTTATAAGTGCCACGGATCTCGACCGGGATCTCCGGGTGCAGGTACGTTAATCCTTTGACATGGGCTTCATAAATGATGGTGCTGCCCCACGGCGTGCGCGGCGGGGCATCATCCTCCCAGTCATAGTGATCAACCACCACTACGCATTTCGGCGCAATGGCGGCGTTGTCGCGATAGTCAGGTTCATTATGACCGGCGTGTAGCAGCGGGTTATCTTTAAACTCCCCGTCAATTTGCCGCGCGCAAGGATCAATCAACAACTTCGCCGGGTTAAAGCGATGCCCCTCGGCGGGTTGCCAGGGGCCATGAACGCGATAACCATAACGCAAACCCGGACGCGCATCCGGCAGATAACCGTGCCAAATGTCGCCACTGTGCCCTGGCAAGTCATAGCGATGTTCCTGGCCATTGGCGTCAAAGACACACAGCTCTACCCGCTCGGCATGAGCGGAGAAAAGTGTGAAATTGACGCCCTGACCGTCGTAATGCGCGCCGAGGGGAGTGGGTTTGCCAATGGCGAGTTGTGTCATTCTGCCTCCCGAACCAGCCAGATAGTGGCCAGAGGTGGTAGCGTCAGGCTTAGTGAATGCTGACGACCGTGGCTGGCAATCTCATCGCTGTGTACCGTGCCGCCATTGCCTGCATTACTGCCGTGATAGTGCATGGAATCGGTATTGAGGATCTCACGCCATTTACCCGGCTGGTTAATGCCGAAGCGATAATCATGACGCGGCACCGGAGTAAAGTTACTGGCAACGATGATTTCGTTACCCTCTTTATCGCGACGCACAAAGATCAGCACCGAGCGTTCTTTGTCATCCACCACCAGCCATTCAAAGCCGTACGGGTCAAAATCCAGTTCATGCATTGCTTTATGGTGGCGGTAGGTGAGGTTCAGATCGCGCACCAGACGCTGGACACCGTGGTGCCAGTTATCGCCGCCTTCCAACAGATGCCAGTCGAGGCTGGCGTCATGGTTCCACTCGCGGCCCTGGGCAAATTCGTTCCCCATGAACAGCAATTTCTTGCCCGGGAATGCCCACATCCAGCCGTAGTAGGCGCGCAGGTTAGCGAATTTCTGCCATGCGTCGCCCGGCATCCGGTCGAGAATCGATTTTTTACCGTGGACCACTTCATCATGCGACAACGGCAGGACGAAGTTTTCAGTGTAGTTGTAGAGCATCCCGAAGGTCAGTTTATCGTGATGATACTGACGATAAACTGGGTCGAGCTTCATGTAGTCCAGGGTGTCATGCATCCAGCCGAGGTTCCACTTGTACCAGAAGCCCAGACCGCCCATGTCCTGCGGACGAGAAACGCCAGGGAAATCGGTAGACTCCTCCGCCATTGTCACTGCACCGGAAACCTGCTCACCAAGAATACGGTTGGTATTACGCAAGAATTCAATCGCTTCAAGATTCTCGCGACCGCCAAATTCGTTCGGGATCCACTCCCCCTCTTTACGGCTGTAGTCGCGATAAATCATTGACGCCACCGCATCGACGCGCAGCGCATCAATACCAAAACGTTCGATCCAGTAAAGCGCGTTACCGACAAGGAAGTTACTGACTTCACGGCGACCATAGTTGTAGATCAGCGTGTTCCAGTCCTGATGATAGCCTTCGCGCGGATCGCTGTGTTCATACAAGTTCGTGCCATCAAATTCGGCAAGCGCAAAGTCATCGGTCGGGAAGTGGCCTGGCACCCAGTCGAGAATCACGTTCAGACCAGCTGCGTGTGCGGCATCAATGAAATAACGGAAGTCGTCGCGGGTACCAAAACGGCGGGTCGGTGCATACAGGCCGGTTGGCTGATAACCCCAACTGCCATCGAACGGATGCTCGTTAATGGGCAGTAGCTCGAGATGGGTAAAGCCCATCCATTTAGCATAAGGCACAAGTTGATCGGCCAGCTCGCGGTAGCTTAACCAGAAATTGTTGTCGGTGTGGCGACGCCAGGAGCCCAGGTGAACTTCATAAATAGAGATTGGCGCATCAAACTGATTCGCTTTTTTGCGCTCTTCAGTCTGTACAACCTTTTTCGGCAGCCCGCAAATAAGAGACGCGGTTTCCGGGCGCATTTGCGCTTCGAAGGCATAAGGGTCGGACTTCAGACGCAAGTTGCCATTGGCATCAATCATCTCGTATTTATAGAGCTGACCGTTATGCGCCCCAGGGATAAACAGTTCCCAGATGCCGCTCTCTTTACGCAGGCGCATCGGATGACGGCGACCGTCCCAGTAGTTGAATTGCCCAACCACCGAGACCCGACGGGCGTTTGGAGCCCAGACAGAAAAACGCGTACCTGTGACGCCATCCATAGTATCTGCATGCGCGCCTAAGGTTTCATACGGGCGCAGGTGAGTACCTTCAGATAATAGCCAGGCATCCATTTCCTGGATTAGCGGACCAAAACGGTAAGGATCATCTATCAGGTTTTGCTGACCATGCCAGACAACAGCCAACTGATAGCGGAAAAAATTCTTACGTCGCGGAATGACACCGCTAAAGAATCCACGGGAGTCGAGACACTCCAGTTTTGCGAGTTTGCGCCCGGTTTTCGGTTCAATCACCCACACATCGGTAGCGTCGGGTAAAAGGGCACGGACTTCCAGTCCCGCGGTGGTTTTATGCATCCCCAGTACGGAAAAAGGATCCGCAAAATGGCCTGCAATTAGCGCGTTAATCACGTCTCTATCGATACGATCGGACATGCTTGTCTTCCTGTTTTATTGTGTCACCCCATCCAACTGAATTTTTGACTTCTGGTTGTGACATTTTTTTGACCTGAACGGCGCAGCACTCTGTGCATCCTCTCTGCGTCGTCCTCACTTCAGGTAAGGCTGTGAATACTCATGTATTCAGCCACCCTTAAAGAATAGCCAATGCTCTATTTAACTCCCGGTAAATCATGAAACATCTGCGCTTACTCCTGTATTACGCACTAACAGGGGCGGCATCGCGCCCCAGATTTAATGAATAAAGATTACGCCAGTTGACGAAGCATCCGACGTAGCGGCTCCGCGGCCCCCCACAGCAGCTGGTCGCCCACGGTAAAGGCTGACAGGAACTCCGGTCCCATATTCAGCTTACGCAGACGGCCTACCGGCGTGGTCAGCGTGCCGGTAACGGCAGCTGGGGTTAGCTCACGCATAGTGATTTCCCGATCGTTTGGAACAACTTTCGCCCACGGATTGTGCGCAGCCAGCAGTTCTTCCACGGTCGGAATAGACACATCTTTTTTCAATTTAATAGTGAATGCCTGGCTGTGGCAGCGCAATGCCCCGACACGCACACATAAACCATCTACCGGAATTACGGAAGATGTGTTGAGGATCTTGTTGGTTTCCGCCTGCCCTTTCCACTCTTCGCGGCTCTGACCGTTATCAAGCTGTTTGTCGATCCACGGAATCAGGCTACCCGCCAGCGGCACGCCAAAGTTATCCACCGGCAGCTCACCGCTACGGGTTAAGGTTGTGACTTTGCGTTCGATATCGAGAATAGCAGAGGACGGGGTCGCGAGTTCATCTGCCACATGGCCATACAGATGGCCCATCTGGGTTAATAACTCACGCATATGTCGCGCACCACCGCCGGAAGCGGCCTGGTAGGTTGCAACGGACACCCAATCAACAAGATCATTGGCGAATAAACCACCCAACGACATCAACATCAGGCTTACGGTACAGTTACCGCCAACAAAAGTCCTGATGCCATTATTTAATCCGTCGGTAATGACGTCCTGATTGACGGGGTCAAGAATGATGATGGCGTCATCTTTCATGCGCAGAGATGATGCTGCGTCAATCCAGTAACCTTGCCATCCGCTTTCACGAAGCTTTGGATAGATTTCGTTGGTATAATCGCCGCCCTGACAGGTCACAATGATATCGAGGGCCTTTAGCGCCTCCAGATCAAAGGCATCCTGAAGTGTGTCAGTGGTTCCGCCAAAAGACGGCGCAGCCTGACCAAGCTGAGAAGTAGAAAAGAAGACAGGGCGAATGGCGTCGAAGTCGCGCTCTTCAACCATGCGTTGCATGAGAACGGAGCCGACCATACCGCGCCAGCCGATAAAACCAACATTTTTCATAAGCGTTTTTTCCTGCAAAGATGTGTGCTGTATAAATGTGCCGGTCTCCTCTTGGCACATCTTTCACCATACAAAAAGCAGCCAAAGTCGCAAGTGAAATTAATCAATGATAGCGAAGCCATCAGTAATGCGACTTATCCTGCTTTGTTAGCACGCAGAAAGTCCGCGGCAATTATCAGGGAATTTGAGTTATGAATGAAATCATTTCTGCAGCAGTTTTATTGATCCTGATTATGGATCCGCTCGGAAACCTACCTATTTTCATGTCCGTACTGAAACATACTGAACCGAAAAGACGGCGGGCAATCATGGTGCGAGAGTTGCTTATTGCTCTCCTGGTGATGCTGGTGTTCCTGTTTGCGGGTGAGAAAATTCTGGCATTTCTCAGCCTGCGAGCAGAAACCGTCTCCATTTCTGGCGGCATCATTCTGTTTCTGATCGCCATTAAGATGATTTTCCCCAGCGCTTCAGGAAATAGCAGCGGGCTTCCGGCAGGTGAAGAGCCGTTTATCGTGCCGTTGGCAATTCCGTTAGTCGCCGGGCCGACTATTCTCGCCACGCTGATGTTGTTGTCTCATCAGTACCCGAATCAGATGGGACATCTGGTAATTGCTCTGCTGCTGGCCTGGGGTGGCACCTTTGTCATCCTGCTACAGTCTTCGCTATTTTTACGTCTGCTGGGCGAGAAAGGGGTGAATGCACTTGAACGCCTGATGGGATTGATTCTGGTGATGATGGCAACTCAGATGTTCCTCGACGGCATTCGAATGTGGATGAAGGGGTAAGGTTCAAACAGGTGCTGCACACAACCAGACGCGGCACCTGTTTTATTACCTGAACTGATAATGACCTTCGCCCAATCGGATAACCCTTCCCTCTTCTTCTGCGCGGTTCAGCCACACACTAATTTGTTCGATGGTTAAACCAGTACAAGACGCCAGCCTTTCAATACTTATCGATTCCTTTGCAAGGATCGCCAGTTCCGCCACAAAAAGTTGATAAAAATCGACAGGGGTATGCGAGGGCATCACTGCGTAATTTGCGTCATCTTCGTGCAGCGAAAACAATTCTGGTTGAGCGTTACGGAGTGCTTTGTCATACATCAGCCCAGTAACGTCTGGCAGTCTGAACGTCACATTCTCAGCCTGTTCAGTACTCCATGACGCCCCATTTTCTACTAATCGTGAATTGGCTGATTGCATATCCTGATTTGGTTTAACCTGCACAGGCAGCCACTGATGTTTTAATGCCTCCATCGCCCCGGTTATCGTTCCACCGGTCATTCCCGCACGTACAACCATTGCGCTTTCAGCAAGGCAATAAATATATTTATTTCGCGCCATCGCATTGCCGACGGTGAAACGTACCTCTGGGTAAAACGGCGAAATCAACACCAGGTTGCCTGCTATAAGCCCTTCACGCCATTTCACTAACGTACTCGTTTTTAACAAGCTATCAGCTAATACGCCAACGGCAGTTCCCCCGGCCTCCAGTGCCGACGCCATTGCACATTCATCAATACCTCGCGCACCACCAGAGATAACGCAAATCCCCTGTTGGGCCAGTTTCGCTGCCAGTTGTTGGGTATAGCGCAAATCGGCAGTCGGAGCATCTCGCGAGCCAACAATCGCCATACCTTCCGCTTGCAGTAATGCTTTATTCCCGCAGCCAAATAAAACGGGAGGTGCATCCGTTCGCAATCGGTTTTTCAAGCGAACGGGATAATCGGCATCTCCGCGGGTTAAGATCCATAAACCGGCGCGTTGCCACTTATCTACCGCCAACGCCAAACTATGACCACGCGCCAGCAAGCCAAGAATACGCTCCTGAGAAATACGCGGATCGCTCCAGCCTGTAAGTTTCTCTTGCGGTTGCGGCACCAGAAGATCGGCGGGACTGATACGTTGGTGCTTCAGCCATAATGCAAACTTCCCCCATTCACTATTACTAAGAGGTTTATACTCACTCGCCGCCGCGCGAGAAAAATCGCTGGTTAGCAGGAGGGTCGCTTGTGCATTGGCTGAAAGATTCATCAATTTTTTACCGAGGTAGACGCAAGGGCAAGAGGATAAACCGTCGGGCAACCTGCCTGGCGTAACAGTGCTGTCAGAACTGTCAGCGTCCATGCAGAATCCACGATATCGTCAACCAGCAACGCCGGACCTGGCATCAAAGGAGGGATAATCACAAACGCCCCGTCGAGATTTTGACACTGGTGAAAACGGTTTTGCTGCATTTTCTGCGGTGGATTGTCCACGACTTTTTCAATGGCATCAATAAAAGGTAAGCCAAGTTTCGCCGCCAGTCGCCGGGCAAAATCAGGAACCAGGTCGAGGTGCCTTAATGAAGGAACGCAGCATACCCAGGTTGGTTCAGGATGCGGATTCCAGCGTTGGCAAACCATTTCCGCACATGCTTCTACCAGCTCATCACTTAAGCGCCCCGTTTTTTTCTCCTGTGCTACCTGCTTTCCCCACCCGGAATCTCCCCAACGAGAAAGGATTCGCCCCGTAGATCCTTGTAAACCCGCAGGCAAGTTCCCTTTAAATCCGTATTGAGTAAAAGCCCCAGCTGCCATCTGTTTATTGAGATTTAACGGCAGGTCAGCGTGTTTAATAAATAAATTTGCCGCATGGAGTAAGCCGCTATCAATGTCGGGCGACAATAACGGATGCTGAAGACAACTGCTACATTTACCACAACGTTCGGCACTTGGCTCATCGAGTGCACGGCGCAGAAATTGCATTTTGCACTCCTTGGTCGTGATATAGCTTTCAACGTCTGCCAGTTCACTTTTTCTCTGATTCATCAAATGGTTAATTCGTTCATGATCAGGAGAAAAACTGACGATAGTTCTGCGCCATAATTTCTCGGTATACACCACAGGCGATGGATTTTCCGCTACCAATAATTTCAGTGCTTTTTCTATTTGCCCATAACGAAGATTCGTCCGTTGTTCAATGCCTCGTAGGGTAAGACCGTCATTCTCGCTAAGTACGTTGAGTATTTCATGAATTTGCGCCTCCGCAGGAAAGGCGCTTTCACGGAAGAATTGATGAATAGCGCGGTCTTCACCACCACAAAGCAATATGCCAACTGCGGAATCTATAGCACGCCCGGCACGCCCCACCTGTTGGTAGTAACCGACAATAGACCCCGGCATCTGATAATGAATGACGAAACCTAAATCAGGTTTATCAAACCCCATACCTAATGCCGTCGTCGCGACCAGCACTTTGATTTTATTTGCCAGCAGTGCCTGCTCCAGATATTCCCTGGCAGTATTAGAATCTTCCGCGCCTTCACAAGTCACGCCGCTGTAGTAAGCAAATGCACTGATACCATTTTTCCTTAACCACTCGGCGACAAGTTCAGCATCGCGAGTCGTCAGGGTATAAACAATTCCCGATTTGGAAAACTGAGGGATAACCGTTGCTAACCATGCCAGACGGGATGACTGTTCTCCTAAGACTAAGGCATCAAGCGCCAAACTTTCGCGAGCCAGCGTTCCACGCTGAATCACAATGTCACCCAATTGCTGACGGATATCCTCAACAACACGGTTATTCGCTGTCGCGGTTGTACCCAGAACAGGGGTATTCGCAGGCAGTTGGCGCAAAATATCTAATATACGTCGGTAATCCGGGCGAAAATCGTGGCCCCAATCAGAGATGCAGTGCGCCTCGTCGACCACAAGCAAGCCAATACGATCGGCTATAGGATATAAAACCGTTTCGATAAAGTCCTGGTTTGCCAAACGTTCCGGGGAAACCAGCAAGCAATCGACCTCACCTTGCAGCAACTTATCGCTAATGCGCTGCCATTCTTCCCTGTTTGTAGAATTCAACGTTTCAGCCGTAATACCTAACCGTTCAGCGGCGGCAACCTGGTTACGCATCAGGGCAAGCAAAGGAGAGATGATAATTGTCGTGCCAGCGCCGCGATCGCGGAAGATTTTACTGGCGATGAAGTACACGGCACTTTTCCCCCAGCCGGTGCGCTGTACAACCAGCAGTTTTCGCCGCTGATTAACCACTGCATCTATGGCTTCCCATTGCCCTTCCCTGAAAGTAGCGGTGGTATTTCCTAACATCCGCTGTAAAAGCAATTCAGCTCCGTGCTTTTCCATCTTTATCTCCTGCGATCTTTAGGCAGTGATTAGAACGGATTATTAGCAGGTAAATTTGCGAGAGAGATCCAAAAGATGAAGAGAGGAGATAAGAGAAATGAATTACTGCGAGCAAGCTCGCAGTAATTTGTCGCAGTAATTAACTCAACAGCTGGAACGCAATCATCCCAACGATGGCACCAACAGTGCCGAGTATGGTTTCCATCATGGTCCAGGTTTTCAGCGTTTCGGCTTCGGTCGCGCCGGTAAATTTACCGAACAACCAGAAACCCGCGTCGTTAACGTGGCTGACAACAATCGAACCACCGGCGATACAAATCGACAGCGCCGCCATTTGCGCACCGGAGTAGTTCAGTTGTTCAATAACCGGCATCACCAGTCCCACCGCCGTTAAACAGGCAACGGTGGCAGAACCCTGAATGATGCGCACTGCAGCTGCCAGCACGAAGCAGGTGATGGCAATCGGCAGGCCCATGCCGGTTAACGCTTCGCCCAGTGCCGGACCTACGCCAGAGTCAACCAGCACCTGTTTGAATACGCCGCCCGCACCAATCACCAGCAGAATGATCCCCGCCGGTTGCAGCGCGTGACCGCAAATTTCCATCACTTTATCTTTCGGCATGCCCTGACGCATTGCCAGGCCATAAATCGCTACCAGACAAGCAACCAGAATCGCGGTAAACGGATGACCAATAAACTCGAACCATTCGTAAGCGGTAGAGCCTTCTGGCACAAAACGCGCGGCAATGGTTTTCAGCCCTACCAGCACCAGCGGCAACAGGATCAGCGACAGGCTGAATCCGAAAGATGGCATTTTGCCTTCGCCGAGATGCGGTTCGCTGATGTCGTCAGGAATATGCAGCTCCACGTAGCGGCTGATGAAATTACCCCACAGCGGCCCGGCAATAATCATTCCCGGAATTGCCGCACACAGGCCAATCAGGATCATCCAGCCAAAGTCGGCGTTCATCTGCGATGCCAGCAGCATTGGCGCTGGTCCAGGCACCAGGAACGCAGCAGCGGCCGCCACGCCTGCAAATAATGGGATTACCAGCTTCACCAGGTTCGTACCGGTGTGGCGCGCCATTGAGAAAGCAACGCTAATCAGCAGAACAATCGCCACTTCAAAGAACAACGGCAGCGCACAGACCAGCCCCGCAAGGCCGATGGCATAATGCGCGCGGCTGTGACCGAAGGATTTGAGCATTTTGACGGCAATCTGATCGACTGCGCCGGTTTCATGTAAGATCTTGCCAAACATGGCTCCCAGGGCGACAACCACCGCCAGGAAGCCGAGGGTGCCTCCCATCCCTTTTTCCATCGTCGCTGCGATTTTATCGAGCGGCATACCGGAAAAAAGGCCAGCCCCCATAGACACCACCATTAAAGCCAGGAAAGCGTGCATACGCGCCTTCATGACTAAAAACAGCAGCAGTAAAACAGACCCTACTGCTGTTAAAACAAGCGTTAATGTAGTCACTACTTATTTGCCTTTTTTAATAACCTCAATGGTGCTTGCCACAACACCTTCCAGCGGTTGATCGATATCTACCACCAGTACATCGGTTTCGTCCGCACCCGGCTCCTGCAGCGTTTCAAACTGCGTCACCAACATTTGGGTTTTAAAGAAATGGCCTTTGCGCGCTTTCAGGCGGCTTTCAATCACATCAAAATCGCCTTTCAGGTAGATGAAAGAGAGATTCGGATTACCCGCGCGTAGCAGGTCACGATAGTGTTTTTTCAGTGCAGAACAGACAATCAGCGACACTTTATTAGTGCGCTGCATAGCAAACGCGGCGTCGTTCAGCGCCTGCAACCACGGTTTGCGATCGTCGTCATTCAGCGGTTCGCCAGACGCCATTTTTTCGATATTGCAGCGCGGATGGAGGAAATCGCCATCAAGAAACGCGGCATGAAGTTGATGCGCCACTTCACTGGCGACCGCAGATTTGCCGCTGCCCGATACGCCCATCAAGACGTAAATGTGGTGATCATGGTTAGTCGTGCTCAAAGTGGTGCCCCCACAATACAAGAATTAAAAATGTTACGGGTAACTGTTATCGGTAACATTGTCCAGCCGGACAATATCAGAAGCAATATCCATCCGTGCCTTAAGTGTATAAGTGTGAGCTACTTCAAATTTGTGGGCTTAAATAGATCCGCCCGGTGACAAGGTGAAACCTAAATCTAACATTTTCGGTGTCACAGATTCGCCACGAATACGCGCCAGCAGGCGTTCAGCGCCAATACTGCCCATCCGCTCACGCGGCGTCAGTACGCTCGCCAACCGAGGTTCCATCACCTGACCAATGTCATGACCATGGAAACCGGCAATCGCCATATCGTCAGGAACTTTCAACCCCAGACGCTGGCATTCAAACGCCGCGCCGACCGCCAGGTCATCATTAGTACAGAACACGCCATCCAGCTGCGGATATTCCCGCCTCGCCTGGCGAATCAATTCAATACCGGAAGAGTAAGAAGAAGATTGCTCAACCATCACGCTATATGGCACCAGGCCTGCATCCAGCATCGCCTGTTCGTATCCCTTCTGTTTGATGATAGTACGTTCGTCGAGACGTGCGCCGAGATAGGCAATGTGGCGATGCCCGCGAGCAATAATGGCGGTGGTCATCTGGCGTGCCGCTTCAAAGTTATCAAAACCGACGGCAATATCGAGGCACGGCGACTTGCTGTCCATCAGTTCCACCACTGGAATCCCCGCCACTTCAATCATCTTTAAGGTGCGCGGCGTGTGCGTACGTTCAGTGAGGATCAGGCCGTCGATATTCCAGGAGAGCATGGATTCGAGGCGTTCTTGCTCCATTTCCGGTTTATAACCGTAGTGGGCCAGCATGGTCTGATAACCGTGCGCGTCGGTGACGCTTTCGATTCCGCGTAATACTTCCGCAAAAACCTGGTTGGTGAGAGAAGGTAACAGGACGCCAATCGCCCGGCTGGTGGCGTTAGAGAGGATATCGGGTGCGCGATTGGGAATATAACCCAGTTCATCAAGAGCGGCGGCAATCTTGCCGCGTAGAGCGACGGAAACCTGCTCCGGGTTGCGTAAAAAACGGCTGACCGTCATTTTGGTCACGCCTACACGGTCAGCCACATCCTGAAGTACGGGTCTTTTCTTTTTCATCGTCCTGAAGGTACAAAAGAGATAGATTCTTTTAGTTTAACACGGACGCCTCAGAACCTTCCCGGGGAAAACAGTGCTTGTTTACAATTATTAGATATACACTAAATCAATTGCATCGCATTGTGCTAACGACGCGGCAAAACCCCGGTCGCGTACATCAGCACGCGACCGGAGCGAGCGAGGAAGCCTGCAAAAAGGCAGGCTTCAAAGATGCCGTTGAGTTTTAAACCGGCGGCAGATCGAACAGTAACACTTCGCTGTCGCTATCCGCATGAATGGAGATTGCCTGCTCATCCCAGATTGCCAGACCATCGCTGGTCGAGGCTTTCACGCCGTTAATGGTGACATTGCCTTTCACCACCTGGATCCAGACGCGGCGTTCAGCGGCAATCTGATGCACCGACTGCTCATCTTTCAGCAATGCCCAACGATACAGTTCCATATCCTGATGCACTTTCAGCGAACCATCTCGCGCATCCGGCGAGAGCACCAGCTGTTTGCCCTGTACGGCATCGAAGCGACGCTGTTCATAACGCGGCGTAATGCCGTTTTCTTCAGGCATGATCCAGATCTGATACAGATGCAGACGCTCGGTGCTGCTTGGGTTGTACTCAGAGTGACGGATACCCGTACCCGCACTCATAATCTGGAACTCACCCGCCGGAACCTGCTCTTTATTGCCCATGCTGTCCTGGTGCTCAACAGTACCTTCCAGCACGTAGGTCAAAATTTCCATATCTTTATGCGGGTGAGTGCCAAAGCCCTGCCCTGCTTCAATCACGTCGTCGTTAATCACGCGCAGCGCGGAGAAGCCCATAAAGTTCGGATCGTAATAGTTGGCAAAAGAGAAAGTATGCCAGGAATCCAGCCAGCCATGATTTGCATGACCACGTTCATTTGCTTTGCGTAAGTAGATCATTTGTATTCGCCCCCTGAATGTTTTCGATGGGCTTAGTGTGGACCCGATCTGCCTGGGATGATAGAGGGTGAAAATTGACCCCTCTGTTCAAAAAAATTGAACTATTCGAGGGGCCATCAAACTTACTTCGCGAGAGTCACTGTGGAGGGAGAGGCTTGCTCAAAACCGCGTTCAAGGATTTCCAAATTGGTAAGAACTTCAGATTCCTTGACGTAATTTGGCGCACCGTTGGTGATGGTTTGATACAACGCATCATAAACGCGCCCGTAATCGCCCACCTCCGGCTTCATCTCTTCTCTGACCGTCACACCCTCGTCATTGACATACTCCAGCACACCGACCGAATCATCCGCTGCGAATCCCGGTTCGCCCGGCATAATATTAGCCTTCAGGCTGGTTTCCTGCTGGTCGATACCGTATTTAATAAACGAACCTTTCTTACCGTGAACGATAAATTTCGGATAATCGATTTTCACCAGATGGCTGGTTTTGACGATGGCTTTTAGATCGCCATAAAACAGCTGCGCTTCAAAGGTGTCGTCCGGATTGGCTTTATTACGCAGGCTGCGGATGTCATAAGCGACGTGATCCGGGCGACCGAACAGAGAAATAATCTGGTCCATCGTATGCACACCAAGGCCATAGAACGCGCCATCCTGCGGCAGCCCAGGTTTGGTTTCTGCCACCGGGCGGTAATAGTCAAAATGGCTTTCCACTTCGACAATCTCTCCCAGCTTGCCGCTTTCAATCGCTTTTTTCGCTGTCAGGAAACAGGAATCAAAGCGACGATTCTGATACGGCGTAACGATCAGCCCTTTGCTTTTCGCCAGTGCAAACAGCTCTTTCGCCTGCGCAATTGTCGGAGTGAACGGTTTTTCGACCAGCACATTTTTCCCGGCTTCCAGCGCGCGCTTCGCGTACTCGAAGTGGCTGTCCGCGTGGGTGCAGACGACAACCAGCTTAACATCGGGATCGTTTAGCACTTCGTCGAGATCGCTGGTGAAATGGATATGGGAATAAATGGGGGCCTGTTCTTCCGGCTTCGCATGGCGGCGAAAAATATGCGCGACATGCCAGCTATCCTTGCGGTTAAGTACATACGGCAGATGGTAACGGGTGGTGCTTTTGCCGAAGCCAATAAAGGCGCAGTTAATGACCATGATTTCGTCCTTTTTAAGGTGGTTATTTACACCTTAGCGCAAAGCGGACGTGGTTCCTACTGGAGTGCGCATAACGAACACAAGCACTTCCCGAGGATAAATTGAGAACGAAAGGTCAAAAAAAAGCCAGCACCCGGCTGGCTAAGTAATACTGGAAGCAATGTGAGCAATGTCGTGCTTTCAGGTTCTCCGCGAGGGTCTTCCTGATCGCGAGACAATAATAATCATTCTCATTCGCACTTGTCCAACACTTTTTGCAAAAAAATGCATTTGACTCGCATTTGAAAGTCAATGATGTTGAAAGGGACATTTACCCCAAAGAGGACAAAGGAATGAGTGAGATAGTAATACGCCACGCAGAAACACGCGATTACGAGGCCATCAGGCAGATTCACGCCCAGCCGGAGGTGTATTACAACACGCTACAGGTGCCTCATCCTTCAGAACAAATGTGGCTGGAACGACTCACCGCTCGCCCCGGCATCAAGCAGTTAGTCGCCTGTATTGATGGAATCGTCGTAGGCCATCTCACCATTGACGTGCAACAACGCCCACACCGCAGTCATGTTGCCGACTTTGGTATCTGTGTCGACTCCCGTTGGAAGAACCGCGGCGTCGCCAGCGCCCTGATGCGAGAGATGATTGAAATGTGCGACAACTGGTTGCGGGTAGATCGTATTGAGCTAACGGTGTTCGTCGATAACGCGCCAGCAATTAAGGTCTATAAAAAATTTGGCTTTGAGATTGAAGGGACTGGCAAGAAGTACGCGCTGCGTAATGGTGAATATGTCGATGCGTATTATATGGCGCGGGTGAAATAGAGAATTTGCAATCTACGTTTGTCATTTAAGCCCTCACCTACCGGGAGAGGGCTTAAGATATTAATACCCCGCAGTTAAATCATCCACCGAGCGTGGGTCGGATGCACCGTACAGCTCACCGTCCGGCCCAACCATAATGCTTTGTGTACTGCCCATCGCCTCTTTCAGCGCCACTTTCTGACCTTTTGCTTCCAGCAGCTTGATCGTATCCGGGCTAAACCCTTTTTCGACACGCAGCTCGTCCGGCAACCACTGATGGTGGAAACGCGGCGCATTGGTCGCTTCGGCGACGTTCATTCCATAATCGATGCTATTCACCACCATTTGCAGCACAGTGGTGATAATCCGGCTACCGCCTGGGCTTCCGGTGACCAGCCAGGTTTTACCATCCTTGACCACAATGGTTGGTGACATCGACGACAGCGGGCGTTTATTCGGCCCGACGGCGTTGGCATCGCCGCCCACCAGCCCGTAAACGTTCGGTACGCCCGGTTTGGCGGAGAAATCATCCATCTGGTTATTAAGCAGAATACCGCTCTCGCCCGCGACAATGCCCGTACCGAAGGTGGTGTTCAGCGTATAGGTCACCGCCACCGCGTTACCGTCTTTATCCACCACTGAGTAATGGGTAGTTTGATTACTCTCATAAGGCGCAAGCTTGCCGGGGCGAATTTCGCTGGATGGCTTCGCTTTATTGATATCGATTTGATCGGCAATAGATTTGGCATAGGCTTTATTGGTCAGCGCCTGCCACGGTACTTTGACAAAATCCGGATCGCCAAGATATTCCGAGCGGTCGGCGTAGGCGTATTTCTCAGCTTCTGCCATGATTTGCATCGCGTCGGCACTGCCAAAGCCATATTTCTTCATATCGAAGTTTTCCAGGATATTGAGGATCTGCACGATATGAATCCCACCGGAAGATGGCGGTGGCATCGAGTAAACCTGATACCCGCGATATTCGCCGCTAATCGGTGTACGTTCGACCGCTTTATACGCCGCTAAATCTTCTTTAGTGATCAAGCCACCGTTTTTCTGCATCTCCTGGGCAATCTGTTCCGCTATCGTGCCTTTGTAGAATTCGTCCGGGCCGTTTTCGGCAATCATCTCCAGGCTCTTTGCCAGGTTCGCCTGCACCAGCTTGTCACCCTTTTTCAGCGGCGCGCCCTCTTTCCAGAAGATAGCCTTGCTGTTTTCGTGATTCGGCAATACTTCGCTACCGTAGGTTTTGAGATCGTCAGCCAACGCGTCGTTAACGATAAAACCATCGCGTGCCAGTTTAAACGCCGGTTGCACCACTTTGTTCAACGGCATGGTGCCGTACTTCTCCAACGCCAGCGAGAAACCTGCTACCGTACCGGGCGTACCAGAAGCCAGATGCGAAGTGAGTGATTTTTTGCTGTCCGGGTTGCCCTGATCATCAAGGAACATATCGCGGGTCGCTTTGGCGGGTGCCATTTCGCGGAAATCGATAGCGGTGGTATTGCCATTTTTCGAGCGGATCAGCATAAAACCACCACCGCCCAAATTTCCTGCCTGCGGATGCGTTACCGCCAGCGCGTAGCCCACTGCCACGGCAGCATCAACGGCATTCCCGCCCTCCTTTAGAATATCTACCCCCACTTGGGTGGCAGTGGCATCGACAGACGCCACCATCCCCTGTTTCGCGCGTACCGGATGAAAGACATCTTCCTCCACGCCGTAAGAAACAGGAGACGGCGCAGGTGGCGCGGCTACCGTACTAAAACAACTTCCTGTGAACAGAGCAGCAATGGCCACCCGGCGTAAAAACGTCGGTTTTATCATCGTTATTCTCCAGAGATTAAGGGGCAACCCCAGCTAAGCCTGGTATATAACTCTGAATTAATCCTGATGATTGCAGGAAAGGAGTAAACTTAAAGAATATCTTCAGAGGAGGATACGCGATGAAACGACTTCTGATTCTAACGGCACTCCTGCCGTTTGTCGGCTTTGCACAGCCCATTAATACTCTGAACAACCCTAACCAGCCGGGGTATCAGATCCCCAGTCAGCAGCGGATGCAAACCCAAATGCAAACGCAGCAAATCCAGCAAAAAGGGATGCTGAATCAGCAACTGAAAACGCAAACTCAGTTGCAACAACAGCATTTAGAAAACCAGATAAACAATAATTCTCAGCGGGTGTTGCAGTCACAGCCGGGGGAGCGAAATCCCGCCCGGCAGCAAATGCTGCCCAACACCAATGGCGGGATGTTAAACAGCAACCGTAATCCGGATAGTTCGTTGAATCAGCAGCATATGTTGCCGGAGAGGAGAAACGGCGACATGCTGAATCAACCCGGCACGCCGCAGCCTGATATACCGTTGAAAACTATTGGGCCGTAAAGTTCGGACCAATCACATCAATCGCATCGGTACAGATGCAATCCACGCCCCAGCGCAGCAACTCTGCCGCGCGCTGGGGTTTATTGACGGTATAAACCAGAATCCGTAATCCGGCGTCTTTCAACTGCATCACTCGCGCTTTATCGAGCAACTTATGATTGAGATGAATAGAGACGCAGCCCAGTCGCGCGGTCAATTCTCGCCAGTCGTCGCGCCACTCATCAAGCAATAAACCGCGCGGCAGTTCTGGTACTGCTTGTTGCGCGGCGTCTAAAGCATCAATCTCAAACGATGACAGCAGCGGCGGCGTCATTCCGGCCCACAGTTCGCGTGCCGCCAGCGCCACCATTTTGCCCGTTAATGGCCCGGTGCCAGTGGTGGGTTTGATTTCGATATTCGCCATCATCCCGTGTTTGCGACAACGTTCCGCCACCTGCGAAAGCAACGGCAGTGGCTCACCTTTAAACGCTTTGCTGTACCAACTGCCTGCATCCACGCGCAGTAAATCCTGCCAGTTCAGATCGCCCGCGACGCCCCAGCCGTTGCTGGTGCGTTCAAGATTGTCGTCATGGAGCAGGAAGATCTCGCCATCTTTCGATAACTTCGCGTCAAATTCGATCATCTTATGACCGTATTTTGCCCCGACGTCGATTGCTGCCAGGGTGTTCTCCGGGGCCAGTTTACCGCCGCCACGATGGGCGACGATGCGGGGATAAGGCCAGTTACTCATACTCGTTGTCCTGTTTCACCATCAAAAAGATGTAGCTGATTTTCCGGCAGATGCAGCCACAGCGTGCTGCCTGCCGTCGGGCGCTCCTGATGTGCCAGTCGCACCACCAGCTTCTGTTCGCCCCAGCGTCCGTGCGCCAGGTTATCTGCGCCGAGGATCTCCAGCGTGTCCATCACCAGCGGCACACCACCTTCTGCCTGCGAGCTTAGCGCTATATGTTCCGGGCGAATGCCGAGGGTCATTTTACGCCCGGCATACTGACGGTAGCCACCGTTTAGCGGCAGCGTAATACCACCATCCAGTTCGAAATGCGTACCTTCGTTATTCACGCGGCCAGCCAGTAGGTTCATCGCCGGGCTGCCGATAAAACTCGCTACAAACAGGCTGGCGGGCTTTTCGTAGACTTCCACTGGCGTGCCAATCTGTTCGGCAACGCCGCCGTTCATCACCATTACTCGCTGGGCGAGCGTCATCGCCTCAACCTGATCGTGGGTAACGTAGAGTGAAGTCGTTTTCAGGCGACGGTGCAGCTGTTGCAGTTCAAGACGCATCTGCACACGCAGCTTGGCATCGAGGTTAGAGAGCGGCTCATCAAACAGGAACACTGCCGGCTCACGCACAATCGCACGCCCCATCGCCACACGCTGACGCTGACCGCCAGATAGCTCACGCGGGCGGCGCTTAAGCAGGCCGTCCAGCTCCAGAATGCGCGCCGCTTCTTTAACACGTTCGGCAATTTGTTGCTTGCCCATGCCGCGAATTTTCAGCCCCCACGCCATGTTCTCCTCTACGCTCATATGCGGATAGAGCGCGTAGTTCTGGAACACCATCGCAATTCCGCGATCTTTCGGCTCCATTTCGGTGACACGCTTGCGGTCGATCCAGATATCGCCCGTCGTTACCCGCTCCAGTCCGGCCACCATTCGCAATAACGTCGATTTCCCGCAGCCAGACGGCCCGACCATCACGATAAATTCGCCATCCGCCACATCAAGGGTCAGCGGTTTAATGACCTGGGTTTTGCCATCCCAGCTTTTGGTTACTGCCTGTAATTTCAGTCCTGCCATCTTATTTCTCACTATCGACCAGGCCGCGCACGAAGGCACGCTGCATCACTAAAACAATCACTACTGGTGGGATCAGGGTTAACAACATCGCCGCCATCACCGAGTTCCATTCCGTGGTGCCTTCGCCTGTGGCGATCATCCCTTTAATCCCTGCTACGGTGGTGCCGAGATCCACATCGGTAATAATCAACAACGGCCACAAATACTGGTTCCAGCCGTAAATAAAGGTGATCACAAACAGCGCCGCCAGATTAGTTTTGGACAGCGGAAAAACGATGTCGCAAAAGAAACGCATTGGTGACGCACCGTCGATCCGCGCCGCTTCCACCAGCTCATCCGGCAGCGTCATAAAGAACTGGCGGAACAGGAAGGTCGCGGTCGCCGAGGCCATCAGCGGCAGCGTTAAACCTGCGTAGCTGTCGAGCATTTTCAGGTTAGCGATGACTTCCACCGTCGGGAAGATACGCACTTCAACCGGCAGCATCAGGGTGATAAAAATCATCCAGAAGAAGAGGTTACGTAGCGGAAAACGAAACCAGACAATGGCAAATGCCGAGAGCATCGAGACGGTAATTTTGCCGAGCGTAATGCTGAACGCCATCACGAAGCTGTTAAGCAACATCCGCCAGAACGGCGCACTATTCGTGCCTACCCCGTTTACCCAGATGTTGTGGATGTTTTCCAGCAGATGTGTGCCGGGGATTAGCGTCATCGGCGCGGCATAGACTTCTTGTTTATCCAGTGTCGCCGCGACAAACGCCACGTACAGCGGGAAGAGGATCACCGCGATCCCGAGGATCAGCATGGTATGGCTGAATATTGTCAGCCACGGACGGTTCTCAATCATTGGTAACGTACCTTGCTTTCAACATAGCGGAACTGCACCACCGTCAGCACGATGACGAGGAACATCAACACCACCGACTGCGCGGCAGACGAAGCCAAATCCAGTCCGGTAAAGCCTTCACGGTAGATCTTATAAATCAGCGTCGTGGTGGCCTGTACTGGCCCGCCGGACGTGGCGGCGTCGATCACCGGGAAGGTGTCGAAGAAGGCATACACCAGGTTCACCACCAGCAGGAAGAAACTCACCGGAGCGATAAGCGGCAGCGCAATCTTAAAGAAGCGGCGAATCGGGCCAGCCCCATCAATGGCTGCGGCTTCGATCAACGAACGGGGGATGGATTGCAGCGCGGCATAGAAGAACAGAAAGTTGTAGCTGATTTGCTTCCACACTGAGGCAAACACCACCAGGAACATCGCCTGACCGCTGTTTTGCGCGTGGTTCCAGTCGTAGCCGAACTCAGCGAGAAAATGGGTGATCAGCCCGCGACCGGGGTTAAACAGGAAGATCCATAATACGGCGGCAACGGCGGGAGCCACGGCATACGGCAGCAGCATTAAGGTTTGATAGAAACGGCTGCCGCGCACGATGTACTCCACCAACGCCGCGAAGAACAGTGACACCAGCAAACCGCTGACGGTGACAAAGGTGCTGAATTTTATCGTCGTCCAGAAGGCGTCGAGATAGTAGCTGTCGTGAAACAGCGTGACGAAGTTATCCAGGCCGACAAACTGGCTGGAGAAACCAAATGGATCGACACTTTGCAGCGAGTACCACAACGCTTCGCCCGCAGGCCAGATAAAAAAGATAACGGTGATGATGAGCTGCGGCGCGACCAGCAGATAAGGCAGCCAGCGCGAGCGGAACACCGGACGGGATGATGACATTACAGTTAATTCCTGAACTGTGCCGGATGCGCTTCGCTTATCCGGCCTACACGCGATGCCAGGTCAGATAAGCGAAACGCATCCGACATTACACTGATTAAGACTTCGTCGATTTCTCAAAGCGGCGCAGTAACTGGTTCCCACGCTCAACGGCAGTATCCAGCGCCTGCTGTGGTGTCTTCTTACCGGTCCACACGCTCTCCAGCTCTTCATCCACAATCACGCGGATCTGCGGCATGTTGCCCAGACGCAAACCTTTGGTGAACGGCAACGGTGGCTTGTTCAGCATCTGACGCGTGGCAATATCCGCTCCTGGGTTTTTCTCGTAAAAGCCCTGCTCACGGGTCAGGTCATACGCCGCTTTAGTGATTGGCAGATAGCCGGTTTTCTGATGCCACTCGGCAGCGTTTTCTGGCTTTGCGAGGAAGTCGAGGAACTTCGCCACGCCGGTGTAGGTTTCTTTATCTTTACCCTGCATTACCCATAGACTGGCTCCGCCGATAATGGCGTTTTGCGGCGCGTCTTTCGCATCGGCATCGTAAGGCATCATGCCTACGCCATAGTTAAATTTGGCGTACTCGCGAATGTTGGCAAGAGAACCGGAAGAGGCGGTCGTCATCGCGCAATCACCGTTATAGAACTTCTCGGTGGATTCATCCTTACGCCCGACGTAGCTGAAATCGCCCTTCTTGTTCATCTCTTCGAGCATAGCGATGTGTTTCACCTGCTCCGGCTTGTTGAACTCCAGCACCGCGTCTGTGCCGTCAAAGCCGTTGTTTTTGCTGGCAAACGGCAGACCGTTCCAGGCGCTAAAGTTTTCCAGTTGGATCCAGCCCTGCCAGCCGCTGGCGTAGCCGCACTTCATACCGGAGGCTTTCAGTTTCGCGGCATAGTCCGCCAGATCCTGCCAGGTTTTCGGCGGCTGTTCCGGGTCTAAACCGGCTTTCTTGAAGGCGTCTTTGTTGTAATAGAGAACGGGAGTCGAGCTGTTGAACGGCTGGGAGAGTAAGTGCCCAGTTTTGCTGTCGGAGTAGTAGCCTGAAACCGTCGGCACAAACTGCGACTCATCGAACTGAATCCCCGCCTCTTTAAACACGTCATATACCGGTTTAATGGCTTTCGACGCCATCATGGTGGCGGTGCCAACTTCATAAACCTGCAAAATAGCCGGAGCGTTGCCGGTACGAAATGCGGCAATCCCCGCGCTTAAATTCTGTTCGTAGTTGCCTTTATAGGTCGGTACAATTTTGTAATCCGGGTTTTCGGCGTTAAAACGTTGGGCCAGAGAATCCACCTCTTTACCCAGTTCCCCTTCCATAGAATGCCAGAACGGAATGGTCGTCGCTGCCTGCGCATTTGCCATTAAAGCCAGTCCGAGCGCCAGTGCTGAAGCTGTATAACGTAACGGTTTCATTGATTATCTCTCTTGTTGTACCGAATGCGCGAATTCACGCGTTTTATGCTCGCGGGGTAACATGACATGCTCGAATTACAGAAAAATAACTATTTTGTTACATTTTTAAGATAGTAAGGTGTCAGAAAGATGACAAGGCGGTGACGGTACGGGTGAGGGAAAATGGGAGATGGGGCACGGATATCCCGAGAATGCACTGAAAAGAGGCGATTAACGGCCAGCTAATCGCCAGAACTCCTTACCATGAAGAGCAAAAATGGCAGCAAATTCTGCGTCCAGTTTTGCTGCCCGATGAGAGCTACATTTTTCAATTTTAACAAAAGATTGCCGCGACACTGGTCTAACGGCAAAGAAGATTTTCATTGCACCACACTCTGCTTCAGCCGTTCATTGGCGGTCTTAATCCATTCCCGGTGGTGTTTTCTATAATGTGGTTTTGAACGTTTAGCCGTATCAACCACAGCAATATACTGCTCGTTGGCTTCACGTAACCGACTCATTTTCGCCAACATTTCCGCATAGTAAATACGCGCCTGCGGGCCGGAGTAATAAGAAATCAACACCTCAAACTCGCTTTCCGCATCAGCGTATTTTTCTTGTGCGGCTAACGCTCTGGCAAATAACAAATGCCCGTCTGCCGACTGAAAATCGGGGTTATAACGCATCACATCTTCCAGCGTCTGCTGACAGGCGGCGAACTCCTGAATGGCAAACTGCGCCTGCGCCAGGCTTAGCATCATTGCCGCTTCATGGACGAATATCCCGCTTAACGCCTGCTGATAATGGGGAACAGCTTCGTGATAACGCCCCAGACACACCAGTTCATTAGCCAACGCATAATGGTTTTGATTCGTCTCGGCAATCGCCAGTTCTTCGGTTAATTTGCGCAGGTGGCGCTCAGGGTTGAGTTTGTCCTGCAGGCGCATCAGCAAAGTATGCCCGTGACGGTCAGCGCCCGTTTCAGGCAACATCACTATGACGAAATACGCCACGCAGCCAATCACCGGAAAACAGAAAATGATAAAAATCCAGTACCGCTCTTGTCCGGTACGGTAAGCGTGAATACAGCAAAGCAGTTCAAGCATGACAACAACGGCATAATGCATGGGAGCAAACCTTTCCGTGGCAAATAAGTGGTCTGGTTTTAATCCTCCCGGTCTGTTGAAACAAGTCTGTATACGGACGAATAACCCGGCAGAACTTAGCTGCCGGGTTATTGATAATTTACCCGCCTAAATACGCACTTCTCACCGCTTCATTCGCCAGTAGTGCATCACCAGTATCGGAGAGCACCACATGACCGTTTTCCAGCACGTAGCCGCGATCAGCGAGCTTCAGCGCCTGGTTGGCGTTCTGCTCGACGAGGAAGATGGTCATCCCCTGCTCGCGCAGTTGTTCGATGGTGTCGAAAATTTGCTGGATGATAATCGGTGCCAGCCCGAGCGATGGCTCATCAAGCAACAACAAACGCGGGTTGCTCATCAGCGCGCGCCCAATCGCCAGCATCTGCTGCTCACCGCCGGACATGGTGCCCGCCCGCTGAACACGGCGTTCATGGAGACGCGGAAACAGTTCATACACCCACTTTATGCGTTCCTGGAACTGGTCGCGTTCGGCAAAAAAGCCGCCCATTGCCAGGTTCTCTTCCACCGTCATCCGCGAGAAAACACGACGCCCTTCCGGAACAATCGCCACCGCTTCGCGCATGATTTTCGCTGTCTGCCAGTCGGTAATGTCTTTATCATCAAACACAATTCGCCCACTGGTGGCGCGCGGATCGCCGCATAACGTGCCGAGCAAGGTGGTTTTCCCCGCCCCGTTCGCGCCAATGAGGGTGACAATCTCGCCCTGATTGATATGCAGGCTCACCTCATGCAGCGCCTGGATTTTGCCGTAGTGGGCGCTGACTTTGTCAAAGGACAACATGACTTTTTCCATCTTATGCCTCACCTAAATAGGCACGGATCACGTCCGGGTTATTACGGATCTGCTCCGGTGTACCGTTTGCCAGCGGCGTCCCCTGATTGACCACGTAAATTCGGTCTGAAATTCCCATCACCAGCTTCATATCGTGTTCAATCAACAAGATAGTGGTGTTGTGATGATTACGCAGTTCGGCAATCAGCTCATCCAGCTCTTTCGTCTCTTTCGGGTTAAGTCCTGCTGCCGGTTCGTCGAGCATTAAAATCTCCGGCTGCGTCACCATGCAGCGGGCGATCTCCAGACGACGCTGGTCGCCATAGGCCAGGTTACTCGCCTGACGGTTGGCGTGTTCCAACAAACCAATGCGCTCAAGCCAGGTAGCGGCGCGGTCGAGCGCTTCGCTCTGGGCGCGACGGAAAGAAGGCGTTTTCAACAGGCCAGAGAACAGCCCGGTTTTCAGTTGCTGATGCTGCGCCACCAGCAGGTTTTCAATTACCGTCATTTCACGGAACAGACGCACATGCTGGAAGGTGCGCACCACGCCCATTCGGGCGATTTGCTGCCCCGGTAAACCTTCCAGATGCTGATCGCGCAGTAAAATGGTGCCGCCGGTGGGTTTATAGAATCCGGTCAGGCAGTTGAAGACCGTGGTTTTTCCGGCACCGTTAGGGCCGATTAACGAGACGATCTCCTGCGGGTACAGTTCAAGATTGACGTTGTTCACCGCCAGCAGGCCGCCGAAGCGCATCATCAAGCCGTTAACAGATAATAATGGCTGACTCATGCCTGCTCTCCTTTCGCTGCGCCGTTCTTCAGCTTGAGTTGCGGGCGCGTCATGGGCAGCAAGCCCTGCGGACGCCAGATCATCATCAGCACCATCAAACCACCAAGCATTAACATGCTGTATTCGTTGAAATCACGCATCAATTCGCGCGACACCACCAGCAAAATTGCCGCCAGAATTACCGCAAATTGCGAGCCCATACCGCCGAGCACCACTATCGCCAGCACAAACGCCGATTCGGCAAAGGTGAAGGATTCCGGGCTGACAAAGCCCTGACGCGCAGCAAACAACGTTCCGGCAAAACCGGCAAACGCAGCGCTGATGGTAAAGGCAGTCAGCTTGATACGACGCGGGCTTAAGCCCAGCGAACGACAAGCGATTTCATCTTCACGCAACGCTTCCCACGCACGCCCCAGCGGCATCCGCAGCAGGCGGTTAATGACAAACAGGCTTAACACCACCAGCAGCAACGCCACCAGGTAGAGGAAGATGACGCGATCGGAGGGATCGTATTTCAGGCCAAAGAAATTGCTGAACGTGTCCCAGCCGCCTTCACGGGCGGTACGGCTGAACTCAAGGCCGAAGAAAGTCGGTTTCGGGATCTGACTGATTCCGTTCGGGCCGCCGGTAATTTCGGTGTTATTGAGCAGCAATATGCGCACGATTTCGCCGAACCCGAGGGTAACGATCGCCAGATAGTCACCGCGCAGACGCAGCACCGGAAAACCGAGCAGGAAGCCCGCCGCCGCCGCCATCAACCCGGCAATCGGCAGACAGGTCCAGAAGCCCAAGCCGTAATAGTGATTGAGCAGCGCAAAAGTGTAAGCGCCGATAGCGTAAAAACCGCCGTATCCCAGCACCAGCAGACCAGAAAGACCTACCACCACGTTCAGCCCGAGACCGAGAATAATGTAGATCATGGTCAGGGTGGCGATATCCACCGTCCCACGTGAAACCATAAACGGCCACGCCACCGCAAGCACCAGCAGCGCCACGAGAAACAGCTTTTGCTTCACCGTGGAGCCATCAATCGCGGGCAGAATAAACTTCGGCCCGGAAACGCTTTTTAGCCCTTTCTGGAAAGCCGGTCGCAAAAGCTGGAAGAAAAAGACCACCGCCGTGCCGATAAACACCCACTGCCAACGGATCTCTGAAGCCGTGTCGACCACCAGTTTGGTGCCATCCAGCTCCAGTTGCACGCCCATAAAGACGCCCGCCAGCACAAAGAACATGGCGGCAGAGAGCAGCGCCATTGCAATATGCATCGGTTTCATACTTTCTCTACCTCCGGGCGACCCAGAATACCGGTCGGCATCACCAGCAACACCAGAATCAGCAGGGCGAATGAGACCACATCTTTATATTCCGTACTCAGATAGGCAGAAGAGAGCGCCTCCGCAATCCCCAGAATCAGGCCGCCAATCATCGCTCCCGGAATGCTGCCAATCCCACCGAGCACCGCAGCGGTAAAGGCTTTCATCCCGGCCATAAAGCCGATGTAGGGGTTAATTACGCCGTAGAACTGACCGAGCAGCACACCCGCCACCGCCGCCATCGCCGCGCCAATCACAAAGGTCAGCGCAATCACCCGGTCGGTGTTGATGCCAAGCAGGCTCGCCATTTTCAGATCTTCCGCGCAGGCACGGCAGGCTCGCCCCATACGGGAATAGCGAATGAAAATCGTCAGCGCCAGCATGGCGAGGAAAGTAACAATCCAGATAACCGCCTGCATGGTAGTAATAGAGGCAGAGAAGTTTTCGCTATGGCCTACCACCCACTGACCGTTAAACAGGCTCGGCAGCGCCACGTCGCGCGAACCTTCGGTCAGGCTGACGTAGTTTTGCAGGAAGATAGACATGCCGATTGCGGAAATAAGCGCAATCAGGCGCTTAGAGTTACGCACCGGGCGATAGGCCACCCGTTCGATACTCCAGCCGTAGGCGCTGGCAATGACGATTGCGCCAACGAATCCCGCCGCCACCAGCAGCCAGCCGGTATCAATTCCCAGCATCATCAGTGCAGCGATGATCATAAAGGAGACGTAGCTGCCAATCATGTAAACCTCGCCGTGGGCGAAGTTGATCATGCCGATAATGCCGTAAACCATGGTGTAGCCGATGGCTATCAGCGCGTAGGTACTGCCCAGCGTGACGCCGTTAAACATCTGCTGCAAGAAATACAAAAACTGCTCAGACATAAGGTAACCTTTCTAAACCCGCCCGTTTTTCACGGGCAGTGGGATGATCACTTGGCTGCCGTGGATGAACCGTCGGCGTGCCACTGGAAGACACCAAAATCAAATCCCTTAAGATCGCCTTTTTCATCCCAGTTCAGCGGCCCAATTACGGTGTTTGCACCGTTAGCTTTTAAATCTTTCACCAGCGCCAGCGGCTCATCGCTGCCGGTACGCTCAAGTGCAGTCGCCAGAGATTGCACCGCCGCGTAAGTGATCCAGACATATGGCCCGGACGGATCTTTCTTGTCTGCTTTCAGCGCATCAACGATGCCCTGATTTGCCGGATCCTGGTCATAGCGTTTTGGCATAGTGACCAACATGCCTTCGGCAGCATCGCCAGCAATATTCGACAACGACGCATTACCCACACCTTCCGGCCCCATAAACTGGGTTTTCAGGCCAACGGAACGGGCCTGGCGCAGCATCTGCCCCATTTCCGGGTAGTAACCGCCGTAGTAAACGAAGTCGATGTTTTCTTTTTTCAGGCGGGCGATCAGCGCGGAGAAATCTTTCTCACCCGCGGTAATACCGTCGAAGAAGACAACGTTGGCGTTAGCCGCTTTCAGCCCGTCCTGCACCGAACGTGCCAGCCCTTCGCCATACTGTTGTTTGTCGTGAATGATGGCGATGCGCTGGGGCTTCACCGTCTCAACAATGTATTTTGCCGCCGTTGGCCCCTGGGAAGAATCCAGCCCGGCAGTACGCATGATGTATTGATAACCGCGTTGGGTCAGCTCCGGGTTGGTCGCCCCCGGCGAGATCATCAAAATACCTTCGTCTTCGTAGATATCTGATGCAGGTTGGGTAGAAGAAGAACACAGATGACCAATAACGTATTTAATGCCGTCGTTAACGATTTTGTTGGCGACCGCAACGGCTTGTTTCGGGTCGCAGGCGTCGTCATATTCCACGCCAACCAGTTTATCGCCCTTAATTCCCCCTTTGGCATTAATGTCTTTAATTGCCTGACGCGCGCCGTTAAATTCCATATCGCCCCACTGGGCAATCGGGCCGGACATCGCGCCGACAACGGCGACTTTAATATCGTCAGCCATAGCGGTGTGTGAAATTGTCAGTGCAATCATCCCTGCGATGATAGTTTTCGCATTCCGTTTCATAGTCAAAAATCCCCATTCGTGATGTTGTGTTGCTTTGTTTTTATGTGTTAACAAATCAGACTGTTCTTTTTTTATACTGCACTGTTTTTACCTGTCTGATTAAGGGTTTAGCGCAGTATTTTGTGATGATAGCGATTAAAATCCCTATTTTTCAGTCGATTAAGAACAGATAATATTCTGAATTTATTGATAGATAAACAGAAAAGAGCGCCGTTGTCAGCATAAAATAACGGTACAAAGGGCAGAATAATTCACTACCATTTAGGGGATTATGCTGGATATTTTTCATTCTCTAATGTTTTAACTTTGTAATTATTGCTGAAAAAAAATTAATCACCTGCCAAAAGAAATAAAAAAGAGAAAGCCTCCGATTAAATTATTTCGCTACACTGGTTCCACTTTTGTGATTTACACGGGTTCCCCATGAAGCTGACCATCATTCGATTAGAAAACTTTAGCGACCAGGACCGGATTGACCTGCAAAAGATCTGGCCGGAATATTCCCCTTCCTCTTTACAGGTTGACGATAACCACCGCATCTACGCCGCGCGTTTTAACGAGCGCCTGCTCGCGGCCGTGCGGGTAACCTTAAGCGGCACTGAGGGGGCACTGGATTCCCTGCGCGTGCGGGAAGTCACCCGCCGTCGCGGTGTGGGGCAATATCTGCTGGAAGAGGTTTTGCGTACCAATCCTGGCGTTTCATGTTGGTGGATGGCGGATGCTGGCGTGGAAGATCGCGGCGTGATGACGGCGTTTATGCGAGCACTGGGATTTACGGCACAACAGGGTGGCTGGGAGAAGCGTTAATCGTCAAGTTTGATTTCACAAGTGATATTGCCTGATGCGCTACGCTTATCAGGCCTACAATGTGTGCTGCAATTTACTGATTTCTTTGAATCTTGTAGGCCGGATAAGGCGTTTACGCCGTATCCGGCATGAAGCAACGTACTCGATATTAGCAATTTGGCGGCAACCCAAAGTTGCCGATTAATGATTACTTCGCATCGGTCGCCGTGCCGTTGGCGTGCCAGTCAAATACGCCGAACTCAAAGCCTTTCAGATCGCCTTTCTCATCCCAGCTAAGCGGCCCCATCACCGTATCAACCGAGTTCGCTTTCAGGTATTTAGCGATCTCCGCCGGATCGTCAGACTGATTCAGCCCCGCTTGCAAAGATTGCAGCGCGGCGTAGGTGGTCCAGACGAACGCGCCGCTTGGGTCCTGTTTTTTCGCTTTGATCGCATCAACAATGGGTTTGTTCGCCGGAACCTGATCGTAGTTCTTCGGCTTGGTCACCAGCAGCCCTTCCGCTGATTCGCCCGCAATGTTAGACAGCGAAACGTTAGCCACACCTTCCGGCCCCATAAACTGAGTTTTCAACCCTGCCGCGCGTGCCTGACGCAGGATTTGCCCCATTTCCGGGTGATAACCACCGTAGTAAACGAAGTCGATATTCTCTTTCTTCAGACGCGCCACCAGGGTTGAGAAATCTTTTTCCCCAGCGGTAATACCATCAAAGAACACCACGTTAGCATTGCCTTTCTTCAGGCCGTCCTGCACCGCACGCGCCAGACCTTCGCCGTACTGCTGTTTGTCGTGAACGATAGCAATGCGTTGCGGTTTCACTTTCTCAAGAATATATTTCGCCGCCGTCGGCCCCTGGTCGGAGTCCAGGCCGGTAGTGCGCAGGATCAGCTGATAGCCACGGGCGGTCAGCTCTGGCGCGGTTGCCGCTGGGGTGATCATTAAAATGCCTTCATCTTCATAGATGTCTGACGCTGGCTGCGTTGATGAAGAACAGAGGTGACCAATCACATATTTAATGCCGTCGTTAACGACTTTGTTCGCCACCGCAACCGCCTGTTTCGGGTCACAGGCATCGTCATATTTCACGATTTGCAGTTTGTTGCCTTTGATACCACCTTTAGCATTGATATCCGCAACCGCCTGCTCAGCACCAGTAAACTCCTGGTCACCGTACTGCGCCACCGGACCGGACATTGCGCCTACGACGGCGACTTTAATATCTTCTGCCAGAGCCATATTGCTGAATGCCAGCGCGATACATCCTGCCAGTAACGCTTTACCCTTTATGTTCATCCTGAGAATCCCCACTCTTCTGGTTATTACGTGTGTTGTGATGTTGTTGTGCAGCACTTTATTTCGTTTTATACGTAGCCACCCGTGCTTTAGCAGCATACTCTGCTAAAACATACCCCATTTTTATGATATTGGAATAGCTATTTTGACAGTTTATTAACAATCTGCGTGGGGATTGGCGTTTTGCCGGAGGGGGAAACTGATTATTGTAGAGGCCCAAAAAACAAAAACCCCGGACTCTCATCCAGGGTTCTCTGCTTAATAGCGGAAATTACGCTTCAATGGCAGCGCGCAATTTTTTCATCGCGTTCTTTTCCAGCTGACGCACACGCTCAGCGGAAACACCGTAACGGTCAGCCAGTTCCTGCAACGTGGACTTGTTGTCTTCGTCCAGCCAGCGCGCGCGGATGATATCCTGGCTACGCTCGTCCAGACCTTGCATCGCGTCGGTCAGACGGTTTGCCGCCTGCTCTTCCCAGTTATCATCTTCGATGCCGTCAGCAAAGTTAGATGATTTATCCTGCAGATAGAGCACCGGAGCCATCGGCTGGCTGTCGGAATCGTCATCGGAAGACAGGTCAAAGGTCATGTCCTGTGCCGCCATACGCGATTCCATCTCACGTACGTCTTTGCTGGTTACGCCCAGTTCACGGGCCACCATTTCGACTTCATCCTGATTAAACCAGCCCAGACGCTGCTTGGTTTTACGCAGGTTGAAGAACAGTTTGCGCTGCGCTTTGGTGGTCGCAACTTTGACGATACGCCAGTTGCGCAGAACGTATTCGTGGATCTCTGCTTTGATCCAGTGAACGGCGAAGGAGACCAGGCGCACACCCACTTCCGGGTTAAAACGGCGCACTGCTTTCATCAGGCCGATGTTACCTTCCTGAATCAAATCCGCCTGTGGCAGGCCATAGCCCGCATAATTACGAGCAATATGAACAACAAACCGCAGGTGAGACAGGATCAGCGTTTTAGCTGCTTCCAGATCGCCATGGTAATGCAGCTTTTCAGCCAGCGCCCGCTCCTCGTCAGCCGACAACATCGGCCACGCGTTAGCTGCCCGGATGTAGGAATCCAGGTTGCCAACTGGGGCTAAAGCTAAACTTTGCATTTTGTCAGTCATTCAAATCCTCTCAATCGATATCTTCTGGCGCTTCAGTGGTAGCAACAACTGTGCCAGAGCTTAAGAGCAACGAGGTTATCATTCACTGTTTTATCAGACAGTGATTTTATCCACAAGTTCAATGCAACGCTGTGAATAAATTACGCACAAAATGTGACATAGAGATGAAATACCGGGAAGAGACAACGGGGTCTCTTTCCCTGCTACGGAACCCATTGCAGGGAAAGAGTATAACACGCTTTTATTATTCAGGCGTAAAGTGGCGTAAATGTTGTACCGTGGCAAGCCACGCTGCCACCCAGCCAATCATCGAGCATACCAGCAGCAATAGCAGGCATTCATCGAACGATAAACCATTGATATCAAACTTCGTTCCGAAAACCTGCGCCACTTCCGCAACCGCCGATGACAATCGCAGCACCAGAATTTCTGACAAAATTAATGACAACAATGCGCCAGAAAATCCCAGCAATGCGCCTCCGTATAGGAACGGGCGCAGGATGAAACCATCCGTCGCACCAATCAGTTTCTGCACGTTAATGGAGTCACGGCGAGCAAAGATACTCAGGCGCACACTGTTACCGATGACGAGGAACACTGCTGCCACCATCAACACGCCGATCATCGCGGAAACGCGCCCGACCAGCCCGGTTAACGCCGCCAGACGGGCAAACCAGCTGTCATCCATCCGCACTTCGTCAATGCCGTTGATCTGGGTGATACGATCACGCAGCGTATTCAGTGATTCCGTCCCCTGAAAATCGAGTTTCGGGATCACCACCGCCACTGCCGGAAGCGGGTTTTCTTCCAGCATATCCAGCGCACCACCAAAACCAGACCAGTTACGGAACTCGCCCAGTGCGTCTTCACGAGAAAGATAATTCACTTTCTCCACGCCTTGCTCGGCCTGCAACTGTGCCACCACGCCCGCAGCGGCGTCATCGTCCAGCGTTTTTTGCAGATAAACAGTGATTTGCGGTGACGGATAATATTGCGTCGCCGCCTGGTTAACGTTTTTGTACACCATATAACAGACGCTGGGCAGCGTCAGGGAGATGGCGATAACCATCACCGTTAAAAACGTGGCGAACGGTTTGCTTTTCAGATCCTGCAATGCGCCGTGGAAGGCATAGCGCACCTGTTCGTTGAAAACGTTGGTTTTGCGATTTACCGGTTTTGGCGAGGATTTCGCCCGTTTTGGCGCGTTACGACCGCCGTCGCCAGAGCCGCCGACCGATTTACGGAAGCGATCCAGACGCCCGCCAAACTGCCGAATATGATTGATTGCATCGCGCTTATTCATGGCCCACGCCTCCATGCAAGTGACCATCGCTCAGGGTGAGCATGCGATAGGAACGCCGCGAGATCAGGTTGATGTCGTGCGTTGCCATCAATACGGTTACCCCAACGCGGTTAAACTCTTCAAACAGACGTAAAATGCCTTCCGACAACGCGTCGTCCAGGTTACCGGTCGGTTCATCCGCCAGCAGTACCGCAGGCTTGTTCACCACCGCGCGGGCAATGCCAACACGTTGTTGTTCACCGCCGGAAAGCTGAATAGGAAAGTTCTTCGCTTTGTCCAGTAGCCCGACTTTATCCAGTGCCGCCGACACCCGGCGACGAATATCGTCACCGCTGGCACCGGCGATAATCAGCGGGATCGCCACATTATCGTAGACAGTACGGTCCATCAGTAGATGGTGATCCTGGAAAATCATGCCAATCTGGCGGCGCAGAAACGGAACTTCACGGTTTTTCAGACGCGTGATGTCATGGCCGCTAAACCAGATTTTCCCGGCGCTGGGCCGCTCAATCCCACAGATCAGCTTCAGGAGGGTACTTTTCCCTGCGCCGGAATGACCGGTCAGAAACGCCATCTCACCCGGCTGCATATGGAACGTAACGCCCTGCAGCGCCTGTCTCCCACCGAGATAAGCCTTGCTGACATGTTCAAAGCGAATCATTGTTAATCCTCTCGGGCAAAAAGTGCCTCTATAAAGTCGTCCGCCTTAAACGGACGCAAATCCTCAATACGTTCGCCGACACCAATGTAGCGGATAGGGATACCAAACTGGTCAGCCACCGAGAAAATTACCCCGCCTTTCGCCGTGCCGTCCAGTTTCGTTAGCGTGATGCCGGTTAAGCCAACGGCTTCGTGGAACAGTTTGGCCTGGCTTACCGCATTCTGCCCGGTGCTGGCATCAATAGTCAGCATAACTTCATGCGGAGCTTCAACGTCGAGTTTCTTCATCACGCGGACGATTTTCTTCAACTCTTCCATCAGGTGCGATTTGTTTTGCAGGCGTCCGGCGGTATCGGCAATCAGGACGTCGATGTTACGCGCTTTAGCGGCCTGAATGGCGTCGAAGATAACAGAAGCGGAATCCGCACCGGTATGCTGGGCAATCACCGGAATATTGTTGCGCTGACCCCAGACCTGAAGCTGTTCAACCGCTGCCGCACGGAAAGTATCGCCTGCCGCCAGCATCACCGATTTACCCTGCTGCTCAAACTGACGCGCCAGCTTACCAATCGTCGTGGTTTTACCCACACCGTTGACGCCCACCATCAGGATCACGAACGGCGTTTTACCTTCAACATTCAGCGGCTCATCGACTTTCGCCAGAATCTCGCCCATCTCTTCTTTCAGCAGGCCATAGAGCGCCTCGGCATCACGAAGCTGCTTGCGGGATGCGCCTTCCGTCAGATTGGTGATAATTTTACGTGTGGTTTCCACGCCCACATCGGCGATCAACAGCTGTTCTTCCAGCTCTTCAAACAGATCATCGTCGATTTTTTTACCGCGGAACAGGCTGATAAATCCGGAACCGAGATTTTCTTTGGTTTTTAACAGGCTGCGTTTCAGGCGCGCGAAGAAACCTTCTTTGGTCGGTTTTTCCTGCTCCTGAGCGATTTCTTCCACCGGCTGCTCTTCTTCTGCCGGAGAAACCACCATTACCGCCTCTTCTGCCGCTTCGGCAGCCAGCGCCTGTGCTTCCAGCTCTTCGTCGGTGATGTCTTCTTTAGCCGCTTCTTCTTCCGCCGCTTCGACAATCTCTAGGGTTTCCGCTTCAGCCTGCCACTCTTCTGGCGAAACCTCTTCGGCGTTGACGTCTTCCGGCAACGGCAGCTCTTCACGCTCGATAGCCACTGGCTCTGGCGTAACTTCAGGTTCAATGACTGACGCTGGCGTTTCTTCAACTATCGTTTCCGGCTCAGTAATAACTTCCGGTTCAGCAACAGCTTCAGGCTGCGCTTTTTCACTTTCAGCAACCTGTTCAGTAACTTCCACAACGTCGGCAGCAAAAGTTTCCGCCTCGGCTTCAGTATGCGCCTGCGGCTGCTCTTCAACGGTTTGTTCAGAAGCCTTCACAGGCTCTTGCGCCGGAACGATTTCTTCTACAACTGGTTGTTCATTCTGAACTTCTGTCTCTTTTTCCGGGGTCTGCTCTTTTTGACCAAAGCCCAGCCAGGAAAAAAAGCCACGTTTTTTTTCTTTCGCCATTTGCGACTACACTCCTCGCTGTTGCTTCATGGCACAGCGTTAACGCTATGTACATAGCAGCTAAAAAAATGATGAAATAGTCTATCACTTAACTTAATTCACATCACCGCCTGCAAGTATGTGTTATCTGGCGGATTGAGCAATTTATCATGAAAAAACCGAATCATTCCGGCAGCGGCCAAATCCGCATTATTGGCGGGCAGTGGCGAGGCCGTAAACTCCCGGTTCCTGATAGCCCAGGTCTGCGCCCCACCACCGACCGCGTACGCGAAACGTTGTTTAACTGGCTGGCTCCGGTCATTGTTGACGCCCAATGTCTGGATTGCTTCGCCGGAAGCGGCGCGCTGGGGCTGGAAGCGTTATCGCGCTACGCTGCGGGGGCCACGTTGATTGAGATGGATCGTGCGGTTTCTCAGCAGTTAATTAAGAATCTGGCGACACTAAAAGCAGGCAATGCACGCGTGGTGAACAGCAACGCGATGTCATTCCTGGCGCAAAAAGGCACACCGCATAATATCGTGTTTGTCGATCCACCGTTCCGCCGTGGATTGTTAGAAGAGACGATAAATTTACTGGAAGATAACGGCTGGCTGGCTGACGAAGCCCTGATTTATGTCGAAAGCGAAGTCGAAAACGGTCTGCCCACTGTTCCGGCGAACTGGTCATTACATCGGGAAAAAGTGGCGGGTCAGGTGGCTTATCGGCTGTATCAACGCGAAGCACAAGGAGAAAGTGATGTTGATTAATATTGGACGTTTGTTAATGCTCTGCGTTTGGGGATTTTTAATCCTCAACCTGGTGCATCCCTTCCCGCGTCCGCTGAATATTTTCGTTAACGTGGCGCTGATTTTTACCGTGCTGATGCATGGTATGCAGCTGGCGCTATTGAAATCCACTTTGCCGAAAGATGGCCCGCAGATGACCACCGCCGAAAAGGTGCGGATTTTCCTTTTCGGCGTGTTTGAACTGCTGGTCTGGCAGAAGAAATTTAAAGTTAAAAAATAACCTTATTGTTCGCCTATAAAGCTGACAAAGCGCGTTCCTTTATAGCTCAGCGTACCTTTATCGCCCACTGTCAGGGCGTGGTACTGCTGGGCGTCTAGGCGAAACGTCTGCTCCATTCCTCCGCTTTGCGGTTTGAAGCTTGCCTCATAGCGCATACTGGTGCCTGCCGGAGTTACTTCCTGCTGGCGCGAACGGCGATCGTTAATCGGTTTTTCCCGCTTGTTGCTCACCACCACCAGCTTTTGCTGGAGCGGTGCCATATCATTATCAGCTTTTTCCCGTCGTTGTTGCATAAAACGAAACGATGCGGCGACGATGATTAAGCCAATGATAACAATAAAGAAAAGAGGTGGTTTACTCATCTTTATCCCTCATCGGAAAATGCGGAAATAAGCATACCCTGCCAGTTATGGTGTTGTCATCCGTCCACCCTCGCCACTAAACTGGAAGCAAGACCGTAGGCATTCCGCTTACGAAAAAATAACGAATTCAAGGAACTAAGATGCTTTGGTCGTTTATCGCTGTCTGTCTTTCCGCATGGCTATCTGTGGATGCATCGTATCGTGGGCCAACCTGGCAACGCTGGGTGTTTAAACCGTTAACCCTTCTTCTCCTGCTGTTGCTGGCCTGGCAAGCGCCGATGTTCGACGCCATTAGCTATCTGGTGCTGGCGGGGCTGTGTGCCTCACTGCTGGGCGATGCGCTAACCCTGTTGCCACGTCAACGTCTGATGTACGCCATCGGCGCGTTTTTCCTCTCGCACCTGCTGTACACCATCTATTTCGCCAGTCAGATGACGCTCTCCTTCTTCTGGCCTCTGCCGTTGGTACTGTTGGTTCTGGGCGCGCTGTTACTGGCGATTATCTGGACGCGTCTGGAAGAGTATCGTTGGCCTATCTGCACGTTTATCGGCATGACGCTGGTGATGGTGTGGCTGGCAGGTGAACTGTGGTTCTTCCGTCCGACCGCTCCGGCACTCTCTGCGTTTGTCGGCGCTTCGTTGCTGTTTATCAGTAACTTTGTCTGGCTGGGTAGTCACTATCGCCGCCGCTTCCGTGCGGACAACGCGATTGCTGCGGCCTGCTACTTTGCTGGTCACTTCCTCATCGTCCGCTCGCTGTATCTCTGATAAAACTTGACTCTGGAGTCGACTCCAGAGTGTATCCTTCGGTTAATGAGAAAAAACTTAACCGGAGGATGCCATGTCGACTCCTGACAATCACGGCAAGAAAGCCCCTCAATTTGCTGCGTTCAAACCGCTAACTACGGTACAGAACACCAACGACTGTTGCTGCGATGGCGCATGTTCCAGCACGCCAACGCTCTCTGAAAGCGTCTCCGGCACCCGCTATAGCTGGAAAGTCAGCGGCATGGACTGCGCCGCCTGTGCGCGCAAAGTGGAAAATGCCGTGCGCCAGCTTGCAGGCGTGAATCAGGTGCAGGTGTTGTTCGCCACCGAAAAATTGGTAGTCGATGCCGACAATGACATCCGTGCCCAGGTTGAATCTGCGGTGCAAAAAGCGGGCTATTCCCTGCGCGATGAACAGACCACCGACGAACCACAAGCATCACGCCTGAAAGAGAATCTGCCGCTGATTACGCTAATCGTGATGATGGCAATCAGCTGGGGTCTGGAGCAGTTCAATCATCCGTTTGGTCAACTGGCGTTTATCGCGACCACGCTGGTTGGGCTGTACCCGATTGCTCGTCAGGCATTACGGCTGATCAAATCTGGCAGCTACTTCGCCATTGAAACCTTAATGAGCGTAGCCGCTATTGGTGCGCTGTTTATTGGCGCAACGGCTGAAGCTGCGATGGTGTTGCTGCTGTTTTTGATTGGTGAACGACTGGAAGGCTGGGCCGCCAGCCGCGCGCGTCAGGGCGTTAGCGCGTTAATGGCGCTGAAACCGGAAACCGCCACGCGTCTGCGTAACGGTGAGCGTGAAGAGGTGGCGATTAACAGCCTGCGCCCTGGCGATGTGATTGAAGTTGCGGCAGGTGGGCGTTTGCCTGCCGACGGTAAACTGCTCTCACCGTTTGCCAGTTTTGATGAAAGCGCCCTGACCGGAGAATCCATTCCGGTGGAGCGCGCAACGGGCGATAAAGTCCCTGCTGGTGCCACCAGCGTAGACCGTCTGGTAACGCTGGAAGTGCTGTCAGAACCGGGTGCCAGCGCCATTGACCGGATTCTGAAACTGATCGAAGAAGCCGAAGAGCGTCGCGCCCCCATTGAGCGGTTTATCGACCGTTTCAGCCGTATCTACACGCCAGCGATTATGGCCGTCGCTCTGCTGGTGACGCTGGTGCCGCCGCTGCTGTTTGCCGCCAGCTGGCAAGAGTGGATTTATAAAGGGCTGACGCTGCTGCTGATTGGTTGCCCGTGTGCGTTAGTTATCTCCACGCCCGCGGCGATTACCTCCGGGCTGGCGGCAGCAGCGCGTCGTGGGGCGTTGATTAAAGGCGGCGCGGCGCTGGAGCAGCTGGGTCGTGTTACCCAGGTGGCGTTTGATAAAACCGGTACGCTGACCGTCGGTAAACCGCGCGTTACCGCGATTCATCCGGCAACGGGTATTAGTGAATCTGAACTGCTGACACTGGCGGCGGCGGTCGAGCAAGGCGCGACGCATCCACTGGCACAAGCCATTGTGCGCGAAGCACAGGTTGCTGAACTCGCCATTCCCACCGCCCAATCACAGCGGGCGCTGGTCGGGTCTGGCATTGAAGCGCAGGTTAACGGTGAGCGCGTGTTGATATGCGCTGCCGGAAAACATCCTGCTGATGCATTTGCTGGTTTGATTAATGAACTGGAAAGCGCCGGGCAAACGGTAGTGCTGGTAGTACGTAATGATGACGTGCTGGGTGTCATTGCGTTGCAGGATACCCTGCGCGCCGATGCTGCAACTGCTATCAGTGAACTGAACGCGCTGGGGGTTAAAGGAGTGATCCTCACCGGCGATAATCCACGCGCCGCGGCGGCAATTGCCGGGGAGTTGGGGCTGGAATTTAAAGCGGGCCTGTTGCCGGAAGATAAAGTCAAAGCGGTGACCGAGCTGAATCAACATGCGCCGCTGGCGATGGTCGGTGATGGTATTAACGACGCGCCAGCGATGAAAGCTGCCGCCATCGGGATTGCAATGGGCAGTGGCACAGACGTGGCGCTGGAAACCGCCGATGCAGCATTAACCCATAACCACCTGCGCGGTCTGGTGCAAATGATTGAACTGGCACGCGCCACTCACGCCAATATCCGCCAGAACATCACCATTGCGCTGGGGCTGAAAGGCGTTTTCCTCGTCACCACACTGTTAGGAATGACCGGGCTATGGCTGGCGGTGCTGGCAGATACGGGTGCGACGGTGCTGGTGACGGCGAATGCGTTAAGATTGTTGCGCAGGAAGTAAAAGTGTTGCCTGATAGCCTCTGGCTATCAGGCTTAGTGCTGAGGCGGGAACGGCGGCATAGTCAGGAAAGCATAATAAAGCGCTAACATCAGAATGACGGAGATAACACAGCATGCAGCAACCAGGCGGGATGCTATGGATGGCCTTTTGAACATCAACCACAGGGCATAAGCAAGCCCGACACCGTTAAGTAAAGGTAAAAAAATCATTAGCCAGAGCCAACCCCAGGCAAGTACCCCCAGCCATCCCCCCACGACGATAAAAACAGGGATCAGCCAATTGGGGGTGAAGATCGCGAGCAATCCCAGCAATGCCAGACAAACTGGAATTAAATAATCCATTTGTGCATTCCATTACGTTTGCGTGCCGGATGCGGCGTAAACGCCTTATCTGGCCTACACAGGGCATCGAACTCGTAGGCATGATAAGACGCGACAGCGTCGCATCAGGCATTGCGCACCGTATCGCCAGATGCAGCTTGAACTTTTTATCCGTCCTACAAACCGGTTGCAAGCCGCAAAATTGAGCGCGATCGGTCCGCTAGCCTGATCCACCTTACCCCGATTTGCGAATCAAATAACGATAAGGCAGTCCATCCGTCTCTTTCGCAACCAGTTCGTGTTCCATAAAGGTACAAAACCCAGGAATATCGCGTGTCGTCGCCGGATCGTCAGCAATAATCAGCAACGTTTCACCTGGCTGCATATTGCGCACTGTTTTGCGCACCATCATTACTGGTTCCGGGCAGCGCAGGCCAAGTGCGTCGAGTGTGTGGTCAGGGCTGGAAAAGAGATCGGTCATTTTCTTCTCATCACATAAAAAAACGGCGCTAGTTTACGCCCTGTGAGTCCGTAAGCAAACCAGGTTAACGATTGCGTGAAAATTAACCATTGCATTGTTAACGTAAAGCAGTATCATGCGGCGGCTCGAAAAAAGGGTCAGCACGTTATTATGTTAAGGTAACAGACGTGTCGTACGTATTGGGTTCCCTCACCCCAATGGTTAATCAAAAAGGTACAATATGAACGTTTTCTCGCAAACTCAACGCTATAAGGCGTTGTTCTGGTTATCGTTATTTCATCTTCTGGTGATCACCTCCAGTAACTATCTGGTTCAGCTTCCCGTATCCATTTTTGGTTTCCATACCACCTGGGGCGCGTTTAGCTTTCCGTTTATTTTCCTTGCTACCGACCTGACTGTGCGTATTTTTGGCGCACCGCTGGCCCGTCGTATCATCTTTGCGGTGATGATCCCGGCGTTACTGATCTCCTACGTCATCTCGTCGCTGTTCTATATGGGTTCCTGGCAGGGATTCGGCGCGCTCGCCCACTTCAACCTGTTTGTCGCCCGTATCGCCACCGCCAGTTTCATGGCCTACGCGCTGGGGCAAATCCTCGACGTGCACGTTTTTAACCGCCTGCGTCAGAGTCGTCGCTGGTGGCTGGCACCGACGGCTTCCACCCTGTTTGGTAACGTCAGCGACACGCTGGCCTTCTTCTTCATTGCCTTCTGGCGCAGCCCAGATGCCTTTATGGCTGAACACTGGATGGAAATCGCGCTGGTCGATTACTGTTTCAAAGTGTTAATCAGTATCGTTTTCTTCCTGCCAATGTATGGCGTATTACTCAATATGCTGTTGAAAAGACTGGCAGATAAATCCGAAATCAACGCTTTGCAGGCGAGTTAAAGGTTCGTTATCAGAGTTGTGATAAGATGGATGAATGAGCCGTTATGGCCGTTTATCGAAAGGAAGAAGTCAATGCGCAATCTGGTTAAATATGTCGGAATTGGCCTGCTGGTTATGGGGCTTGCGGCCTGTGATGATAAAGACACTAACGCTACGGCGCAGGGTTCGGTCGCGGAAAGTAACGCTACCGGGAATCCCGTCAACCTGCTTGATGGCAAGTTAAGTTTCTCGCTGCCAGCGGATATGACCGACCAGAGCGGTAAGCTGGGAACGCAGGCTAATAACATGCATGTCTGGTCCGACGCCACCGGGCAAAAAGCAGTCATCGTCATCATGGGCGATGATCCGAAAGAAGATCTGGCGGTGCTGGCGAAGCGCCTGGAAGATCAGCAACGTAGCCGCGATCCGCAGCTGCAAGTGGTAACCAATAAAGCCATTGAGCTGAAAGGTCACAAAATGCAGCAGTTAGACAGCATTATCTCCGCGAAAGGCCAGACGGCGTACTCTTCCGTTATTCTGGGTAACGTGGGTAATCAACTACTGACCATGCAAATTACACTGCCCGCTGACGATCAGCAAAAAGCACAGACCACCGCAGAAAACATCATTAATACGCTGGTTATTCAGTAAGTTTTAAGATGATGAGATGGCCTCAGGTACTTCCACCGGAGGCCGTTTTTTTAATCGCCACGTCAGTAATAACGCGATTGCGACCAGTCCCGCCGCCGCCAGATAAATCACCGGGACGCCCGCCCAACTCATCACCAGCCCAGCCAGTGGTCCGGTCACGCCAAGCGATAAATCCATAAATACGGTGTAAGTTGCCAGCGCCGCCCCCTGATTTTGCTGCGGAACCGCTTTTACCGCCACTACGCCCAATGCCGGGAACACCAGCGAAAACCCCGCCCCCGCGAGTAAGACGCCGATTTTCGCCATCCACGGCATAGTCGCCACGCCAACCAGTAGCAGGCCGATTATCTCAACGCTAAAGCAAATCATCGCCACGTTTAAGCCGCCGATACGGTTAATGCCGTTAGGGAATAACAAACGCGTACCGACAAACGCACAGCTAAACAGCGTCAGCGCGAAAGCCGCACCGTCCCAACCTTTAGCGTCATAAAACAGCGTGATAAAGGTGGCGATAACGCCAAATCCGGCGGAAGCCAGTGCCAGCGCCATACCGTACAGCCAGACGCGCCCAAGCACCGCACGAAACGGCAGCGGTTTGCCTTTACTGGCTTTTACCATCGGACGCGGGATCGCCAACAAAATGGCCACCAGCGCCACGCCCATAATGATTAACGCTAACGCCTGCAATCCGCCCCAGTGATAAAACACGACACCTAACGGCGCACCCATCGCCATCGCCCCGTAAGTGACAATACCGTTCCACGAAATCACCCGCCCGATATGTAGCGAACCAACCACGCCAACACCCCACAGGGTCGATCCCGTTCCGGCAAAACTTTGCCCAATCCCAAGGATTACGCGCCCCAGGCACAGTAATAACAGGCTGATGACGGGCAGACTGGCGGTTAATCCCGCCGTCAGATATCCCAGACCGCTCAAAAAGCAGCCGCATAAACCGAAGACGACAATCTTTTTGGGTCCCAGCAAATCGGCGTAACGTCCGGCATGAGGACGGCTCAGCAAGGTGGCGAAATATTGCAGGCTGATAACCAACCCTGCCCAGAAGGCACTAAATCCCATCACATCATGGACATAGCCCGGTAATACAGCGAGCGGCAACCCGATGGTGAGGTAGCTGGCGAAGTTAAACATGACAATGGAGACAATGCGCAAATTCAGGCGCAATCCGTTTAGCGCGGGTTCGGCTACGGGTTCGGGCATGAGGATCACCACATTTTTACAACAGTGTTTCATTTTTACCACGTGCTGACGTGAAAATCAGCAGTAAGAATCAGAATATTGCTGGCGTGACTCCCGCTACACTTAATACAAAAAGTCACAAGGAAGCCCCAATGGAAACCCCTCAACCCGATAAAACGGGCATGCACATTCTGCTCAAGCTGGCCTCGCTGGTGGTGATCCTCGCGGGAATTCACGCAGCGGCAGATATCATTGTGCAGCTGTTACTGGCGCTGTTTTTTGCCATCGTCCTCAACCCGCTCGTCACCTGGTTTATTCGTCGGGGAGTACAACGCCCCGTTGCCATTACGATTGTGGTGGTGGTGATGCTGATCGCACTAACCGCGCTGGTCGGCGTACTGGCGGCATCGTTTAACGAATTTATCTCTATGCTGCCGAAGTTTAATAAGGAGCTGACGCGCAAACTTTTTAAATTGCAGGAGATGTTGCCTTTTCTTAATTTGCATATGTCGCCGGAGCGAATGCTGCAGCGGATGGACTCGGAAAAAATGGTTACCTTCACCACGGCGCTAATGACCGGGCTTTCCGGGGCAATGGCGAGCGTGCTTTTGCTGGTGATGACCGTAGTTTTCATGCTGTTTGAAGTGCGCCACGTCCCTTACAAAATGCGTTTTGCGTTGAATAATCCACAGATTCACATCGCCGGACTACACCGCGCCTTAAAAGGTGTTTCGCACTATCTTGCATTGAAGACACTGCTAAGTTTATGGACAGGCGTAATCGTCTGGCTGGGGCTGGCGCTAATGGGCGTACAGTTTGCGCTGATGTGGGCAGTACTGGCGTTTTTGCTCAACTACGTGCCCAATATCGGCGCGGTAATTTCCGCCGTACCGCCAATGATTCAGGTGCTGCTGTTTAATGGCGTTTACGAATGTATTCTGGTCGGCGCATTGTTTTTAGTGGTCCATATGGTCATCGGCAATATTTTAGAACCACGGATGATGGGCCATCGCCTGGGGATGTCCACCATGGTGGTATTTCTTTCATTGTTAATTTGGGGATGGCTGCTCGGCCCGGTAGGGATGCTACTTTCGGTACCATTAACCAGCGTGTGTAAAATCTGGATGGAAACCACCAAAGGCGGTAGCAAACTGGCGATTTTACTGGGACCGGGCAGACCGAAAAGTCGATTACCGGGATGAGGCGACAAGTGTTACGATACGCACTTTCATTTTCCATTAAACGTTGGCCCTGATATGTATCGGATAGTTCTGGGGAAAGTTTCGACCTTAAGCGCAGCTCCTCTGCCACCGGGTTTACGCGAGCAAGCACCGCAAGGTCCACGACGCGAACGCTGGCTGGCGGGGCGTGCATTGCTTTCGCACACGCTTTCCCCGCTACCGGAGATCATCTATGGCGAACAAGGCAAACCTGCATTCGCGCCGGAAACGCCGCTATGGTTCAACTTAAGCCATAGCGGTGACGATATCGCCCTGCTGTTGAGCGATGAAGGCGAAGTCGGCTGCGATATCGAAGTGATTCGCCCGCGCGCCAACTGGCGCTGGCTGGCGAACGCCGTATTCAGCCTTGGGGAACATGCCGAGATGGACGCCGTGCATCCTGATCAGCAACTGGAAATGTTCTGGCGCATCTGGACGCGCAAAGAAGCCATCGTTAAACAGCGTGGCGGCAGCGCCTGGCAAATCGTCAGCGTAGACAGCACCTATAACTCCTCGCTGTCAGTCAGCCATTGTCAGCTAGAAAATTTAAGCCTGGCGATCTGCACCCCTACCCCCTTTACGCTCACCGCCGACAGTGTGCAATGGATCGATTCAGTTAACTGATCCGCCCACCCGACTGCCCATCTATTGATCCAGAACAGGTAATCAGTATGACGAATACTTAAAATCGTCATACTTATTTCCGCCATCTATTTTAATCCATTGGGGTTACCATGTTCTCTACACTCCGCCGCACTCTATTTGCGCTGCTGGCTTGTGCGTCTTTTATCGTCCATGCCGCTGCACCAGATGAAATCACCACCGCCTGGCCGGTGAATGTCGGGCCACTAAACCCGCACCTTTACACGCCTAACCAAATGTTCGCCCAGAGCATGGTTTATGAACCACTGGTGAAATATCAGGCAGACGGTTCGGTGATCCCGTGGCTGGCAAAAAGCTGGACCCATTCAGAAGATGGCAAAACCTGGACCTTCACCCTGCGTGATGATGTGAAATTCTCTAACGGTGAACCGTTTGATGCAGAGGCCGCGGCAGAAAACTTCCGCGCTGTGCTCGACAACCGTCAACGTCACGCCTGGCTGGAGCTGGCAAACCAGATTGTTGATGTCAAAGCACTCAGCAAAAACGAGCTGCAAATCACCCTGAAAAGCGCCTACTATCCTTTCCTGCAAGAACTGGCCCTGCCGCGCCCTTTCCGCTTTATCGCCCCCTCGCAGTTTAAAAACCATGAAACCATGAATGGGATTAAAGCGCCGATTGGCACCGGGCCGTGGGTTTTGCAGGAATCGAAACTGAATCAGTACGATGTCTTCGTCCGTAACGAAAACTACTGGGGCGAAAAGCCGGCGATTAAGAAGATCACTTTTAACGTCATCCCAGACCCGACTACCCGCGCAGTAGCGTTTGAAACCGGCGATATCGATCTACTATACGGTAATGAAGGGCTATTACCGCTCGATACCTTCGCCCGCTTTAGCCAGAACTCGGCTTACCACACCCAACTGTCACAGCCGATCGAAACCGTGATGCTGGCGCTCAATACTGCCAAAGCCCCCACCAACGAGCTGGCCGTACGTGAAGCTCTCAATTACGCGGTAAACAAAAAATCGCTGATCGATAACGCGTTGTATGGCACCCAGCAGGTCGCCGACACCCTGTTTGCCCCTTCCGTGCCCTATGCCAATCTCGGCCTGAAACCGCGCCAGTACGATCCGCAGAAAGCGAAAGCGTTGCTGGAACAAGCAGGCTGGACGCTGCCCGCAGGCAAAGACATCCGCGAGAAAAATGGTCAGCCGCTGCGCATTGAACTGTCGTTCATCGGCACCGATGCGTTAAGCAAATCAATGGCCGAAATCATTCAGGCTGATATGCGCCAGATTGGCGCGGATGTCACGCTGATCGGCGAAGAAGAGAGCAGTATCTATGCTCGTCAGCGCGACGGTCGTTTTGGCATGATTTTCCACCGTACCTGGGGCGCGCCATACGATCCACACGCCTTCCTGAGTTCAATGCGCGTACCGTCGCACGCTGACTTCCAGGCACAGCAAGGTTTAGCCGACAAGCCACTGATTGATAAAGAGATTGGCGAAGTGCTGGCGACACACGACGAAACACAACGTCAGGCACTGTATCGCGACATTCTGACCCGTCTGCATAACGAGGCGGTTTATCTGCCCATCAGCTATATCTCAATGATGGTGGTTTCAAAACCGGAACTGGGTAACATCCCCTACGCGCCGATCGCCACCGAAATCCCGTTCGAACAGATTAAACCGGTGAAACCTTAATGTTGCGTTATGTATTACGCCGCTTTCTGCTGCTGATCCCGATGGTGCTCGCCGCCTCGGTGATCATTTTTCTGATGCTGCGCCTCGGCACCGGCGACCCGGCGCTCGATTATCTGCGTCTGTCTAACCTGCCGCCGACGCCGGAAATGCTGGCTTCTACCCGCACCATGCTGGGGCTGGATCAGCCGTTGTACGTGCAGTACGGAACCTGGTTGTGGAAAGCGCTGCATCTTGACTTTGGTATCTCATTCGCCAGCCAACGCCCGGTGCTGGACGATATGCTGACCTTCCTGCCCGCCACGCTGGAGCTGGCGGGTGCGGCGCTGGTATTAATTCTGCTCACTTCCGTGCCGCTCGGCATCTGGGCGGCGCGCCATCGCGACCGCCTGCCGGATTTCGCCGTGCGTTTTATCGCGTTTCTTGGCGTGTCGATGCCTAACTTCTGGTTGGCGTTTTTACTGGTGATGGCATTTTCAGTGTATCTGCAATGGCTGCCCGCGATGGGTTACGGCGGCTGGCAGCACATCATTTTGCCTGCGGTTTCCATCGCTTTTATGTCGCTGGCGATTAACGCGCGTCTGCTGCGCGCCAGTATGCTGGACGTCGCCGGTCAGCGTCATGTGACCTGGGCGCGACTGCGCGGCCTGAACGACAAACAGACCGAACGCCGCCACATCCTGCGCAATGCCTCGCTGCCGATGATCACCGCCGTGGGGATGCACATTGGCGAACTGATTGGCGGGACGATGATTATCGAAAACATCTTTGCCTGGCCGGGCGTCGGGCGCTATGCGGTGTCGGCGATTTTCAACCGTGACTATCCGGTGATCCAGTGCTTTACGCTGATGATGGTGGTGGTTTTTGTGGTCTGTAATTTGATTGTCGATTTGCTCAACGCCGCGCTGGACCCACGTATTCGTCGTCATGAAGGAGCCCACGCGTGAACTTTTTCCTCTCCTCCCGCTGGTCGGTTCGCCTGGCGCTGATCATTATCGCCCTGCTGGCACTGATTGCGCTCACCAGCCAGTGGTGGCTGCCGTATGACCCACAGGCGATTGATCTGCCGTCGCGCCTGCTTTCACCGGATGCGCAGCACTGGCTGGGTACCGATCATTTAGGGCGCGATATTTTCTCGCGGCTGATGGCGGCGACCCGCGTGTCGCTCGGCTCGGTAATGGCCTGCCTGCTGCTGGTGCTGACATTAGGGCTGGTTATTGGCGGCAGCGCCGGACTGATTGGCGGGCGCGTTGATCAGGCCACCATGCGCGTCGCGGATATGTTTATGACCTTCCCGACCTCGATTCTGTCGTTCTTTATGGTTGGCGTGCTCGGCACCGGGCTGACCAACGTAATTATCGCCATCGCCCTGTCGCACTGGGCGTGGTATGCACGCATGGTGCGCAGCCTGGTGATTTCGCTACGCCAGCGCGAGTTTGTACTGGCATCACGGCTTTCTGGCGCGGGCCATGTGCGAGTGTTTGTAGATCATCTGGCAGGTGCGGTGATCCCTTCGCTGCTGGTGCTGGCAACGCTGGATATCGGCCATATGATGCTACACGTCGCGGGGATGTCCTTCCTCGGCCTCGGCGTGACCGCGCCTACCGCCGAATGGGGCGTGATGATTAACGACGCGCGCCAGTATATCTGGACCCAGCCGCTGCAAATGTTCTGGCCGGGGCTGGCGCTGTTTATCAGCGTGATGGCCTTTAACCTGGTGGGTGACGCACTGCGCGATCATCTGGACCCTCATCTGGTGACGGAGCACGCACACTAATGCCGCAACAGATTGAACTACGTAATATCGCGCTACAGGCCGCGCAGCCGCTGGTGCACGGCGTATCGTTAACCCTTAAACGCGGGCGTGTGCTGGCGTTAGTCGGCGGTAGCGGCAGCGGGAAATCACTGACCTGCGCCGCGACGCTGGGCATTCTGCCCGCAGGCGTTCGCCAGACGGCGGGGGAAATTTTAGCCGATGGCAAACCGGTTTCTCCCTGTGCCCTGCGCGGCATCAAAATTGCCACCATCATGCAGAACCCGCGCAGTGCCTTTAATCCGCTTCACACCATGCACACCCACGCGCGGGAAACCTGCCTGGCGCTGGGGAAACCCGCCGATGACGCTACGCTTACCGCTGCCATAGAAGCGGTGGGGCTGGAAAACGCCGCACGCGTGCTGAAGCTGTACCCGTTTGAGATGAGCGGCGGCATGTTGCAGCGCATGATGATTGCGATGGCGGTGTTGTGTGAATCGCCGTTTATCATCGCCGATGAACCGACCACCGATCTCGACGTGGTAGCACAGGCGCGCATTCTCGATCTGCTGGAAAGCATTATGCAAAAACAAGCACCGGGAATGCTGCTGGTGACCCATGATATGGGCGTTGTGGCGCGTCTGGCGGATGACGTGGCGGTGATGTCACACGGTAAAATTGTCGAACAGGGCGATGTAGAAACGCTGTTTAATGCCCCCAAACATGCGGTAACGCGCAGCCTGGTTTCCGCTCATCTCGCCCTCTACGGTATGGAGCTGGCATCATGACTTTACTTAACGTCTCCGACCTTTCCCATCACTATGCGCACGGTGGATTTAGCGGAAAACATCAACACCAGGCGGTGCTGAATAACGTTTCCCTGACCCTGAAAAGCGGCGAAACCGTCGCTCTGCTGGGGCGCAGCGGCTGCGGAAAAAGCACTCTCGCGCGGCTGCTGGTAGGCTTAGAGTCTCCCTCACAAGGGAATATTAGCTGGCGCGGCGAACCGTTGGCAAAGCTCAATCGCGCCCAGCGTAAAGCGTTCCGCCGCGATATTCAGATGGTATTTCAGGACTCCATCAGCGCCGTGAATCCGCGCAAAACCGTGCGCGAGATCCTGCGAGAACCGATGCGCCACCTGCTATCGCTGAAAAAAGCCGAACAACTGGCGCGCGCCAGCGAAATGCTGAAGGCGGTCGATCTCGATGACAGCGTTCTAGACAAACGCCCACCGCAGTTAAGCGGCGGTCAGCTCCAGCGCGTCTGCCTGGCTCGCGCGCTGGCGGTCGAACCGAAACTACTGATTCTGGATGAAGCCGTTTCTAACCTTGATCTCGTGTTACAGGCGGGCGTCATTCGCCTGCTGAAAAAGCTACAACAACAGTTTGGCACTGCCTGCCTGTTCATCACTCATGACTTACGCCTGGTGGAACGCTTTTGCCAGCGAGTGATGGTGATGGACAACGGACAAATCGTCGAAACCCAGGCGGTGGGAGATAAATTAACCTTTTCCTCTGACGCCGGACGTGTGCTACAAAACGCGGTATTACCCGCATTCCCCGTGCGCCGTCGCACCACAGAAAAGGTTTAACGCAAATGCAACGAATCACCATCACGCTTGATGACGATTTACTGGAGACGCTGGACAGCCTGAGCCAGCGTCGTGGCTATAACAACCGTTCCGAAGCTATCCGCGATATTCTGCGTAGCGCCCTGGCGCAAGAGGCCACCCAGCAGCACGGCACACAAGGTTTCGCAGTGCTCTCCTATGTGTATGAACACGAAAAACGCGACTTAGCCAGCCGTATTGTCTCCACCCAGCACCATCACCACGATCTCTCGGTCGCCACGCTGCATGTGCACATTAATCACGACGACTGTCTGGAAATCGCCGTGCTGAAAGGTGACATGGGCGACGTGCAGCATTTTGCCGATGACGTTATCGCCCAGCGCGGCGTGCGGCACGGGCATTTGCAGTGCTTGCCGAAGGAAGATTAACACCTACCCACGCGCCGTTATTTCCTGACGGCGCAGTAAATTCCTGCCAAATATCGACTCACGTCACATTTTTTTGATCACGATTTGGTCCCTCAAAATGTGAGACGCTTCGATCCTCTTTTTCTCCCGTTCACCTACTATACGCTTGAAGTTGTCCATGATTGTCCATAGACAACTGTAAATGTTCAGGTGCGCGCCATGAAATCATTAAGTAAGTCGTCACAAATACCGCTCTATCAACAAGTGGTGGAGTGGATAAGAGAAAGTATTTATACCGGGGATCTGGTGGAAGACGATCGCATTCCTTCGGAATACCAGATTATGGATATGCTGGAAGTGAGTCGGGGAACCGTTAAAAAAGCGGTCGCCCAACTGGTAAAAGAAGGCGTGTTGATTCAGGTCCAGGGGAAGGGAACTTTTGTCAAAAAAGAGAACGTGGCATATCCGTTAGGTGAAGGATTATTGTCATTCGCGGAATCGCTGGAAAGCCAGAAAATACATTTTACCACTGAAGTTATTACGTCACGGATTGAACCGGCTAATCGTTATGTGGCAGAGAAATTAAGAATAACGCCCGGTCAGGATATTCTTTACCTTGAGCGTTTACGTTCAATTGGTGATGAAAAAGCGATGCTGATAGAGAACCGTATCAATATTGAGCTATGCCCCGGCATCGTGGAAATCGATTTTAATCAACACAATTTATTTCCAACAATAGAAAGTTTGTCGCAAAGAAAAATTCGTTACTCGGAAAGTCGCTATGCCGCGCGATTAATTGGTAATGAACGCGGTCATTTTTTAGATATCAGTGAAGATGCACCCGTTTTGCATCTGGAGCAGTTAGTCTTTTTCTCCCGAGAGTTACCCGTTGAGTTTGGCAACGTCTGGTTAAAAGGAAATAAATATTATCTGGGCACCGTGCTGCAACGGCGGGAAGTGAGTTAAATACACTTTTTTATGAGGAATAAAATGCAAGGCATACAGTTTCAGGAAAATTATATTCAACGACTTCCGGCAGGGTTAAGCGTTGAACAGATCATCCGTCAGTTAGCGCAACCGTTGGTTGCTGCTGAGCTGGTGGTCCCTGATTTTGCCAATCACGTACTGAAACGTGAGGCGACGTATCCAACGGGGCTGCCTACCGAACCACCGTGCGTCGCCATTCCGCACACGGACCATAAACATGTCCGGCACAATGCAATTGCCGTCGGTATTTTGCCAGAGCCGGTAGAGTTTGCCGATATGGGCGGCGACCCTGATCCCGTGCCTGTCAGGGTGATTTTTTTGCTCGCCTTAAGCGAAAGTAACAAACAATTAAATGCCCTGGGCTGGATTATGGAGATGATTCAGGATACGCCCTTTATGCAAGCCTTGCTTACGATGGAAACAACAGAAATACACACAGTAATCTTAAACAAAATGAATGAACGAGGTGAAATATGAGTCAAACCATTTTATTTGTCTGCGCCACAGGTATTGCCACATCCACGGCGGTAACAGAAAAAGTCATGGAGTATTGCAAAGAGCACGGCCTTAACGTCAATTATTCCCAAACCAACGTTGCCTCTTTACCCGGTAATACCGACGGCGTAGCGCTGGTTGTTTCAACGACTAAAGTGCCTTATGAACTCGACGTGCCGGTGGTTAACGGCTTACCCATTATTACCGGTATTGGCGAAGAGAAAGTGCTGGCGCAAATTGTTTCGATTCTTAAAAAGTAATTAATAATTAATTCCAACCCACTCCATCAGGCGCTAACGCGAGGTGCGCTCTCGCCTGAAAAAGAGGTTTATTATGAACGATATCGCGCATACCCTCTATAATATTGTGCAATATATATTGGGATTTGGCCCCACGGTAATGTTGCCGTTGGTGTTATTTATTCTTGCTCTCTGTTTTAAAGTAAAACCCGCTAAAGCCTTACGCTCGTCATTAACGGTCGGCATTGGTTTTGTCGGTATTTATGCCATTTTCGATATTCTTACCAGCAATGTCGGGCCAGCGGCCCAGGCGATGGTTGAACGCACCGGAATTAATTTACCGGTGGTGGATTTAGGCTGGCCGCCGCTTTCTGCCATTACCTGGGGGTCGCCAATTGCCCCGTTTGTTATTCCCCTGACCATTCTGATTAATGTCGCAATGCTGGCGTTGAATAAAACCCGCACCGTTGATGTAGATATGTGGAACTACTGGCATTTTGCCCTTGCCGGTACGCTGGTTTATTACAGCACCGGCAGCCTGTTCTTTGGTTTGCTGGCGGCCGCGATTGCCGCAGTGGTGGTGCTAAAACTCGCCGACTGGTCTGCGCCACTGGTACAAAAATACTTTGGCCTGGAAGGGATCTCATTGCCGACGCTCTCTTCGGTGGTGTTCTTCCCGGTCGGTCTGCTGGTCGACAAAATCATCGACCATATCCCTGGCCTCAATCGTATTCATATCGACCCGGAAACCGTACAGAAAAAGTTTGGCATCTTCGGCGAACCGATGATGGTTGGCACTATTCTGGGCATTCTGCTCGGCGTAATTGCCGGATACGATTTCAAAAAAGTCTTGCTGCTTGGCATCAGCATTGGCGGTGTGATGTTCATCCTGCCACGCATGGTACGCATCCTGATGGAAGGTTTATTACCGCTGTCTGAAGCCATTAAAAAGTATCTCAATGCCAAATACCCTGACCGTGACGATCTCTATATCGGCCTGGATATCGCCGTTGCCGTAGGTAACCCGGCGATTATCTCCACCGCCCTGCTGCTGACGCCAATCTCGGTCTTTATCGCGTTTGTCCTCCCAGGTAATGAAGTCCTGCCGCTTGGTGACCTTGCCAACCTGGCGGTAATGGCGTCGATGATTGCTTTAGCCAGCCGTGGCAATATTTTCCGCACCGTTCTGGCGGCGATCCCGGTGATTATTGCCGACCTGTGGATTGCCACTAAAATCGCGCCGTTTATTACCGGAATGGCGAAAGACGTTAACTTCAAATTTGCCGAAGGCTCCAGCGGCCAGGTTTCCAGTTTCCTTGATGGCGGTAACCCGTTCCGCTTCTGGCTGCTGGAAATCTTCAACGGCAATCTCATCGCCATTGGTCTGGTGCCGGTTATCGCCCTGGTACTGTATGGCATTTTCCGAATGACGCGGAGCACGGTTTATGCCTGATAACAGCGCAGCTATCGTTATCGATATTGGCACCACCAATTGCAAAGTCACCTGCTTTTCCTGCCTGGATGCAACGACGTTGGGCGCGCATAAATTCGTGACGGCAAAACAGATCTCCCCACAGGGCGATGTCGATTTCGATATCGACGCCCTCTGGCAGGAGGTCCGCCAGGCAATAGCGCAACTGAGCGCCGCTTCGCCGCTGCCGGTCAGGCGGATAAGCATTGCCAGTTTTGGCGAGTCAGGGGTGTTTCTTGACGAGCATGGCGAGATCCTGACGCCAATGCTGGCATGGTATGACCGCCGCGGTGAAGAGTACCTGGCAACGCTTAGTGAGGCAGACAGTGCGGCGCTTTATGACATCTGCGGGCTACCGCTGCACAGCAATTACTCTGCCTTCAAAATGCGTTGGTTGCTGGAGCATTATCCACTGCGTAATCGCCGCGGCCTGCGTTGGCTACATGCGCCGGAAGTACTGCTCTGGCGGCTGACTGGCGAACAGCGTACGGATATCACCTTAGCCAGCCGTACGCTGTGTCTGGACGTGCGTAAAGGCGAATGGTCAGCGAAAGCGGCGGCGTTGTTACACGTTCCCTGTTCAGCATTTGCGCCATTGGTGCAGCCAGGCGAGCACGCCGGATGGGTCAGCGAGTCGCTCTGCAAAACGCTTGGGTTCTTGCAACCGGTCAGCGTGACGCTGGCCGGGCATGACCATATGGTGGGTGCGCGGGCGTTGCAGATGACGCCGGGCGATATCCTTAACTCGACGGGCACCACAGAAGGCATTCTGCAACTGGATACACAACCGACGCTGGATGAACATGCCAAACGTGACAAGCTGGCAAACGGCTGTTATTCGCTTGCAAACCAGTTCACCCTGTTTGCGTCGCTGCCGGTGGGCGGTTTCGCTCTGGAGTGGCTGCGCAACACGTTCCGGCTAACCGATGAGGAGATCGCCGCATCACTTACTCGCGGACATGCGGATTACCTGGCGGGGAACTGGTCGCTCGATGACATTCCCGTTTTTATTCCGCATCTTCGCGGTTCGGGTTCGCCCTATAAAAATCGCCATACCCGAGGATTATTTTATGGGCTTGGCGATACGTTAAATATCGATATGTTAATTGCCAGCGTCTCACTGGGATTAACCATGGAATTTGCCAACTGCTTCGCCTGTTTTAATGTGCCCGGCACCAGCGCGTTAAAAGTGATAGGTCCGGCAACCCGTAATCCCCTTTGGCTGCAATTAAAGGCGGATATTTTACAGCGTCCGGTTGAAGCAATTGCATTTAACGAGGCGGTTTCTGTCGGAGCATTATTAACCGCCGCACCGGATATTCCACCGCCGCAAGTCACCATAGCCCAACGTTTGTTACCGAATCGGGCGAGATACCATCAATTACAGCGTTATCAGCACAAATGGAAAAGCTGGTATCAGTTGAAATTACAGCAAGAAGGCGTGATGCCATTACATCATCGGGAGGAGCACTATGTTGAGTAAAACCGTGGAGGTCAGAAACAGTACTGGCCTGCATGCACGTCCGGCGGCCTGTCTGGCGAAAGCCGCCAAAAAATATAGCTGTAAAGTGACGCTGCATTATGAAGGTAATGATATTAATGCCACCAGCATGATGAATATTATGCGCGCCGGAATAAAAGGCGGAAAAACGGTGGAAATACGCTGCGAAGGTGATGATGAAAACGAGGCAATACAAACTCTCACTACCTTATTTCGCGACCGCTTCGGTGAAGCTGAATAATTAACTGATATTAAAAGATGAGGTTTTCAATATGCCATTAGTTAATGGACGGATACTGCTCGACCGCATTCAGGAAAAACGGGTATTAGCGGGCGCATTTAATACCACCAATCTGGAGACAACGATTTCAATTTTAAACGCCATTGAGCGTTCAGGATTACCCAACTTCATTCAGATTGCGCCCACCAATGCACAACTGTCGGGATACGATTACATTTATGAAATCGTGAAACGTCACGCTGATAAAATGGATGTTCCGGTCAGTCTTCATCTTGATCACGGGAAAACTCAGGAGGATGTTAAACAGGCGGTGCGCGCGGGCTTTACCTCGGTCATGATTGACGGTGCCGCATTCTCTTTTGAAGAGAATATCGCTTTCACCCAGGAAGCTGTCGATTTCTGTAAATCCTATGGCGTACCGGTTGAAGCGGAGCTGGGGGCGATTCTCGGCAAAGAAGACGATCACGTCAGCGAAGCCGATTGCAAAACGGAACCGGAAAAGGTGAAGACCTTTGTCGAACGCACCGGTTGCGACATGCTGGCAGTTTCTATTGGTAACGTTCATGGCCTGGACGATATACCGCGGATCGATATCCCCCTGCTGAAGCGCATTGCCGAAGTCAGCCCGGTGCCGCTGGTTATTCACGGCGGCTCCGGTATCGCCCCGGAGATATTACGCAGTTTCGTTAATTATCGCGTCGCTAAAGTGAATATCGCCAGCGATCTGCGCAAAGCGTTTATCACTGCCGTCGGCAAAGCGTATGTGAATAATCACAACGAGGCGAATCTGGCACGAGTGATGGCATCAGCAAAAAATGCCGTCGAGGAAGATGTGTATAGCAAAATCCTGATGATGAATGAGGGGCATCGATTGATTAGAAAGGCATCTTAAGAGCCACAAAAATATAGCGGCGCAACAGAAATTGTTGGGCCGCTATAAGTTATAAATGATTCAAACGCTCATTTAGCGTTTCAATAATATAAGTATTTACAGAGACTTGTTGCTGCGCAGCCGCATTATTAAGGCGTTCACTCAGCGATTCTGGATAGCGTAATGTAAAGGTCTTAATCTTTTCTGTACGCGCATACGGCTCAATACCCGCAGCTTTACAATCCTCAAGATACTCTCGCAGGGAAAGCTCCCCTTCTTTTTGCAGCCCCTGAATGCTGTCAGAGACAAAATCACAATAACCTGACAAGCCCAGGAATTTGCCACGAAATGCATTCAGTTCTGGCACGTAAGTGATAACAGCAGGTTGCCCGGCAATCTCCATAGAGTTTGGCGTCTTCAGTTTGATCATGGTTTTACCCCTATACTTAGTAACCAGTCACGCACGCTTTCTACAGCGCCTTTATCGGTATCTGGCGACGGATGAGGCCGATGGAAACACGCAACGCTCATATTTAGTATGAACTTACAACGCGAACCTCTTCCTTCCTTAATTTCTCCGCCTAATGCTTTAACCAGTGACTCTATATCAGACCACTTAATCCCTTGAGGAACAGGAGATTTAAATATTTGATCCAATGTATTTTTTGTTTCTTCCGTAAAGCCTGTACCAGGGTTCTCATGGCATGTCCTTATGACTTCACTTTATGACATCAATAGTATGACATCACAATATGAAGTCAAGTTTCCCTTCCTTACGCCATTGTCCCAATCGTCTTCCTGAATCGCAGCAGCGCAATGGTAAAAAACGCGCCGCCAATTGCCATCAGCGTCAGGAACTGCGGCCAGACGATTTCGAATCCGGCACCACGGTAGAGAATGGCCTGCGCGAGGCTGACAAAGTGTGTCGTCGGCATGGTCAACATAATGTCCTGCACCATCTGCGGCATACTTTCGCGCGGCGTGGAGCCACCGGAAAGCATTTGCAGCGGCAGCAGCACCAGAATCACCAGCAGCCCCAGTTGCGGCATTGAACGCGCTATCGTCCCCATAAAAATGCCGATTGACGTGGTGGCAAACAGACTGAGCGCCACGCCCAGCATAAACAGCGGGATCGAGCCTTCAATCGGTACACCCAGTACACCTTTCACCATCAGCACCAGCGATAATCCCGACACCACCAGCACCACCAGCCCCATCGACCAGACCTTTGCCATCATGATCTCAAACGGCGTTATCGGCATCACCAGTAAGTGTTCCACCGTGCCGTGTTCACGCTCGCGGATCAGTGCCGATCCGGTCAACACAATCGCCAGCATGGTAATGTTGTTGATGATCGCCATCACCCCGCCAAACCACGCGGGATCGAGGTTCGGGTTAAAGCGCATCCGGGTTTCCAGCGATACCAACGGTTCGCTGTTATCACGGTAGCGCGCGACAAAGCTGTTCACTTCACCGTTGATAATATTCTGGATATACCCGTTGCCGGTAAATGCCTGGCTCATGCGCGTGGCATCGACGTTCACCTGAATATCTGGCTGGCGTCCGGCGAGGACATCACGCTGAAAATTAGGCGGAATATTTATCGCGAAGGTATAGCGTCCGGCGTCCAGCCCGGCATCCATCTCATCGGCGGTGATCATCTCCGGTGGCAAAAACCACGGGCGATAGAAGCTGTTAACGATCCTGTTCGATAACTGCGATTGATCCATATCGGCAATGGCGATCGGCGCGAGGTTCAACGATCCTGGCGTAACGGTCGCTGACGAATACACCGACACCGTAAACGAGAAGACAATCAGCGTCAGCATCGCTTTATCACCGAGCAAACTGCGCAACTCTTTGATACCCAGATTAAAAATATTGCGTAAATGGCGCATCATCCCTCCTGTTTTTTCAGCAGCAGGATGCTTAAGCCCATCACCAGCGGGATGGCTATCAGCAACGGGATAAAAAGTTGCCACAAATCAGTCAAATCCAGCGCCTTCGAGAACGTCCCGCGGGCAATAGTCAGAAAATGACTGGTCGGGTAAACCTCGCCGATCCAACGTCCTGGACCTTCCAGCGAAGCTACCGGATCGATCATCCCGGAAAACTGCGTCGCCGGAATCAACGTGATGATCGCAGTGCCAAAAATGGCGGCAATCTGGCTTTTCATAAAGGTGGAGATCAGCAGCCCCATTCCGGTGGCAATGATGATATACAGCAGCGCCGCCAGGGTGAGCGTCAGGAAACTGCCTTTATGCGGCACGCCAAACACAAACACCGACAGGGCGCAGAGCAGGAAAAAGTTCAGCATTCCCAGCCCGATGTACGGTAGCTGTTTGCCAAGTAAAAATTCGCTGCGGGTGGTGGGGGTAACGTAAAGGTTGATAATCGACCCCAACTCTTTTTCCCGCACTACGCTAAGGGCGCTTAACATCGACGGAATCATCATCAGCAGAAGCGGGATCACCGCCGGAACAATCGCTGGCAGGCTTTTTACGTCCGGGTTATAGCGATAGCGTGTCTCAATATTCATCAGCCCGCTTTGGCTCGCGGGCGTGGATTGCCGACTCGCCACATCCTGTAGCCAGCTCTGGTGCATGGCCTGCACGTAACCTTTTACCGTTTCGGCGCGACTCGGCATCGCACCGTCGATCCAGACACCGAGTTCCACGGGCGTACCACGCGCGATATCGCGCCCGAAATTGGGAGGGATCTCAATCGCCACGGTGATATCGCCCGCACGCATCCGGCGATCAAGCTCGTCATAACTGGTGAGCGGCGGCTGCTCGATAAAGTAACGGGAACCGGAGAGATTGAGCGTCCACGCCTGGCTACTGACGGTCTGGTCGCGGTCGAGCACCGCAAAGCGCAGGTTTTCCACATCCATACTGATGCCGTAACCCATTATCAGCATCAGGATCACCGTTCCCATCAGCGCCAGCGTCGAACGTACCGGATCGCGGCGCAGTTCCAGTGCTTCGCGACGGCTGTAGCTAAACAGACGGCGCAGGCTAAATCCCTGACGCGGCGCGTGGGTGGTGTCGTGTATCACGGGCGGCGCTTCGGCTTCGTTGCTCTGCCCTGCCGCTTCCTGCAAATAGGCGATAAATGCCTCTTCCAGACTGGCGGCTCCGCGTTTCTCAACCAGTTCCTGCGGTGTACCGCTGGCGAGCACTTTTCCGGCGTGCATCAGTGAGATACGGTCGCAACGTTCCGCTTCGTTCATAAAGTGGGTGGAGATAAAAATGGTCACTTTGTCCTGGCGCGAGAGATCGACCATCAACTGCCAGAACATATCCCTCGCCACCGGATCGACACCAGAAGTAGGCTCATCGAGGATTAACATCTCCGGGCGATGAATCACCGCCACCGCCAGCGAAAGCCGCTGGCGAATGCCGAGCGGCAATGACTCCGGCAGAACATCTTCAACGTCGTTGAGCTTAAAACGCTCGCTCATTTCAGCCACTCTTGCGGGAATTTCCGCTTCCGGGATGTGAAACAAACGGGCATGTAACTCAAGGTTTTGCCGCACGGTGAGTTCGTTATAGAGCGAAAACGCCTGCGACATATAGCCTACACGACGGCGGGTATCGATATCTTTTGGATCAACCGGCTGCCCGAACAGCCACGCCTCACCTTCGCTGGCGGGCAGCAATCCGGTAAGCATTTTCATGGTGGTGGATTTACCGCAGCCGTTCGAACCAAGAAAACCAAAAATCTCCCCGCGTGGAATGCGGAAATTGACGTGATCAACGGCAACGAAGGAACCAAAACGCATGGTCAGATCGCGCGCTTCGATGGCAATCTCTGCGTTTTCCGGTTGATACGGTGGGATCACTACCGCCTGATGCGCCTGGCGTTGCGCTTGCGGTAACAGATTTATAAATGCTTCTTCCAGCGTGGCGCTTTGCGTTTGCTGCCGCAGCTCTTCGGCGCTGCCGGTTGCCAGCACTTCTCCGGCATTCATCGCTACCAGCCAGTCGAAGCGTTCGGCCTCTTCCATGTAGGCGGTGGCGACCAGCACGCTCATATTGCTCTGCCGCTGGCGAATACTGTCGATCAGATCCCAGAACTGGGCACGGGAGAGCGGGTCAACCCCCGTTGTTGGCTCATCAAGAATCAACAGTTCCGGGTCGTGAATTAACGCACAGCACAGCCCAAGTTTTTGCTTCATCCCGCCGGAGAGTTTACCTGCCGGACGATCGCGAAACGGTGCTAACCCGGTGCTGGTCAGCAGATCATTGATTCGGACTTCCCGCTCCGCTTTGTCGTGACCGAACAGGCGGGCGAAAAAATCGACGTTTTCATACACCGACAAGGTGTGGTAGAGGTTTTTGCCCAGCCCTTGCGGCATCCAGGCGATGCGCGGGCAAACGTCACGGCGATGCTTCGGGTCGCGCATATCGCCGCCCAGCACCATCACATTGCCCTGCTCAATGACGCGGGCACCGGAAATCAACGACAACAAGCTCGACTTCCCGACGCCATCCGGACCAATCAGCCCGACCATACAGCGGGCCGGAATATCGAGAGTGATATTGTTCAGCGCAACGGTTTTTCCATAATGCTGGCTCACGCCCGCCAGTTGCGCGACAGGCGGGACGGGAACCAGTTCCAGATGCGTCATTGCGGCAACCTCACCACCAGGTCGTCAGGCCACGGAAGTTCTTCATTCACCCGCACCCACGCTACGCCCGGCAAACCGGTTTTGACATATTCCAGATGCTGCTGGAGTAATTCCGGTGGGATACGCGCTTTGACGCGGAACATTAGTTTCAGCCGTTCATCGCTGGTTTCGACGGTTTTTGGCGTGAACTGGGCGACGCTGGCGACAAAACTGATGGTTGCAGGAATACGCAGATCTGGCGCGGCATCGAGGATCAGCCGGGCTTCACCGCCCAGTTTCAGCGTGCCCGCCTGTTCGGTTGGCAGGAAGAAGGTCATATAGACGTCGCTGAGATCGACCATATTCAGTACCCGACCACCTGCCGCCAGCACTTCGCCTGGCTCGGCAACCCGATACTGCACGCGTCCGTCACGCGGGGCTTTCAGTTCGCTGTCATCGATATCTGCGGCAATGCGCCGTTCAGTGGCTTGCGCGGCTTCGACGCGAGTTTGCGCCTGAATGATATTGGTGCGTGCCGCCTCTATAGCGGCTTTAGAAGCAGAAACCTGGGCTTTTGCTGATTCCAGCGCAGCTCGGGCGCTCTCAGCGGCGGCGCGGTCGTCATCCAGCTGTTGCGCAGAAATAGCTCCACGTTGGGCAAGCGAGCGGGAACGCGTATGACGTTTAGCCACGGAGTCCAGTTCGGCCTGGCGTTGATTGACCAGCGACTGTGCGGCACGAGTTTCGCTTTGCCGTTGCTCCAGCAAAGCCTGCGCGGCGGCAATGGCGCTTTGTGCCTCTTTGATTTGCGCGATGGCTTCCAGTCGCTGTTCCTGCAACACGCGAGTATCCATCTTCGCCAGTACTTCCCCTTCGCGAACAAACTGGCCTTCTTTCACCAGAATGGTGTCGATACGCCCGGCAATTTTGCTGGCGATATCCACTTCCGTCGCTTCAATGCGCCCATTGCTGACGGCAAAGCCTTCCGGCACACCTGCCGGGCGCAACAGCCACCACGCCACAATAGCGGCCACCGCCAGTAACCCGACAACCCACCACGCCAGATGGCGCTTACTCTTATCCATAATCGACCCGCCATAATCCCTGTAAGCAAACGACGCGTGTTACAACTGCCGCCGAACGACGTTCAGCGGATTCTTCCATCCGGGATAAGAAGGAAACGGCAAATACGACCAGCGCGCAGAGCATTGAGCGCCAATGGGGAAGGCTTAGTGAAAACGGGTAGTAATGTTGTCATCATCAGCATTCCTGGCCGTAAATGAAACACGCATACTCATAAGTGTGATCTATAAAACTGGCTGACAAAACGGTATCCATCCTGTTGGATAGCGTTTCACGCCTGTTCAGTTGCAGGAACAGAGCATTCCTTTTTACGTTTTATCAACAGTCTCAACCAGATAGTAACATTAATATTCATGTTGTCTATGGTTCAGAGCTGTAACATTGTGCGCCTTCTAATCAAAGGCATAAGTCCATTTTTGTTTTTTTCATGCTGGTAAGACTTCCAGGGAGTGGTTATCTCAGGCCCCGCACCAGGGTTAATTTGGCAATTATGCATGCTGAACATTCTTCCCGCATGTTTACTGTCACGGGCGTTAAGACCTAAAACTGTCCCCGTTTCACCTATGCGTTCTCTCCCACCATTTCCGTTATGTGCAACAACTTGATTTATACCTAACATTTGTGAGCATGCTAATAGTGCTTCAAGTTTAGGTCTGTAATCTGTCGAAACAGAAAAATAACGATTAAAGGATCGACAAGAGATAGCCCGGCTAGTTTTAAACTTTTTACCATTAATTATAATATGATGCTTTTTATTAATAATTGCCGCTAATTCGACCGGATCGAGAGCATTGGTCATTTCATCAATAGAGACTGTTATCGGTCCTATAATGTAACGTTTTCGCTGATCATCAAAAGTTATCCCATGATGATTTGCCATTATTTTGTATTTAGGGTCATAGAAACATACAGGATAATCTTTTATCCCAGCGTAGGTATCCTCATCAAGTGGTTTCATACGCGTGAAGTTCTGCATATAGTTACCATTGCAATTCGTTTCATGATTACCAGCTAATACATGAAAATTTTCATTGATACTCATTATGCGTTTTAACAAATCGATGATAAATTGATCGCCACAGATATTACTAAATCGATCGCCGGTTTGGTCACCCAGAAACGTACATGGCGTCACTGCGCCTTTATTAATAACTAAATATGGCTGAAGACTTTCTAAAACAACATCTCTTCTGTTCAGAATACTGATTATTGTATTAACATTAGTGTCAAGTTGCTCATTAAAGTTCTCCCTTAACAATACGTTGAGAACTTCATCTTCTATATTAAGCAACTGGCTAAGGAAATTTTCTCCTTCAGCCATGATTCCCAAATGTCCCGTTGCGAAAAGCGCGTACAAAACTGCACCAACTGAGCCATCGGTATCGCCAAAATAGGTCGGCCTGGTACTTGTGGGATCAACGGGTGAACAATTGGAGAAATAGATTCTGTCAGCGAACTGGGGTTTTATTATTGTTTCGAATTTAATATCAAATACATTGTATTGCGATATTTTCCAGTCCCAGATGGGTTTGTACGACTCAGTAACTACAACATCATTAGCATTATCATTTACTGTCATATTATTAAGTAAATAAACAATGCTGCACCAATCAATATCGGTATCATCAAGAGGGCAACCGTAATTTTTACTATTAATTGTCACAATAAACTGATAACTATTATTCCTACGTAGAATATGGGCACGCATGCCCGATAGCATACTATATTTTTCTGAATGATTCGTTTCTATGGTAAATGAAATTTTGTCATCTTGAAAAGATTGTTGGAAACGTTCTATTTGCCAATCATCAATTTTTTCCACAACTTCACCGAGTATTGTCCTGGCAATACTTGATATATCATCACCTATACCATTTGCAATATACCCAAACAGTTCTTTAGTGAAATTAGTAACATGCTCTTGCACCATATCATTTGTTGCGATAGTCGTTATACTGTCGTTAGTACCTGCCACAGTTCCAATTTTCATCTTTTACCTCATATAATTCACCGCGAGGAATACATAGTTATCATTTAATCTTATGACAAACACTTCATGTTCGATGGAAAAATAATTATATTTTGCACAAATCATTCAGCCTTAAAGCATAATATGAAATTTCTTATCTCATAGTAGAGAAAGTCCCTAAAGATTGTAGAGGCGTCATCAGTACATGCCTCTACAATCGATTAAGAAAAACTATGAAATACTGGCAGGATTAAAAAGACATACCACAGCACTCATGGAGTTTTAATGTGCTTGAAAACAACTAAGCCCTGGGACACCTTTTTTATCACCACGTTCGTTAGGTGCTATCTTCCAGGAATTTAGCCCCATGGTATAATTATCAATTTTTTGATGCTGATCTACCCCTAATCCATAATGGCCATATTTCTGTTTACTTTTTTTGAGCGTCTGTCCACATTTGAAGATATCTTCAGGTTTTGGTCTGAAAGCAGTAGTGTTATTAAAATAATTGTCATATACAGGTGTGGATGCTATAGCATTGCTTCTAATTAGATGGATAAGACGATCATCCATGTGTTGTTTATGTTTTTTATTAAATATATTTGCTAATTCCTCAGGATCAATTGGGTCTTTCATCTGATTAAATGGAACCTGCAAAGCACCTAGACAATAACATTCATTTTCTTCATTTCTTATTATTCCGTGATGACTGGTTAAAACTTTCGTTTCTGAGTCATAATTACAAACATCGAGCGTTTTAATTAAGTTATATGTATCACCGGAAGAGAGTTTATGATTTGCTAGTCGTGCACTATAGTTACCATTAAAATTGATTTCATGATTTCCAGCCAGAACGACGACATTTTTATTTATACGACTATCTTTATTACCCTCCATATTTCGCATAGAATTTAGCAAAGTAAGGATATATTTATCACCAAAAATAGTACTAAATCTATCGCCTGTATGATCCCCAAGGAAGATACAAGGGGTAATCGCATCGCCTTTTAAAAAAACATGTTGATGCAACTCATTCAAGATCATGTCTCTCGTATCTAATAAAGTAAAGAGTTTTTTCAATTTTTTATTTTCATATGCGAATGAAGCCATGTCTTCGTGTTTTAATAATTCACATAATAAACTCCACCCCTTTTCCCTGATGCCTATATGCCCTGAAACGAGCAATGCATAAAGTACAGCGCCCACTCTTCCATCTGTATCGCCAAAATAAGCCGTGTTGGGATTTTGTGGGTTAATTACACCACACTGTTTATAAAAGTCTATTTTTGAAAAAACAGATTCAACATAGCTATCAAACTTTTCCTTAGTAAACGTCTCTTTAGAGACAGCCCAACGCCAGTCAGGTTTGAAATTACCACTAAGAAGAGTAAAGAAATTTCTCTCTATGATAGAAAACCCATCAACTTTATAAATTATGTCTGATTTATCCCCGGAGAAATTAATAAAATAATAACCGTCCTTACGCTCAATCGTAACGGTAATGGGAGACGATAATTTTATCACATGGTTATTGTCTGGTATAATTGTAAAGATAAACGTGTCAGTAGTATTATCGGCGAAACTATTATATTCTTTAATATCTATAGATGGCTCACTATTGTAAAACCATATTTTTTCTATCTGAGAACTATGTTCAGTTACGTTCCAGCAGCCATGTTGCAGGAAATAGATGATATGCAGGCCAAAATCGTTATCTATTTGCAAATGTTTATCCAGCTTATCAATTTCAACTATCTTTGAACGATGTTTTTTATCAACCTTGCCATGGTGTTGATGACTGTTAACTTTATCTGAATGCTTATCTTGATGGTTTGAAGAGATGTGCTTAAATATATTGTGAAATACTTTCATAAATAACCCGTGATATTTTTGACTTGTTAGTAACAAAATAAATGACACATGTCTGAAAGACATATTTACGATGATACAAAGCAATAATACTTATATGTTCGATGATTTTAAGCACCGATACCATCCGGTCTTTTACCAAATAATGAAAAAGAATCCCTCCCTGGAAGATAATTGTAAAAAACAACAGAATAAGAATTAATCTTAGGATAAATATTTATTTACCATGGCCTTTTGAACGCTGAAAAGTAGCGCTCTGCAAAGTAAATCCCGCTATAGTTATGCTATGCATTTGTCTTTAATGATATCTCGTCATTATATTAACAGGCTGAAATTATCATTAATGCACATTTCAATATTAGCAGGGATACCTGAGGAGTTTAAAGTGAACATATATATCGGGTGGCTTTTCAAATTAATCCCTTTAATTATGGGCTTAATTTGTATCGCGTTAGGTGGCTTTGTGCTGGAAAGTTCTGGGCAAAGTGAGTATTTCGTCGCGGGTCATGTGCTGATTTCTCTGGCAGCCATATGCCTGGCATTATTCACTACCGCATTTATTATCATTTCGCAGCTCACGCGCGGCGTTAATACGTTTTACAATACATTGTTCCCCATTATTGGCTATGCGGGGTCAATTATCACCATGATATGGGGTTGGGCACTGTTAGCAGGCAATGATGTGATGGCAGACGAGTTTGTTGCCGGCCATGTTATTTTTGGCGTTGGTATGATTGCCGCCTGTGTATCGACAGTGGCAGCGTCATCCGGTCACTTTCTGCTCATTCCCAAAAACGCAGCAGGGAGCAAGAGCGATGGAACACCGGTACAGGCTTATTCGTCATTAATCGGTAATTGCCTCATTGCCGTTCCCGTTTTACTCACCCTGCTCGGTTTCATTTGGTCTATTACGCTGTTACGTAGTGCCGACATAACTCCGCATTATGTCGCCGGTCACGTATTGCTTGGGTTAACCGCAATCTGTGCCTGTCTAATTGGCCTTGTTGCCACAATCGTCCATCAAACACGTAATACGTTCTCATCCAAAGAACACTGGCTGTGGTGTTATTGGGTTATTATTCTCGGCTCAATCACGGTGCTGCAGGGCATATACGTGTTAGTCAGCTCCGATGCAAGCGTCCGACTGGCTCCCGGCATTATTCTCATTTGCCTCGGAATGATCTGTTACAGCATATTCTCAAAAGTCTGGCTACTGGCACTGGTCTGGAGACGTACCTGTTCGTTAGCCAACAGAATACCGATGATTCCCGTCTTCACCTGCCTGTTTTGCCTTTTCCTGGCATCGTTTCTTGCGGAAATGGCGCAGACCGACATAGGGTATTTTATTCCTTCGCGGGTTCTGGTCGGTTTGGGAGCGGTATGCTTTACGTTGTTCTCAATCGTTTCAATATTAGAAGCGGGTTCTGCTAAAAAATAATTGCAACGTACCGGATAAAACCAGCGTTGATTATTTGCGTAACGCTGGTTTTTCTGAGGTATCATGAAATAACGCAGCATTAATGCATAGTGGTTAAGTATAAATAAACAGCAAAGTTGCTGATTTTTTCAACCTGTTCATATTTTATAAAGATCTGGCCACTGGGGGAGTTTTAATCACCTTTCCCTCCACCTTATATTAAGCATGGAGGGTTTCAGTTCACAGGCTCATTAGAAAATAATCACAAGATAACCACTATCAAAATTAGCTCATTTTTAATGCGACTCTAATAATTTTCATCTTTAGGAAATAGCTCAGGACGACTTCGCTGCAATCAAATCCTGCGCACAAGCCCACGCACTCGACCACGCCCACTGGAAATTATAGCCCCCCAGCCAACCGGTGACGTCCATCACTTCGCCGATGAAGTACAGCCCTGGCACTTTGCGCGCTTCCATCGTCCGTGAAGAGAGTTCGTTGGTGTCCACGCCGCCGAGCGTCACTTCAGCAGTACGATAGCCTTCAGTGCCGTTGGGTTGTACGCGCCAGTCGGTCAATGTGCTAATCAGTGCCTGTTGGTCACGCACGTTGAGCTGTTTTAGCGAAACATCCGGGATTTGCCCGAGTTGCTGTAAACGTTCAACCAACCGCTTCGGTAGATGAACCGCCAGTGTGTTTTTCAGGCTCTGATTCGGATGTGCATTACGCTGCTCATTCAGGAAGGTTTCGAGGTCCACATCCGGTAGCAGATTGATACTGACAAATTCACCCGGTTGCCAGTAGCTGGAAATTTGCAACACCGCCGGTCCAGATAAGCCGCGGTGGGTGAAGAGTAAGTTCTCACGGAAAACGGTGCCGTTTTCAGCGGTAATCACGGAAGGCACCGCCACGCCCGCCAGCACCTGTAACTCTTCGAGCAACGGTTTATGCAGAGTGAATGGCACCAGGCCCGCGCGGGTCGGCAGCACGTTGAGGCCAAATTGTTCGGCAATCTTATAACCAAACGGCGATGCGCCCAGCCCCGGCATTGACAGCCCACCGGTCGCGATGACCAGCTTTTCGCAACCGACAGTCATGCCGTTCAGTTCAAGCGTGAAGCCTGTTTCATCCTTCGCCACACTCAGCACTTCGCTACGCAATCTGAAGGTCACATTGCCCTTCTCGCACTCATCCACCAGCATGTCGACAATCTGCTGCGCGGAGTCATCGCAGAAGAGTTGCCCTAACGTTTTCTCGTGCCAGGTGATGCCGTGTTTATTGACCAGATCAATGAAATCCCACTGGGTAAAACGCGCGAGTGCAGACTTACAAAAATGCGGATTCTGGCTCAGATAAGCGCCCGGTTCGACATAAAGGTTGGTAAAGTTGCAGCGCCCACCGCCAGACATGAGGATTTTGCGCCCTGGTTTTTTACCATTATCGATCAGCAGAACCCGGCGTCCTGCCTGACCTGCCAGCGCAGAACAGAACATACCTGCCGCACCAGCGCCTATAATAATGGCATCAAACCTTTCCACGTTGCGCTCCTCTAAGAAAAAACGGGCGTGAATTGTAAAGATTCCTCAGTGGTCGCACCAGCATCAATATTACTAAAAGGAAGTATTTGCCTGAATTATATAAGATAATTATTTTTTGAGTGAAATCCATACAGGAGGCAAATCAAAAAAAGTCTATATTTCACTTTGCCCGCGCCGCGAAAGTCACTGATAATGCGCCGCGTTCATGTCCTCAAAATGGCGTAACGTCCTATGCTACATTTGTTTGCTGGCCTGGATTTGCATACCGGGCTGTTATTATTGCTTGCACTGGCTTTTGTGCTGTTCTACGAAGCCATCAATGGTTTCCATGACACAGCCAACGCCGTGGCAACCGTTATCTATACCCGCGCGATGCGTTCTCAGCTCGCCGTGGTTATGGCGGCGGTGTTCAACTTTTTGGGTGTTTTGCTGGGTGGTCTGAGTGTTGCCTATGCCATTGTGCATATGCTGCCGACGGATCTGCTGCTTAATATGGGATCGTCTCATGGCCTTGCCATGGTGTTCTCTATGTTGCTGGCGGCGATTATCTGGAACCTGGGTACCTGGTACTTTGGTTTACCTGCATCCAGCTCTCATACGCTGATTGGCGCGATCATCGGGATTGGTTTAACCAATGCGTTGATGACCGGGACGTCAGTGGTGGATGCACTCAATATCCCGAAAGTATTAAGTATTTTCGGTTCTCTGATCGTTTCCCCTATTGTCGGCCTGGTGTTTGCTGGCGGTCTGATTTTCTTGCTGCGTCGCTACTGGAGCGGCACCAAGAAACGCGCCCGTATCCACCTGACCCCAGCGGAGCGTGAAAAGAAAGACGGCAAGAAAAAGCCGCCGTTCTGGACGCGTATTGCGCTGATCCTTTCCGCTATCGGCGTGGCGTTTTCGCACGGCGCGAACGATGGTCAGAAAGGTATTGGTCTGGTTATGTTGGTATTGATTGGCGTCGCACCAGCAGGCTTCGTGGTGAACATGAATGCCACGGGCTACGAAATCACCCGTACCCGTGATGCCATCAACAACGTGGAAGCTTACTTTGAGCAGCACCCTGCGCTGCTGAAACAGGCTACCAGTGCTGATCAGTTAGTACCGGCTCCGGAAGCTGGCGCAACGCAACCTGCGGAGTTCCATTGCCATCCGTCGAATACCATTAACGCGCTCAACCGCCTGAAAGGCATGTTGACTACCGATGTGGAAAGCTACGATAAGCTGTCGCTTGATCAACGTAGCCAGATGCGCCGCATTATGCTGTGCGTTTCTGACACTATCGATAAAGTGGTGAAGATGCCTGGTGTGAGTGCTGACGATCAGCGTCTGTTGAAGAAACTGAAGTCCGACATGCTTAGCACCATCGAGTATGCGCCGGTGTGGATCATCATGGCGGTCGCGCTGGCGTTAGGTATCGGTACGATGATTGGCTGGCGTCGTGTGGCAACGACTATCGGTGAGAAAATCGGTAAGAAAGGCATGACCTACGCTCAGGGGATGTCTGCCCAGATGACGGCGGCAGTGTCTATCGGCCTGGCGAGTTATACCGGGATGCCGGTTTCCACTACCCACGTACTCTCCTCTTCTGTCGCGGGGACGATGGTGGTAGATGGCGGCGGCTTACAGCGTAAAACCGTAACCAGTATTCTGATGGCCTGGGTATTTACCCTTCCGGCTGCGGTACTGCTTTCCGGCGGGCTGTACTGGCTCTCCTTGCAGTTCCTGTAATCGTACGCACCAAAACGAGCGGGTCAGTTTACTGGCCCGCTTTTTTTATGCGTCATTATTGCTGAAGTGCTTAATGCCAAATCATCAATGCAATCAGGCTGACCACCACCAGACCACACAATGCGCTGGTCAGAATAAACTGCCGACGCACCCGCTCACAGCGGCGAATAAACTCATCATCGTGATGATCGCGATAACGTTGGGCATAGATATACCAAACGAGACGCACCTGTTTGTTGGGTTGGCCATGTGAGGTAAAAAAGCCCCCTCCATCAACATATTGATAGAGCAATGGATCGCAGTTACGCAGTACCACTAACAACGCGCGTAGTGATGAGAAATAGCGCGCCATGTTAACAATGCAAACGACACATAAAGCCCAAAATAATGCGACGGTGCTTATCATACCTCCTCCCCGGCGACCTGCCCGCGGAGTTCCACCCCGGGGCTACCGCTCCCGATACGCTGCCAATCAGTTAACACCAGGTCCTGGAGAAACCGCTTTTGTGGTGACCAACATCCGAGCGGCTCTATAGATAGTGTAGGAGATCAGGTTGTTTTTTTTCCAGAAGGTTAACCACTATCAATATATTCATGTCGAAAATTTGTTTATCTAACGAGTAAGCAAGGCGGATTGACGGATCATCCGGGTCGCTATAAGGTAAGGATGGTCTTAACACTGAATCTTTACGGCTGGGTTAGCCCCGCGCACGTAGTTCGCAGGACGCGGGTGACGTAACGGCACAAGAAACGCTAGCTGGCCAGTCATCGACAACTTTATGGAAGGAGTAACACTATGGCTTATAAACACATTCTCATCGCGGTCGACCTCTCCCCGGAAAGCAAAGTTCTGGTAGAGAAAGCAGTCTCTATGGCTCGCCCCTACAATGCGAAAGTTTCTCTGATCCACGTAGATGTAAACTACTCTGACCTATACACCGGGCTTATTGATGTGAATCTGGGTGATATGCAGAAACGCATCTCTGAAGAGACACATCATGCGCTGACCGAGCTTTCCACTAATGCAGGCTACCCAATCACTGAAACCCTGAGCGGCAGCGGCGATCTGGGCCAGGTTCTGGTCGATGCAATCAAGAAATACGATATGGATCTGGTGGTTTGTGGTCACCACCAGGACTTCTGGAGCAAACTGATGTCTTCCGCACGTCAGCTGATCAACACCGTTCACGTTGATATGCTGATTGTTCCGCTACGCGACGAAGAAGAATAATCTTCCCTCTACGACGTGTTCCTGAACGCCCGCATATGCGGGCGTTTTGCTTTTTGGCGCGCCTTGTTACCTTGCAGCGTAAACACCTTATCTGGCCTACGGTCTGCGTACGCAATCAAAATCCCCTGCCAATACAACATTTAACACCATCATACTTTCCATCATTAGTGTGATCAGCTGGTTATTTTCTGTTGTAATAGTGTATTAATCTATTCACAGCATCAATATTAAGAATCTCTGACAGATGTAAACTTTTTCGCGCGTTATCCCTTACGCGTTCATACTTTTCAGGATGGTATTGGAAGGTTAATAAATATGAATACAACAACACCCATGGGGATGCTGCAGCAACCTCGCCCATTTTTCATGATCTTTTTTGTCGAGTTATGGGAGCGATTCGGCTACTACGGCGTGCAGGGCGTACTGGCTGTTTTCTTCGTTAAGCAGCTTGGATTCTCGCAAGAACAGGCTTTTGTCACTTTTGGTGCTTTTGCTGCGCTGGTCTATGGCCTCATTTCCATTGGCGGCTATGTCGGCGACCACCTGCTGGGGACCAAACGCACCATTGTTCTCGGAGCACTTGTGCTGGCGATTGGCTACTTCATGACCGGCCTGTCGCTACTTAAGCCTGACCTGATTTTCATCGCCCTGGGGACTATCGCTGTCGGTAACGGCCTGTTTAAAGCTAACCCAGCCAGCTTGCTTTCGAAGTGCTATCCGCCGAAAGATCCGCGGCTTGATGGCGCATTTACCCTGTTCTATATGTCGATCAACATCGGCTCGTTGATAGCGTTATCGCTGGCCCCTGTGATCGCTGATAGATTCGGCTATTCAGTCACCTACAACCTGTGCGGTGCGGGATTAATTATCGCGCTATTGGTTTACATCGCCTGTCGCGGAATGGTGAAAGATATTGGTTCTGAACCCGACTTCTGCCCGATGAGCTTCAGTAAACTGTTGTACGTGTTACTTGGCAGCGTGGTGATGATCTTCGTCTGTGCATGGCTGATGCACAACGTAGAAGTCGCCAATCTGGTGCTGATTGTTCTCTCCATCGTCGTCACCATCATTTTCTTTCGTCAGGCATTCAAGCTGGATAAAACTGGGCGCAATAAAATGTTTGTCGCCTTTGTCCTGATGCTCGAAGCGGTGGTGTTTTACATTCTCTACGCCCAGATGCCAACGTCGCTGAACTTCTTTGCCATCAACAACGTGCATCATGAAATTCTCGGCTTTTCCATCAACCCGGTCAGCTTCCAGGCGCTTAACCCGTTCTGGGTGGTACTCGCCAGCCCAATACTGGCAGGCATTTACACGCATCTGGGTAACAAAGGCAAAGACCTCTCGATGCCGATGAAATTTACTCTCGGAATGTTTATGTGCTCGCTGGGCTTTTTGACGGCTGCAGCGGCTGGAATGTGGTTTGCGGATGCCCAGGGGCTGACATCGCCATGGTTTATCGTGCTGGTGTACTTATTCCAGAGCCTGGGTGAACTGTTTATTAGCGCCCTGGGCCTGGCGATGATTGCTGCCCTGGTGCCGCAGCATTTGATGGGCTTTATTCTCGGGATGTGGTTCCTGACGCAGGCTGCCGCGTTCTTGCTGGGCGGCTATGTGGCAACATTTACCGCAGTACCAGACAACATTACCGATCCGCTTGAGACGTTGCCCGTCTATACCAACGTGTTTGGTAAGATTGGCCTGGTTACGCTGGGCGTTGCGGTGGTGATGCTGCTGATGGTGCCGTGGCTGAAACGCATGATTGCGACACCCGAAAGCCATTAATTATTCTTGCAGAAAGCAGGGTAGCGATAACGCTACCCTGCTTTACTTTTACACCGGCGTTCCGGCATAAATATCAAAGCGATGCCCTTTGGTGACTACCGCGTTTGGCGTGGCGACATTCGCCAGCGGTGGCGCGTAGTCCGGGCGCTTTACCACCACGCGTTTGGTCGCCAACAAGCGTGCAGGCTCCAGTAATCCATCGGCATCAAGATCCGGTCCCACCAGCGACTGAAAGACGCGCATCTCTTTTTTCACCAGCGCGCTTTTCTGCTTATGCGGGAACATCGGATCGAGATAGACCACCTGCGGGCGCGGAGTAATATCAGTCAGCGCCGTCAGGCTGGAGGCGTGAATTAACTGCAAACGCTCCTGCAACCAGCCGCCGATTTCCGCATCCGCATAACCACGCGCCAGGCCGTCGTCGAGCAATGCAGCAACGACTGGATTACGCTCCAGCATCCGCACGCGGCAGCCGACTGAAGCCAGCACAAAGGCATCGCGCCCAAGTCCTGCAGTGGCATCCACCACATCCGGCAAATAATCGCCTTTAATGCCCACCGCTTTCGCCACTGCCTCCCCACGTCCGCCGCCGAATTTGCGTCGGTGCGCCATCGCTCCGCCAACAAAATCAACAAAGATGCCGCCAAGTTTCGGCTCATCACGCTTGCGCAATTCCAGATGTTCCGGCGTTAACACCAGCGCCATCAGGTTGTCTTCATCGTGCTCCAGCCCCCAGCGGGCCGCCAGAACAGATAAGGCACCGTCTCCGGTGCCTGTTTCATCAATTAAGCAGATTTTCACTGAATGATCAGCCCTTAATGCCGTAATGCTCCAGCATCGCATCCAGCTGCGGTTCACGACCACGGAAGCGTTTGAACAGATCCATCGGCTCTTCTGAACCGCCACGGCTCAGAATGTTGTCGAGGAACGACTGTCCGGTTTCACGGTTGAAAATGCCCTCTTCCTCAAAGCGCGAGAAGGCATCTGCCGCCAGCACGTCGGCCCACAGGTAGCTGTAGTAACCTGCGGCATAACCACCGGCGAAAATATGGCTGAAAGCGTGCGGGAAACGGCCCCAGGATGGAGACGGTACTACGGCAACCAGTTTCTTGATTTCTGCCAGAGTTTCGAGGATTTTCGCTCCCTGATCCGGGCGGAACTCGGCATGGAGGCGGAAATCGAACAGACCGAACTCCAGCTGGCGCAGAATAAACAGCGCCGCCTGGTAGTTCTTCGCCGCCAGCATTTTATCCAGCAACTCTTTCGGCAGCGGTTCGCCGGTTTCATAGTGACCGGAGATAAACGCCAGCGCCTCCGGCTCCCAGCACCAGTTTTCCATAAACTGGCTCGGCAGTTCGACCGCATCCCACGGCACCCCGCTGATACCAGACACTCCAGCGGTTTCAATGCGGGTCAGCATATGATGCAGGCCGTGACCGAACTCGTGGAACAGGGTGATCACTTCGTCATGGGTAAACAGCGCCGGTTTACCATTTACCGGGCGGTTGAAGTTGCAGGTCAGATACGCGACCGGTTTTTGCAGCGAACCGTCGGCTTTACGCATCTGGCCTACGCAGTCATCCATCCACGCCCCGCCGCGTTTGTTTTCACGGGCATACAGGTCGAGGTAGAAGCTGCCGCGCAGTTCGTTGTTCTCGTCATACAGTTCGAAGAAACGTACATCCGGATGCCAGACATCAACATCTTTACGCTCTTTAGCGGTGATGCCGTAAATACGTTTCACCACTTCAAACAGGCCGTTAACCGCTTTGTTTTCCGGGAAGTACGGACGCAGTTGTTCATCGCTGATGCTGTAGAGGTGCTGTTTCTGTTTTTCGCTGTAGTAAGCGATATCCCACGGCTGCAACTCATCGACGCCAAATTCGGCTTTGGCGAAGGCACGCAGTTGCGCCAGCTCTTTTTCGCCTTGTGGACGCGCGCGTTTTGCCAGATCGGTTAAGAAATCCAGCACCTGCTGCGGGTTTTCTGCCATTTTAGTAGCAAGGGATTTAAAGGCATAGTTTTCAAAGCCCAGCAGTTGCGCCAGTTCGTGACGCAGCGCGAGGATCTCTTCCATCACCTTGCTGTTGTCCCACTTACCGGCGTTCGGGCCTTGATCGGAAGCGCGGGTGCTGTAAGCACGATACATCTCTTCACGCAGAGCCTGGTTGTCGCAGTAGGTCATTACCGGCAAGTAGCTTGGGATATCCAGCGTCAGCAAATAACCTTCCAGCTCTTTCGCTTCGGCCTGGGCTTTTGCCGCAGCCAGCGCGCTTTCTGGCATCCCCGCCAGCTCCGCTTCGTCGGTAACGAGTTTGGTCCAGCCCATCGTCGCATCGAGGACGTTGTTGCTGTACTGGTTGCCCAGTTCAGAAAGACGGGTAGCAATTTCGCCGTAACGCTGCTGTTTCTCTTTCGGCAGACCGATGCCAGAGAGTTCGAAGTCGCGCAGTGCGTTATCAACCGCTTTTTTCTGCGCCGTGTTCAGCGTGGCGTAATGATCGCCATCGCGCAGGTCGCGATATGCCTTATACAGCCCTTCATGTTGCCCTACCCAGGTGCTGTATTCTGACAGCAGCGGCAGGGTTTGTTCGTACGCTTCACGCAGTTCCGGGCTATTTTTCACCGAGTTCAGGTGGCTGACCGGGGAGAAGATACGCCCCAGCACATCGTCCACTTCCGCCAACGGCTGGCAGAGATTTTCCCAGGTGTACGGTGCCCCTTGCGCTACTACGCGCTCCACATTTTCGCGGCAGTCGTTCAGCGCCTTAGTCACGGCTGGAACGACATGTTCCGGGAGAATTTTAGAAAACGGAGGCAATTCAAAGGGAGTCAGTAACGGATTCGTCATTAGCGCAGTCCTGGTTAAAGAGGTTAAGGAAGCGCTCAACAGGCGCTTTACATAATGTGTGTAGCATGGGGTTAAGTGTAGTGAATTTCAATGAGAAACGTTACGCTTTCGCGGCGGCGGCCTCTTTTCGGTATACTGTCCTGATAGGCTTTTGTGCGCCCCGAATACGGGCCGATTTTTACTTACCGGAACACCTTTACCCATGCTCAGTTATCGCCACAGCTTTCACGCTGGCAACCACGCCGACGTCCTTAAACATACCGTTCAGAGCCTGATCATCGAGTCGCTGAAAGAGAAAGATAAACCGTTTCTCTATCTCGACACCCACGCAGGGGCCGGGCGTTATCAGTTAGGCAGCGAACATGCCGAGCGTACCGGCGAATATCTCGAAGGTATCGCCCGTATCTGGCAGCAGGACGATTTGCCTGCGGAGCTGGAGGCGTACATCAATGTGGTAAAACACTTCAACCGTAGCGGTCAGTTGCGTTATTACCCCGGTTCGCCGTTGATTGCTCGCCAGCTACTGCGTGAACAGGACAGCCTGCAACTGACCGAACTGCACCCGAGCGATTACCCGTTGCTGCGTTCTGAATTTCAGAAAGACAGCCGTGCGCGCGTCGAAAAAGCCGATGGTTTCCAGCAGCTTAAGGCCAAACTGCCGCCGGTTTCCCGCCGTGGTTTAATCCTTATCGACCCGCCGTATGAAATGAAAACCGACTATCAGGCGGTGGTCAGCGGGATAGCAGAAGGTTACAAACGTTTCGCCACTGGCACTTACGCATTGTGGTATCCAGTGGTGCTGCGCCAGCAAATTAAGCGCATGATCCACGACCTGGAAGCGACCGGCATTCGCAAAATTCTGCAAATTGAACTGGCGGTGCTGCCAGACAGCGATCGCCGTGGCATGACCGCTTCCGGCATGATTGTGATTAACCCGCCGTGGAAGCTGGAACAGCAGATGAATAACGTGCTGCCGTGGCTGCACAGCAAACTGGTTCCAGCAGGCACCGGGCACGCCACCGTAAGCTGGATCGTGCCAGAGTAATTGCAGCCATTGCTGGCACCTATTACGTCTCGCGCTACAATCGCGGTAATCAACGATAAGGACAATATGTCATGACTAAACACTATGATTACATCGCCATCGGCGGCGGCAGCGGCGGTATCGCCTCCATCAACCGCGCGGCTATGTACGGCCAGAAATGCGCACTGATTGAAGCCAAAGAGCTGGGCGGCACCTGCGTAAATGTTGGCTGTGTGCCGAAAAAAGTGATGTGGCACGCGGCGCAAATCCGTGAAGCGATCCACATGTACGGCCCGGATTATGGTTTCGATACCACCATCAATAAGTTCAACTGGGAAACGTTGATCGCCAGCCGTACCGCCTATATCGACCGTATTCATACTTCCTATGAGAACGTGCTCGGTAAAAATAACGTTGATGTAATCAAAGGCTTTGCCCGCTTCGTTGATGCCAAAACCATTGAAGTCAACGGCGAAACCATCACGGCCGATCATATTCTGATCGCCACCGGTGGTCGTCCGAGCCACCCGGATATTCCAGGCGTGGAATACGGTATTGATTCCGATGGTTTCTTCGCCCTTCCTGCTTTGCCAGAGCGCGTGGCGGTTGTTGGCGCAGGTTACATCGCCGTGGAACTGGCGGGCGTGATTAACGGCCTCGGCGCGAAAACGCATCTGTTTGTGCGTAAACATGCGCCGCTGCGCAGCTTCGACCCGATGATCTCTGAAACGCTGGTCGAAGTGATGAACGCCGAAGGCCCGCAGTTGCACACCAACGCCATCCCGAAAGCAGTAGTGAAAAATGCTGATGGTAGCCTGACGCTGGAGCTGGAAGATGGGCGCAGTGAAACGGTGGATTGCCTGATTTGGGCGATTGGTCGCGAGCCTGCCAATGACAACATCAACCTGGAAGCCGCTGGTGTAAAAACCAACGAAAAAGGCTATATCGTCGTCGATAAATATCAAAATACCAACGTTGAAGGTATTTACGCGGTGGGCGATAACACGGGTGCAGTGGAACTGACACCGGTGGCAGTTGCTGCGGGTCGCCGTCTCTCTGAACGCCTGTTTAATAACAAGCCGGATGAGCATCTGGATTACAGCAACATTCCGACCGTGGTCTTCAGCCATCCGCCGATTGGGACTGTTGGTTTAACGGAACCGCAGGCACGCGAGCAGTACGGCGACGATCAGGTGAAAGTGTATAAATCCTCTTTCACCGCGATGTATACCGCCGTCACCACTCACCGCCAGCCGTGCCGCATGAAACTGGTATGCGTTGGACCGGAAGAGAAGATTGTCGGAATTCACGGCATTGGTTTTGGTATGGACGAAATGTTGCAGGGCTTCGCGGTGGCACTGAAGATGGGCGCAACCAAAAAAGACTTCGATAATACCGTCGCCATTCACCCGACGGCGGCAGAAGAGTTCGTGACCATGCGTTAAATGTTAAAGGGCTAAGAGTAGTGTGCTCTTAGCCCTTAGCTACGTTTCCGCTACCAGTTCAGAAGCTGAAGCAGAAAGCGGATCAGTTCCAGCAGCGCAATTAACGCCCCAAGAACGATGATTGCTTTATCAATCACCCGTGTTCTCCATACGATGGAGTGAGAATGCATCCGCTTACTCATCCATTGCCTGTCACGGCGCATGCCCTATTGTTAGATAATGGCATTCTCACTCCGGCCAGAGCATCAGTTAACGGCACCACCCGTACCACTGATCAGGACTTTGAAAGCGTTTATGCGCATTGCCAGAGTGAAAATGCCTCAGAGCTAACTGGATAATCATACAGTATATTCAGGTTATAAAACCAGCATGTCCTTGCAATAGTTTCAGTATGGTATTAGCATTGATGCGTTAGATGATGGCATTCTCACTCCAGCCAGAGCCACCAACTCAGGGCTGGAAAGTAAAAAACCGACGCAAAGTCGGTTTTTTTACATCCGGATTCGGACAAGGCTTGGTACGGCAGCGACCCGATGAAAGTATATCAATCCTCTTTCACCACCATGTATAGCAAACTGTCCCTCCGCCAGCTGAAGAAATCGCTAATTCTTGCAATGTTAGTCACTGGCTAATAGTATTGAACCGTTAGATAAGAGCTCTCTCACTCCAGCCAGAGCCACCAACTCAGGCTGAAGAGTAAAAAACCGACGCAAAGTCGGTTTTTTATGTCCTGATTCAGACCTCCTTTCAAATGAATACCCAACTCAAAATTCACACCTATTACCTTCCTCTGCACATACGAATTCGTTAAACCATATATGTTTTTGACTTATCCGCTTCGAAGAGAGACACTAAGTGCAACAATCAGGAGCGCAATATGTCATTTCTGTTACCCATCCAACTCTTCAAAATTCTTGCCGATGAAACCCGTTTGGGCATCGTTTTACTGCTCAGCGAGCTGGGAGAGTTATGCGTCTGCGATCTCTGCACTGCCCTCGATCAGTCGCAGCCCAAGATCTCCCGCCATCTGGCATTACTGCGTGAAAGTGGGCTATTGCTGGACCGCAAGCAAGGAAAGTGGGTTCATTACCGTTTATCGCCGCATATTCCAGCATGGGCGGCGAAAATTATTGAGCAGGCCTGGCGATGCGAACAGGAAAAGGTTCAGGTGATTGTCCGTAACCTCGCCAGACAAAATTGTTCCGCAGACAGTAAGAATATTTGTAGTTAAAAAATTTATCTAAACACATATGAATATTCGAATGTGTTTTATCAAGGAGGCATGATGTTACTGGCGGGCGCTATCTTTGTCCTGACCATCGTATTGGTTATCTGGCAGCCGAAAGGTTTAGGCATCGGCTGGAGTGCGACACTGGGCGCCGTACTGGCGTTAGTTACTGGCGTGGTCCATCCGGGCGATATTCCGGTGGTGTGGAATATCGTCTGGAACGCGACGGCGGCGTTTATAGCCGTCATTATCATCAGCTTGCTGCTGGATGAGTCCGGCTTTTTTGAATGGGCGGCGCTGCACGTCTCACGCTGGGGCAATGGGCGCGGTCGCTTGCTGTTTACCTGGATTGTCCTGCTCGGTGCTGCCGTTGCAGCTCTGTTTGCCAATGATGGCGCGGCGCTTATTTTGACACCGATTGTCATCGCCATGCTGCTGGCTTTAGGGTTCAACAAAGGCACTACGCTGGCGTTTGTTATGGCGGCCGGATTCATTGCCGATACCGCCAGCCTGCCGCTTATTGTCTCTAACCTGGTGAATATCGTTTCGGCAGATTTCTTTAGCCTCGACTTTCGCGAATACGCCTCGGTGATGGTGCCGGTGGATATCGCTGCAATACTGGCTACCCTGGTGATGTTGCATCTCTATTTCCGCAAAGATATTCCGCAGAACTACGACATGGCGCTGCTAAAATCTCCCGCAGAAGCGGTTAAAGATCCTGCCACCTTCAAAACTGGCGGGGTTGTTTTACTGCTTCTGCTGGTGGGATTTTTCGTCCTGGAACCGCTCGGCATTCCGGTAAGCGCCATTGCGGCAGTGGGCGCGCTGATATTATTTGTCGTCGCTAAACGCGGTCATGCGATTAATACGGGTAAGGTGCTGCGCGGTGCGCCCTGGCAGATTGTCATCTTCTCGCTCGGCATGTATCTGGTGGTTTATGGCCTGCGCAATGCCGGATTAACGGAATATCTTTCTGGCGTACTCAACGTGCTGGCGGATAACGGCCTGTGGGCGGCGACGCTCGGCACCGGATTCCTCACCGCCTTCCTCTCTTCTATTATGAACAATATGCCGACGGTACTGGTTGGCGCGTTGTCCATTGATGGCAGCACGGCATCTGGTGTCATCAAAGAAGCGATGGTTTATGCCAACGTAATTGGCTGCGATTTGGGGCCGAAAATTACACCGATTGGTAGCCTGGCAACGCTGCTCTGGCTGCACGTACTTTCGCAGAAGAATATGACTATCAGCTGGGGATATTACTTCCGTACAGGGATTATCATGACCCTGCCGGTGCTGTTTGTGACGCTCGCCGCGCTGGCGCTTCGTCTCTCTTTCACTTTGTAATGAGATACTGATATGAGCAACATTACTATTTATCACAACCCGGCCTGCGGCACGTCGCGTAATACGCTGGAGATGATTCGCAACAGCGGTACAGAACCGACCATTATCTATTATCTGGAAACTCCACCCACACGCGATGAACTGATCAAGCTCATTGCCGATATGGGGATTTCCGTTCGTGCGCTGTTGCGTAAAAACGTTGAGCCGTATGAGGAACTGGGCCTTGCAGAAGATAAATTTACTGACGATCGGTTAATCGACTTTATGCTGCAATATCCCATCCTGATTAACCGCCCGATTGTGGTGACACCGCTGGGAACTCGCCTGTGCCGCCCTTCAGAAGTGGTGCTGGAAATTCTGCCAGATGCGCAACAACGCGCGTTCACCAAGGAAGATGGCGAGAAAGTGGTTGATGAGGCGGGTAAACGCCTGAAATAGCTAAAGGGGGATATGCCCCCTTATTTGTTCTTCGTGGCTCCTTCGCCATCTGTTTTGCTGTTTACGCAGCACTCCTCACGTAAAAATTCAATTATCGCTTCCAGCATTGCGTATTGCGAAACACACATCAGCGTCCGACTCTCACGGTTTTGTTTGACCAACCCTACCGATACCAGTGCTGAAATATGGTGACTGAGTGTAGAGCCGGGTATCCCAAGCTGCTTTTGCAACTCACCGACCGGCAAACCTTGTTCCCCCGCTTTGACCAGATGCTTAAATATGAACAAACGGGTCGGGTGACCTAGCTCTTTCAGCGCTTTAGCAACTTCTTCCAACTGCATATGACTCCCCTCTGTCTGGTTGATATTTCGATAATACCAGAAATATCTTGATCTGAATTTCATTTCGATTATTCTGGAAATATAGATTTATTCAATGAGGTTACGTATGAGTAGTTGGCTTGCGATGCTGCAAGATGCCGCAGAGATGTTTGTGTTTCTCGCCGTCGAGCTTTCTTTGCTGTTTATAGTGATTAGTGCCGGTGTCAGCCTGATAAGACAAAAGGTGCCAGACCATAAAATCCAGCAGATGATGGGGGCCAGAAAAGGGAGAGGTTATCTCCTGGCTGCTCTGTTGGGAGCCGTTACCCCGTTCTGTAGTTGCTCGACAATCCCCATGTTACGTGGATTGTTATCAGCGAAAGCCGGGTTTGGTCCGACCCTCACTTTTTTATTTGTTTCCCCATTACTTAATCCCATTATCGTCGGGTTAATGTGGGTGACCTTTGGCTGGAAAGTTACCTTGTTGTACGCGATTATCGCCGCCGGCGTCTCCGTACTTGCCAGTATTATCCTGGATTCCCTGGGATTTGAACGTCATATCATTGCCAGTAAAAGCTCATCAGCAAATTGTTGTGCTCCAGCCAAAACTTCGCCGGGGACGACATATACGCCAATAGAAGTGAGTTGCTGTAGTCCAACGGCTAAAGCCATTGAGAAACCCGTAGTTAACTGTTGCAATACCAAAGCTGTGGTAAGTATTAATCCCATAAAACTAGCCACCAAAGATGCGTTGCAACAGTTTAAAGATGTACTGCCATATCTTTTGTTAGGGGTATTAATAGGCTCTTTTATTTATGGCTTTATTCCCTCAGAGTGGATTGCCGCTCATGCAGGGGCAGATAATCCCTTCGCCATCCCATTGAGCGCCGTTGTTGGTATTCCGCTATATATCCGGGCAGAGGCAGTTATCCCTCTGGCATCTGTTTTGATGACAAAAGGAATGGGTCTGGGAGCATTAATGGCATTAATCATCGGCAGTGCCGGCGCAAGCCTGACGGAAGTGATATTACTTAAATCAATGTTCAGAATACCGATGATAGTTGCATTCCTGACGGTTATATTAGGTATGGCTATCTTGATGGGCTATTTGACTCAAATGCTATTTTAAATAGATGCCAGCAGTAAACTATAAGGAGTATTGTGAGTGCCTTATCCTTCTGAGTAGAAAATCATAGATAGGATAATCCTTAAAAATAACAAATAACTTAACTAATGCTTTGAGAATGATGACGGATCCGTCAGTAAGTCATCAATCGACAATCACCACGCAATCATGCTTCTCTGACATTTTATCGGAGAAGCAATGTCTCTTTGTCTCAGTATCATCCCCCTTTTAAAGGGTAGATTTCAGTCGCCAATACAACACATTTTTAAATACACTTTAACCTGGTTCATTATTACACATCTAAAACATCACAAAAATATCACTTCACACACTATCGGAGAACATCATAACTTCTTAAAATGAGCGCTTTTTGATAGTTGTTAATGTTTTCCTTTACGATACTATCACTGCCCTTTTTTTATACACAAATATTATCGGGTGGAAATGAAAGGGAAGTTAAAGGTAATTATATCAGGAAGATATGACGCATTGTGTTTATTTCCGCGTAGAAGAAAATCCATTCCTGCTCTAATTCTCCGATTTACAAAAATTTAGCGAAATAGATGAACAATAAGGAATGTTATGTCAATTGACTTTACCCCAGGTATGATAAATACATATCACGGCGATATTTATAACCGCACAACAGATACCGACAATGTTAAAACACCAGACACACCGATGTGGCCTTGTGATAATCAGGAAGAACAGCAACCCATTAATTTTTCATTGTCTGAAGAAGGATATAACGCTGAACAATTTGATTTAGCGCAACAACAACTCCAACAAATTAATGCGTGCCACACGAACACCACATATACAAATGCAGACTACTCAAAAGTTGTGGCTCAACTTGTAAAACTTATTAATAACATTGAAACGATAAGTTCGACACCACTTACGCAACAGACACAATCAATACTTAATCAGATTAATAACATTAGATACGAAAAGAATAAAAACTCTGAATCTAAAATCATTGTTGTCTTTAATCCTAAGCCCAATAAGCCAATCATAACTAAAATTCTCGTAGAAGAGGGAATACCAGTAAGATTCAGTGTCCAAACCGTTTCTTCCGAAAATAAAAATTTTTCTGGGCTACGAACTGATTTACCAACTGATATAAAAGATATTCAACGCTTGTACCAAAAAATGACAAGGTTGTATATTGAGCACAGTGAAAATGAAAACAGGATGAAAGTCTTTGCTGGAACCAACTTTATTGATTTCAATATGACAGGACAGGACCTGTCCGGGTTCGTTCTAACCTTGTCAAGGTTTTATTTCGAAGATCTACTTAATGTAAACTTCACTGACGCAAATTTATTTGATACTATTTTTTCACATAAGGAAAACCCCATCACAAAATTACATAAAGATGAACAATATGTTGACAAACAAATCAATGGTTTATTTTCAACATTATTAACCATTAATGACAACTCTTTAAGAGCAAAAGCGGAAATTGCTTCGACAATAATAGAATTATTAGAAACCAGGGTAAACAATCTTTCATACAACGACATAATAAAATATCAGCAAGAATTCCAAAAAGAATGTTACAAGCAAGTTAAAGATTTTACAACACCCTCTCGATACAATAGAATTAAAAAATGGGCACAAATGTCTGAATATCAATTCGAAATATTTCAACACGATACGTTTCATCCTAAAAAAATGTCATACGCACCTTATTTAAAGAGATCGCTACCTGATGAAAAAACTATAAATTATGGGGTAGAAATAGAAACACCAATTGGCAAAAGAATTCGCTTATCAAATCATTACCAGAATATAATCCCATAATATTGAACATTAGCGCTTTATAAGCATTGAATAAAAATAGATTTTATGCACCTTTAAAAAAAGGCTATTTTATGGGGCGATGGATACTCATGTCACGCCACAAAATTAACAGAATTAAACTAAACAGAAGGGATATAAACATCAGACAGGTTTACGTTACTATCAGGCATATCGCCTCAGAATCAGATGAAAACTATAAAGAAATATCTATTATGGTTTTAATATTTGTTGATAAGGATAGTAACATGAACATGACAAAAGGTGCACTCATCCTCAGCCTTTCATTTTTGCTTGCCGCATGTAGTTCAATTCCGCAAAATATCAAAGGTAATAACCAACCTGATATTCAAAAAAGTTTTGTTGCTGTTCATAACCAGCCGGGGTTATATGTTGGTCAACAAGCGCGCTTTGGTGGGAAGGTTATCAACGTTATCAATGGCAAAACGGATACGTTGTTAGAAATCGCTGTATTACCGTTGGATAGCTATGCGAAGCCTGATATTGAAGCCAACTATCAGGGCCGACTGCTCGCCAGACAAAGCGGCTTCCTTGATCCAGTGAACTATCGTAATCACTTTGTTACCATCCTCGGTACCATTCAGGGTGAACAACCTGGCTTTATCAATAAAGTCCCGTATAACTTCCTCGAAGTGAATATGCAGGGCATCCAGGTGTGGCATTTGAGAGAAGTGGTTAATACCACCTATAACCTGTGGGATTACGGCTATGGTGCATTCTGGCCGGAACCGGGCTGGGGTGCGCCTTACTACACCAACGCGGTGAGTCAGGTAACACCTGAGCTGGTCAAATAACACCACCGAAAGATGCAGATGCTTTCTCAGCATCTGCATCATGCATTACATCAAATTAATACACAGTAAGCTAATTATTATTATAAGCCCTGTCCTGTTAATTACCTTTGGCAAACTGATTATAAAGTTAATGTCCGCACCAGGAGTCGGTTATGTTTCTTATAATTACCAGGGATACGATGTTCTTCACTGCGATGAAAAACATTCTGAGTAAAGGTAATGTCGTTCATATACAGAACGAAGAAGAGATCGACGTAATGTTGCATCAGCATGCCTTCGTCATTATTGATACATTAATGAATAATGTATTTCATTCTAATTTGCTCACTCAAATTGAACGATTAAAACCTGTCCATGTGATTATTTTCTCTCCCTTTAATATTAAACGCTGCCTGGGGAAAGTACCGGTGACCTTTGTTCCGCGAACTATCACCATCATCGACTTTGTCGCACTCATCAATGGCAGTTACTGCTCTGTGCCTGAAGCGGATGTGGCCCTTTCGCGCAAGCAGCATCAGGTTCTGAGCTGCATTGCGAATCAAATGACAACGGAAGATATTCTGGAGAAACTGAAAATATCGCTAAAAACGTTCTACTGCCATAAACACAATATCATGATGATCCTCAATCTTAAGCGGATCAATGAGTTGGTACGCCATCAGCATATTGATTATCTGGTGTGATCGATTGATTAATATAAAGAGGCCCAGCAATAAATAGCCAGACCTCCCGTTAATTATACGTTATGCAGTAACGCCTTCCGGTATCAGCGAAGCAATTTGCTTACGCCATTGCGCTTGCTCCTGTTCGCCTTCTGTACGTTGACCATAAAGTTGCGCTATCTGCGTACCATCATGGGCAAACAATTCCAGACTGGTCACATAACCGTCACTAGCAGGTTTACGGGTTACCCAGGTTTCAGCAATGCTCTCTTCTAATAGATGAAGAGTAAACGTCGGGTTAAAAATATTCAGCCAACCTTTCATTGGCACCACTTTTTCTACCACGCCAGTGAAAATCTGTACGCAGCCACGGTTGCCAACAAACACCATGATTTCATTGCCATCCTGCTGTGCAGATTCAAGAATTTGCGCCAACGCACTGTTGGATACTTTGCAGGCCAAATCGTCTGCCACCAGATTGAACGCCTGTTGGCGCGTCAGGTTGTGGCGCTTGAGCAACGTAAAAAACTGATGAACGTCGGTCATCGCCCGCCACTCTTGCTCGACCACACTGGCATCGGCTCGCGTTTGAACAACTGGCGCATCAACGGCTTTTAACTCAAGCGGCGTATTCTCATCGGTGATAAACCGTGCCAGAAGCTCACTCCATGCCGCCATATCGGTATTGTCGGTGGCATAAACTTTTAGTAATGCATCGCCCTGATGATCAAAGAACTGAATACTCTGGCGTTCGCCACGAGCCGTGTTTTCTTTGATGTGGAAAACACTGGCCCATTGATTGAGAAACAGACGTAAATCCAGCGCGCGCGGATTGAGGATCAATCCGGCATGTCCGTTCAAATGCTGGTTTGTGAACGCACCAACTTGCTCATGGACTGCATATTCATTACGGCAAATACATTTGGTCTCGCCAACACTTTCGAGCGCCGCCAGAATGTCACGGATATCGCCGCGCATCCGCCACGCGTCGTGCGTGACGCGCGCAAATGCCAGTTCTGCTTCGCTGATATTCATTAAACCTGCGATGTCACGCGCGTACTTTCCGGGATTTTGTTCTTTTAACTCAAGCCAGCGTGTGTAGTGGTTCATTGTCTCTCTTCCTTCCAGATAAATGCCCCGAAATATCGGGGCAGATGATTACCATTGATAACTCACGAAAATTTTTCCGTTACGACCATCCTGTGGGATGCCTTGTGGTGACCAGTACTCTTTGTCGAAAGCGTTACCCAACACCAAAGTAGTGGTCATACCTTTGAGCGCCTGTTGTCCTTGATAACTGACGTAGAAATCATTCACGCCATAGCCTGGTTGTTTGCTGTAACTGCTGCTGATATGTGTTGAGCGATCGGCAAACGTACCAACCCACCCAACAGAGAAGCCACTGTGAGCGATCGGAATATTCAGGGTACTGGTAACGGTATCCGGGTTAATGCTGGAGATATATTCCCCAGTATCGGTGTCTTTGCCGCGGGTACGGTTATAGGCCACATCAAGGCTAAACAGATCAGTGGTATATTTCGTCATTACATCCCAGCCCCAGATTTTGGCGTTCGGGACGTTATACGACATAGTTGTCGCCGCCGCGAAATCGACGGTCGTGGAGATGTAATCCTTCGCTTTGGTATCAAAGTAGCTGGCTTTAAATTCCAGAGCATCATTGGACAACATCAGGTCATCAAAACGCAGCCCAAAACCGTACTCCTGAGTTTCGTTAGTTTCCGGACGTAAGTTCGGGTTTGGCACCCAATAGTTGGTATAGAAGCGACCAATCGAGAAGTGCTTAGAATCGTTATACATTTCGCCCATCGTCGGGGCGCGGAATGCCTGGGCATATGAGCCAAATAACATCAGCCAGTTGGTCGGGTTGATAGTCATCCCCGCACGAGATGACCATTTGTCAGCATCAACATCTTTGTAGCCGTCGCTGCTACCGCGATAACTGTCATAGCGGGTTCCGCCAAGCAGGGTAATCGGCAGATCGCGTAAGGTGATCTCATCCTGTAGCCAGCCAGAGCTAAAATCGATTTTTGCTTGCGGGAAGCCCGTGGTCGCGCCGCCCGGATGTTGTTCCTGACGATAATACTCACCGCCATATGTCAGTAAGTGAGAAGCGAAACTGTCGGCAAATAGAGTGGAACGGTTCTCCAGCCTGGCTCCTTTTGTTATCTGTTCACGATACTCGCCGGAACTCCCCGTGTTTTGCGCATTAATACGGACTTCCGACCAGTAAATTTTTGCATCTGCATTTAACCAGTCGTTGCCCTGCGGGGCGAGTTTATAAGAAAGCTGCGCATCGCGTTGAATTGTTGAACGATCAACCATCGGGTTGCTGCTATCAGAAGCCTCAACAGTCTGCGGATTTTTTGGTTCACGCGCGTCGTTGTTGTAGTAACGCACTAAACCGCTCAGAGACTGGGCTGAATCAATTTGCCAAGTCCCTTTCGCCAGCATGTTATTAATGGACTCGTCATTCGGCGCGGTTTCACCATTGCTCTGGCGTAAATCACCCCGATCGCGACTGGACCAGGCCACAATACCATCCAGATTTTCAGTTCGCCCAAACGCGCTCGCGCCTAATCCCAGGCTATGGTCCCCCGTGCCGCCAGTACCAAAGACACGAAAACCACTGCTTTGTCCTTCCTGCAATAAATCTTTTGCATCGACCGTATCGTAGGAGATCACTCCACCCAGCGCGCCACTGCCATACAGTAATGCTGAAGGTCCGCGAACAATCTCAACACGCTTGATCAGCGCCGGATCGAGAAAAGTGCCATTCAGGTGTCCGGTATCCGTTCCCTGGCGAACACCATCGACAAGAACCAGCACGCCGCGATGATCATAGCCACGCATATTTACATCCTGACCGTTGGTTCGTCCGGTACCATCAAGAGTAATTCCAGGAACATGACGCAGCAAATCAGTGGCTGAAGTAGCCGTTTGATTTTCAGGAGCGGAAGTGTCGATAACGCTGACCATCATAGGCGCTTCGAAGGAACTACGTGCATTCCCCGTTGCCGTAACGGTCATGGTTTCAGTAGCAAAAGCAAACGTTGGCAAGGTGGCAGAAACAGCCAAAGCCAACAAACTCAAACGCAACGAGGTAAATTGCGGACGTGACATAGCGATTCTCCATGAGGAAAATAAAAAATGCTGGCTGCCTGGGTTAATACCGGGGTGGCTGGCGAAAAATAAATTTATTTACAATTCAAATGATTAGATATCACCACGGGAAGCTATTAGCGTATATATCCCGTAAAATTGCCGAATATTTCTGATAATTCAGCAAAAGCACGCCCTCTTTGTCAGGCAAAGTAGTACGCCACGTCTGAAGTGAAGAGTGCTGTGCGTTTTCCCTTACAAAAGATATGATTTTGTTATCCATGATGTCATATTTTGTTAAACTCAAACGTGATAATGAGAATTATTATCGATCAATTTTTTATGATCAAGCTTTTTTTAACCGCCATTAACACAATAAACAGGGGGTTATGAAATCTATCCAGCATCCAGAAAACCATCCTGTGTTTATGGCTATCCCCCCACAACCTCATCACAAAACGTTGTCGTTAACAGTGATAATTTTCTCTTCTCTTTGCTCTGCAAGCCGCGATATCTCCGGGTTCTCAGCTTTTTCCCGCGCTGAAATTTAATCGGTAACAAGAACATTAGCTGACGAAGCATCTTGATAAAAATCAAAAATAAATACGCTTGTAACGCCGTGCGTATTGAATCGACGGTTGTATTTCATATATAACTCAAATGATAATCATGATCATTCTCAATTTGATAAGGGTTCTCATATTATGCCAAGGATCATCACCAGGCCGTTTCTTTTTTCCCCACTGACGTTATGTATTTCAGCCGTGGCCTCTGCCGCGAAGACCATGGTAAAACGAAAAAAATTGTTTACGGCATTACTGGCTCTTAGCTGGACTTTTAGCGTAACGGCTGCCGAACGTATCGTGGTCGCAGGAGGATCGCTGACGGAGCTAATCTACGCGATGGGCGCTGGCAAACGCGTGGTTGGTGTCGATGAAACGACATCTTATCCACCAGAAACCGCCAGACTGCCGCATATTGGTTACTGGAAACAACTCAGCAGCGAAGGCATTTTGTCACTTCGCCCGGATAGCGTAATTACCTGGCAGGATGCAGGACCGCAAATTGTGCTCGACCAACTGCGGGCGCAAAAAGTCAACGTCGTCACCCTGCCGCGTGTGCCTGCCACCCTTGAGCAGATGTACGCCAACATTCGCCAACTGGCAAAAACGCTACAGGTTCCTGAACAAGGCGAGGCGCTGGTGACACAGATCAATCAACGCCTGGAGCGAGTACAGCAAAACGTGGCGGCCAAAAAAGCCCCGGTTAAAGCCATGTTTATTCTCTCCGCAGGCGGAAGTGCGCCGCAGGTTGCCGGTAAAGGCAGCGTCGCGGACGCCATTCTTTCGCTTGCCGGAGCAGAAAACGTCGCTACCCACCAGCAGTACAAAAGCTACAGCGCGGAATCGCTGATTGCGGCTAACCCTGAAGTGATTGTCGTCACCTCACAAATGGTCGATGGCGATATTAATCGGCTACGTTCTATTGCCGGAATTACCCACACCGCCGCCTGGAAGAACCAGCGCATTATCACCGTTGATCAAAACCTGATTCTGGGAATGGGTCCGCGTATTGCTGATGTCGTTGAGTCTTTACACCAGCAGCTTTGGCCGCAATAAATGGATTTAAATCAGACGAATGAACACAAATAACACCCTGGATCTCACGCCACATTTTGCTTTAGACGGTGATCAGCCCTTTAAAGACAGGCGCGCCATGATGCCGTTTCGTGGGGCCATTCCGGTTGCCAAAGAGCAACTGGCACAGACCTGGCAAGAGATGATCAATCAAACGGTATCACCACGTAAGCGACTGGTTTACCTACACATTCCTTTTTGTGCGACACACTGCACGTTTTGTGGTTTTTATCAGAACCGTTTTAATGAAGATGCGTGTGCTCATTATACCGACGCCCTGATTCGTGAAATAGAACTGGAAGCAGACAGCGTATTGCATCAGTCTGCCCCCATCCACGCGGTCTATTTCGGTGGCGGTACGCCTTCCGCGCTTTCGGCACACGATTTGGCCAGAATCATCACCACATTACGAGAAAAGCTGCCACTGGCCCCTGATTGTGAAATCACTATCGAAGGCCGGGTACTGAATTTTGACGCTGAGCGAATCGATGCTTGCCTTGATGCTGGAGCAAACCGCTTCTCAATTGGTATTCAGTCGTTTAACAGCAAAATCCGCAAGAAAATGGCCCGCACCTCGGATGGCCCAACCGCTATTGCGTTTATGGAAAGCCTGGTTAAACGCGACCGTGCCGCGGTGGTCTGTGACCTGCTGTTTGGTCTGCCGGGTCAGGATGCGCAAACCTGGGGAGAAGATCTGGTTATTGCCCGCGATATCGGTCTCGACGGCGTCGATCTCTATGCGCTCAATGTCCTGCCCAATACACCGCTGGGCAAAGCCGTGGAAAATGGGCGTACTACCGTGCCCTCTCCGGCAGAACGTCGCGATCTTTACCTGCAAGGGTGTGATTTTATGGACGATGCCGGTTGGCGCTGCATCAGTAACAGCCACTGGGGCCGTACCACACGCGAACGCAATCTCTATAACCTGCTGATAAAACAAGGTGCCGATTGTCTGGCCTTTGGTTCCGGAGCCGGTGGTTCGATTAATGGTTACTCCTGGATGAACGAACGCAATCTTCAGACCTGGCATGAATCCGTCGCGGCAGGCAAAAAACCGCTGATGATGATCATGCGTAACGCCGAACGTGATGCGCAATGGCGTCATACCTTGCAGTCAGGTGTTGAAACAGCGCGTGTACCGCTGGACGAACTTACGCCACATGCCGAAAAACTCGCGCCGTTACTGGCTCAATGGCACCAAAAAGGCTTAAGCCGCGATGCGTCAACTTGCCTGCGGCTGACTAATGAAGGTCGTTTCTGGGCAAGCAATATTTTGCAGTCTCTTAATGAACTAATTCAGGTACTTAATGCGCCAGCGATTGTGCGTGAAAAACCATAACAGGAGTGATTTATGAGCCATGTCTCGTTACAAGAATTTTTGAAAACGGAGCCGGACGGTACGCTGGAGGTGGTAGCCGAACAATACAACACCACGCTGCTGGAAGTAGTGAAAAATCTGCCCTCCTCTACCATAGTGTCAGGCGATAAATTCGATACTGTCTGGGATACCGTCTGCGAATGGGGCAACGTCACCACGTTAGTACATACTGCCGATGTCATCCTCGAATTTAGCGGCGAACTGCCTTCGGGTTTCCACCGCCACGGCTATTTCAACCTACGCGGAAAGCACGGCATGTCCGGGCATATCAAAGCAGAAAACTGCACACATATTGCCTTGATCGAACGTAAATTTATGGGCATGGACACCGCATCCATTCTCTTTTTCAACAAAGAAGGCAGCGCAATGCTGAAAATCTTCCTCGGCAGGGATGACCATCGTCAGCTCCTGAGCGAACAGGTCAGCGCCTTCCATGCTCTGGAAGCATCGTTAAAGGAACACGCCTGATGACGCCGTGGCTACTCTTTGGCGCAGGCGGAAAAGGTGTGGGTGCCAGAACGCTTGAACTGGCGCTGGCGGAACAACGTCCGGTCGTTGCTGTCATTCGTCATGCTGATGCCGCCACGAAACTGGCGCAACAAGGCGTACAGGTTTTTACAGGCGACGCCTGTGATGCCAGCGTAGTCGCGGCTGCTTGCCGCGCAGCTGGCCCGGATGCGCTTATCATCTCAACAATGGGCGGAGCTCAGGATTATCTGGCGCACAGAACAGTGATTGACGAGGCCGAGAAGGCTGGCATCAGTCGCATGATTCTGGTGACCTCTTTGGGATGCGGCGATAGCTGGCCGTTTTTATCAGAGCGGGCAAAGGCTGCGTTTGGTCAGGCGGTACGGGAAAAAACGCTGGCGGAAAGCTGGTTGCAAACCAGCCAGCTTGATTATGCCATTCTCCGCCCTGGCGGTCTGCTTGATGGGGCGGCAACGGGCAAAGCACAACGGATACAAAATCAGGAGTGTCATGGTTTTGTTCACCGTGCCGATGTCGCCGCACATATCCATGAACTGGCAAATGCGCCAGCACTTAACCAGCAGGTCTACAGTCTGATTGAACCGGACCTGAAACCGGCGTGATCCCCCGGCGCGGTATGTCCGCGCCGTAATGTCGTAACGGAGTTTTGCGTGCTCAAGGATTCACTCTCTTCCGCCAGGGTCTTTATGGGGCTATCACTATTATTGCTCGCTCTGGTGCTGTTTGGTGCCAGTCAGGGAGCGTTAAAGATCAGTTTTGATGCCCTTTTTGATGAGGAATACCGCGATATCTGGCTCAATATTCGTCTACCAAGGGTTTTGCTGGCGGTGCTGGTAGGTGCAGCGTTGGCAACCGCAGGGGTAATTATGCAAGGGCTTTTTCGCAACCCAATGGCTGACCCTGGATTACTTGGCGTCAGTAGCGGTTCTGCATTAATGGTTGGCGTTGCTATTGTGCTGCCCTTCTCCTTCCCAGTGGTGCTGGTGCTCTATGAGCAAATGGTGTTTGCCATTGCCGGAAGTTTAGTGGTCTGCACCATCATTTTTCTCATCACGCAGCGCCATCGCGATGGCAGCATGATGCAATTATTACTCGCCGGTATCGCCATCAATGCCCTGTGCGGCGCAGCGATCGGCATCCTGAGCTATATCGGCGATGAGCAGCAGCTACGACAACTCACATTGTGGATGATGGGCAATCTTGGACAGGCGCAATGGCCGACGTTATTGGTTGCCAGTTCATTCATCCTACCGGCCATTATCGCAACAACTTGTCTCGCCGGAACGCTGAATTTACTGCAGCTCGGTGATGAAGAAGCCCACTACCTCGGCGTGAACGTTAAGCGTAAACGCCAGCAATTACTGTTAGTGAGCTCACTGCTCGTTGGTGCCGCCGTATCGGTAAGCGGCATTATCGGCTTTATTGGCCTGGTGATCCCGCATCTGATTCGCATGACTACCGGGGCAAATCACCGCTGGCTAATCCCTTGTTCCGCCCTCGCCGGAGCCTGTTTATTGCTGATGGCAGACACGCTTGCCCGCACGCTGGTACAGCCAGCAGAAATGCCCGTGGGATTATTAACCAGCCTGCTTGGTGGCCCTTATTTTATGTGGTTGATTCTGCGCAACCGGAGGATCACATGATCAGCGCCCAGAATCTGGTTTATAGCCTTCAGGGGCGGCGTCTGACTGATAATGTCTCGCTGACTTTTCCCGGTGGGGAAATTGTTGCCATCCTCGGCCCTAATGGTGCGGGAAAATCTACGCTGCTTCGCCAGCTAACCGGCTATCTTCAACCTGATAGCGGCGAATGTCGGTTGTTTAATAAGCCATTAAATGAATGGTCGATTACTGAACTGGCGAAACACCGGGCCGTGATGCGTCAAAATAGCCACATGGCGTTTCCATTCAGCGTACAAGAAGTTATCCAGATGGGGCGGCATCCGCATCGTACTGGTAATCAGGATAATGAAACAGCACAAATAATAGCGTTATGTGACTGTCAGGCGTTAGCAAACCGCGACTATCGGCAATTATCCGGTGGTGAACAACAGCGCGTGCAATTAGCGCGCCTGCTGGTGCAACTCTGGGAACCTACTCCCTCACCGAAATGGTTATTTCTTGATGAACCAACTTCGGCGCTGGATATTCACCATCAGCAGCACTTGTTTCGTTTATTACGCCAGTTAGTTCACGAACGGCAGTTCAATGTTTGCTGCGTATTGCACGATCTAAATCTTGCCGCGCGTTATGCAGACCGTGTTGTATTAATGCAAAAAGGAAAGGTTATCGCAAATGGTAAGCCGCAGGACGTATTGACACAGCAGGCGCTGACAATGCTCTACGGCGCGGATATTACCGTACTTAAAGATCCTGCCAACCATTCACCACTGATCGTCCTCGATCATTAAAACCAACAGGAGTACCGCACTGGTACTCCTGCGAATAAATAACTATACAGATTAGCTAATTGAAACGCCTTTCACCCCTGCCATACCTTTTAATAATCGCAACAGATCTTCTATCGACGTTGTGGCATGAAGCTGGATATCAATGGCGACCACTTCATGATCTTCATTTTCCTGCAACGAAACTAAATCCGTTTTTATTTTTTGCTGCTTAAACCAGTCGAGCATTGATACCGTATTACCGTTCACTAATGTCAGCTGTAAATGGTAATTTTTGTTCATCAGGCGGAAGGTTAATTGATGGAAGACTTCCAGCACCAGCAAGGTCATCACTGAACCATAAATACCCAGTTCGTACATACCGCTGCCAATAACCATACCAATGGCGGCGGTCACCCAGATATCCGCTGCCGTCGTCAGACCTACAATATTTTGGTTACGAACGAGAATGTTACCTGCACCGATAAACCCGACGCCCGTCACCACCTGAGCAGCAATACGGCTGGGGTCCAGTCCGACGTGATCTAAAGACAGCACGTCAGCAAAACCATATTTCGAAACAATCATAAACAGGGCGCTTCCCATGCCAATTAATACATGTGTGCGTAACCCTGCTCCTTTGCCGCGCATTTGCCTTTCCATGCCAATAGCGCCACAGGCAATTGCCGCGAGTATAAGACGTATAATAAATTCTGCTGTCATATAAAAATGCAAAAAGGAGCAGCAAGATGGCTCAACTTGCTACTCCTTTTTACTTGTACCTTATTAATTCGGCAAGTCATTAGATGCTTGATTTTTGAAGGTATACAAATTTTTCTGCGGGTTTTTCTTGCAGTATTCGATCACTTTAGGAATTTGAGTGAGATCGGTTTCATTTAAAGTAACGGTATCGCCACCTTTATATACTGTTTCTTCATGCAGCATCCACCACGCAACTGGTGTCATTGCTTTTGGATTCAGATCAATAAATTCCTGGCAGGTCATATCTTTAGCGGATTCATTGGCTGCCAGCGCAGATTGTGCGTTCACCAGTGACAAAGCCGCTACAGCGCCCATAAAAATAAACGCTTTACGGAGAGATGCAATGTTCATTTTGTAACCCATTCAATATAGAGATTATATACAAACAGGAGGAATAGCTGCTTTTAAAGAAGATATTCCGGCCTGTTCAATATGCAAGGAAATACGATGTAACGCATTCCCGGAATTACATATCTTTCTTAATTTTGTCCCATTCGCCTTTAACTTTATCTTTAAAGCTGGCTTTTTTATCCTGAGTACAAGCCTGAACGATAGCTGGGGTTACGGTTGCAATACCCTGAACATCTAAAACCGCATCTTCTGGTTTATCTTTGTTGTTCAGTGCTTCAGCAAAACCAACTGCAGTTGGCTGGAAGGATTCGTCCACAGCCAGGAAATCTTCACAGGTCCAGGAGTTGACCGGTTTTTTGTTATCAGCTGCTTTTTGTGCATCCGCTGCACTGCTCACTACTGGCAGAAGAAGCAGACCACCAAGAATAACGCCTAATACTTTTTTCATCGTAATATCCTCAACTATAAAGTGAAAGAGCCGTCACGAATCAATTTCGACACTGAGGTTATAACCTGGTTTTCTGTATATGTCATGTTGATGGAAAATATCAAAATCAGATATTTTTATTTCAATACAATGAGTTACAGATGCATCAGATACTGTAATTAGGAAATTTTTATTAAATCGACTGCATTCTTACACGCGTTTTTGGCATAGATTGATAGCAGGGGATTTTCTTCTTAATTTTATAGGGTGGTTCTATGTTATATATAGATAAGGCAACAATTTTGAAGTTTGATCTGGAGATGCTTAAAAAACATCGCAGAGCAATCCAGTTTATTGCCGTGCTGCTGTTTATCGTCGGGTTGCTGTGTATCAGTTTTCCGTTCGTCTCTGGCGATATTTTAAGCACAGTAGTGGGTGCATTATTAATCTGCTCGGGTATTGCGCTTATTGTCGGGTTATTCAGCAACCGCAGTCATAATTTCTGGCCGGTATTATCCGGTTTCCTCGTCGCAGTCGCCTATTTATTGATCGGCTATTTCTTCATCCGCGCACCAGAGCTGGGCATTTTTGCCATTGCGGCATTTATTGCCGGTTTGTTCTGTGTGGCAGGGGTTATTCGCCTGATGAGTTGGTATCGTCAGCGTTCAATGAAAGGCAGTTGGCTACAGCTCGTTATTGGTGTGCTGGATATCGTCATTGCCTGGATATTCCTTGGTGCTACGCCGATGGTGTCGGTAACGCTGGTTTCCACACTGGTGGGAATTGAACTGATATTTAGCGCCGCCAGTCTGTTCAGCTTCGCCAGTTTGTTCGTTAAAAAGCAATAATTATCCCTATTTCCACCTGGATCATAGTCACATTAAGTGACTATGATCCAGTTAATACTCTCTTAGCTATACAGTGTTTCAGTTCAATTACGCACTATCATTGAAACAATTGCCTGCTGTTGATTATTTCAACCTACTGAATTTAATCTGATTTTTTCATTCCATGGCAAATTAGCCATTTCAAACATTATCATGGCTGATATTTTCCGTGGTCAGGTTTAATGTTTTAAAAGTGCTGTGGGAAAGTGAACAAAGAGTTCTGTAAGCGTTGATGCTATAGGCGGTTAAATAAGTAATCCGGGTTCATTTTTTTGCAGCTGGCGTTGATTACATTGCATAAATATCCGTGTCTCCAGACGCTATATAAAAACCTGAAGACATGAATGAGTTATTTACTCAGGTAATTTCAATGCGTTAAAAGAAAGCTGGCAATCCAATTGCCAGCCTAAGTCGAAACAAGGAGACTCGATATTTAAATCGGATTACATTTTAACTTTAGTAATATTCTTCAGAGATCACAAACTGGTTATTGATAACTTATTCTTGGGCAGTAATCCGCAAACGTTAACTTTTTGTTTATCATTTACAAATTGATAACAACCAGGAATTTTACTTAGGATCAATATATGGAGTGCGTGATGGATAAATCTGAAGTATTGATTAGTGTTAATAGACGTATTAGTTCACGAAGGGCAAAGTTCTTATAGGCGTTTACTATATTGAACAACGATTCGGACAAGGATGTAAATAATGAAAAGGATGACATGTTCGAAACGATAACGGCTAAGGAGCAAGTTATGATTTTTCTCATGACGAAAGATTCTTTTCTTTTACAGGGCTTTTGGCAGTTGAAAGATAATCACGAAATGATAAAAATCAATTCCCTGTCAGAGATCAAAAAAGTAGGCAATAAACCCTTCAAGGTTATCATTGATACCTATCACAATCATATCCTTGATGAAGAAGCGATTAAATTTCTGGAGAAATTAGATGCCGAGAGAATTATTGTTTTGGCACCTTATCACATCAGTAAACTAAAAGCTAAAGCGCCTATTTATTTTGTCAGCCGTAAAGAAAGTATCAAAAATCTTCTTGAGATTACTTATGGTAAACACTTGCCCCATAAGAATTCACAACTATGTTTTTCACATAATCAGTTCAAAATTATGCAACTGATTCTGAAAAACAAAAATGAAAGCAATATCACGTCAACGCTCAACATTTCGCAACAAACATTAAAGATTCAGAAATTCAACATTATGTACAAGCTGAAATTAAGACGTATGAGCGACATCGTCACCCTGGGTATCACATCTTATTTTTAGTAAGGACATAAGCAACTGAAATTGATGGCTGGCATGACGAGGGATGCAGATGCTGATTTCAATACCCCCGGTGATTATTGAAGGAGAGACGAAAACGACTTTATTCCCCTGGTATGTGTATCCACCAGTAGAACCCTTCGTTGCCCGAATGCTGGCAGAAACTGTTGGCAGAACGGCAACATTTTTTTTGTCGTTGACCTCACCATGTCGATCATTGTGCTTGCATCCCATCTTACTGGCTGACAACCCCACTATGCCGCTGGTCTGTAAATCCCTCATATCTCTCCTCGCGCGCAATTTAAAGAACCGTTATTTCTCAAGAATTTTCAGGGACTAAAATGAACAGAAGAAGAAAACTGTTAATACCGTTGTTATTCTGCGGCGCGATGCTCACCGCCTGCGATGACAAATCGGCGGAAAACGCCGCCGCCATGACGCCTGAGGTCGGTGTCGTCACACTCTCCCCCGGTTCGGTCAATGTGTTGAGCGAATTGCCCGGTAGAACCGTTCCTTATGAAGTTGCCGAGATACGTCCCCAGGTGGGCGGTATTATCATTAAACGCAACTTTATCGAAGGCGATAAAGTGAACCAGGGCGATTCGCTGTATCAGATTGATCCTGCGCCTTTACAGGCAGAGCTGAACTCCGCCAAAGGTTCGCTGGCGAAAGCGCTCTCTACCGCCAGCAATGCCCGCATCACCTTTAACCGCCAGGCATCGTTGCTGAAGACCAACTACGTTAGCCGTCAGGATTACGACACCGCGCGCACCCAGTTGAATGAAGCAGAAGCCAATGTCACCATCGCCAAAGCGGCTGTTGAACAGGCGACTATCAACCTGCAATACGCAAATGTCACCTCGCCGATTACGGGCGTCAGCGGGAAATCGTCGGTGACCGTCGGCGCACTCGTTACCGCTAATCAGGCAGATTCGCTGGTTACCGTACAACGTCTGGACCCGATTTATGTCGATCTCACGCAGTCGGTGCAGGATTTCTTGCGCATGAAAGAAGAGGTCGCCAGTGGGCAAATCAAACAGGTTCAGGGCAGTACGCCAGTACAGCTCAATCTGGAAAATGGTAAACGTTACAGCCAGACTGGCACGCTGAAATTCTCCGACCCAACGGTAGATGAAACCACGGGCTCCGTGACGTTACGGGCGATTTTCCCCAACCCAAATGGTGACTTGCTGCCTGGCATGTATGTCACGGCATTAGTGGATGAAGGTAGCCGCCAGAATGTATTACTGGTGCCGCAGGAAGGCGTCACCCACAACGCCCAGGGTAAAGCAACGGCACTCATTCTGGATAAAGACGATGTCGTGCAGCTACGCGAAATTGAAGCCAGCAAAGCCATCGGCGACCAGTGGGTTGTCACCTCTGGCTTGCAGGCCGGCGATCGGGTGATCGTTTCCGGTTTGCAACGCATTCGTCCGGGTATCAAAGCACGAGCAATTTCCTCCAGCCAGGAAAACGCCAGCACCGAATCGAAACAATAACGTTGCAGGCTTAAGGGGACTTTCATGGCTAACTATTTTATTGATCGCCCGGTTTTTGCCTGGGTACTTGCCATTATTATGATGCTTGCAGGTGGTCTGGCGATCATGAACTTACCGGTTGCGCAGTATCCGCAGATTGCGCCACCGACCATTACCATCAGCGCTACCTATCCGGGTGCCGATGCGCAAACAGTAGAAGACTCGGTCACTCAGGTGATTGAGCAAAATATGAATGGGCTTGATGGCCTGATGTACATGTCTTCAACCAGCGATGCGGCAGGTAATGCCTCCATCACTCTGACCTTCGAGACTGGGACATCGCCTGATATCGCACAGGTTCAGGTGCAAAATAAACTGCAGCTCGCTATGCCTTCATTACCTGAAGCGGTGCAGCAGCAGGGGATTAGCGTCGATAAGTCGAGCAGTAATATCCTGATGGTAGCGGCATTTATTTCTGATAACGGCAGCCTCAACCAGTACGATATCGCGGACTATGTAGCGTCTAATATCAAAGACCCGCTAAGCCGTACCGCGGGCGTTGGTAGCGTACAGCTCTTTGGTTCCGAGTACGCCATGCGTATCTGGCTGGACCCGCAAAAACTCAATAAATATAACCTGGTACCTTCCGATGTTATTTCCCAGATTAAGGTGCAAAACAACCAGATTTCCGGTGGTCAACTGGGTGGCATGCCACAGGCGGCAGACCAGCAACTGAACGCCTCGATCATTGTGCAGACGCGTCTGCAAACACCGGAAGAATTTGGCAAAATCCTGTTGAAAGTTCAGCAAGATGGTTCGCAAGTGCTGCTGCGTGATGTCGCCCGCGTCGAACTTGGGGCGGAAGATTATTCCACCGTGGCGCGCTATAACGGCAAACCTGCTGCCGGGATCGCCATCAAACTGGCTACCGGAGCAAACGCCCTGGATACCTCGCGAGCGGTGAAAGAGGAGCTGAACCGTTTATCGGCTTATTTCCCTGCAAGCCTGAAGACGGTTTATCCTTACGACACCACACCGTTTATCAAAATTTCTATTCAGGAAGTTTTCAAAACGCTGGTTGAGGCTATCATCCTCGTCTTCCTGGTCATGTATCTGTTTTTGCAGAATTTCCGCGCCACAATCATCCCGACGATTGCCGTACCGGTGGTTATTCTCGGGACGTTTGCGATCTTGTCGGCGGTCGGTTTCACCATCAACACGTTAACTATGTTCGGGATGGTGCTGGCGATAGGGTTACTGGTGGATGACGCCATCGTGGTGGTGGAGAACGTCGAGCGTGTCATTGCGGAAGATAAGCTACCGCCGAAGGAAGCGACGCATAAATCGATGAGGCAGATCCAACGTGCGCTGGTCGGGATTGCCGTTGTTCTTTCCGCAGTGTTTATGCCGATGGCCTTTATGAGCGGTGCAACCGGGGAGATCTACCGACAGTTCTCCATCACGCTGATCTCCTCCATGCTGCTTTCAGTATTTGTGGCAATGAGCCTGACCCCTGCCCTGTGCGCCACCATTCTGAAAGCCGCGCCGGAAGGCGGTCACAAACCTAACGCCCTGTTCGCACGCTTCAACACGCTGTTTGAAAAATCAACTCAGCACTATACCGACAGCACCCGTTCGCTGTTGCGTTGTACCGGTCGCTACATGGTGGTCTACCTGCTGATTTGCGCCGGGATGGCGGTGCTGTTCCTGCGTACGCCGACCTCTTTCTTACCAGAAGAGGATCAGGGGGTATTTATGACCACCGCTCAGTTACCTTCCGGTGCCACCATGGTTAACACCACGAAAGTGCTGCAACAGGTGACGGATTATTATCTGACTAAAGAGAAAGATAATGTTCAGTCGGTGTTTACCGTTGGCGGCTTTGGCTTCAGCGGCCAGGGGCAAAACAACGGTCTGGCGTTTATCAGCCTCAAACCGTGGTCTGAACGTGTCGGTGAGGAAAACTCGGTTACCGCGATCATTCAGCGGGCAATGATTGCGTTAAGCAGTATCAATAAAGCCGTCGTCTTCCCGTTCAACTTACCCGCGGTGGCTGAACTGGGTACCGCGTCAGGTTTTGATATGGAACTGCTGGACAACGGCAACCTGGGGCACGAAAAACTGACCCAGGCGCGAAACGAGCTGTTATCACTGGCAGCGCAATCACCGAATCAGGTCACCGGGGTTCGCCCGAACGGCCTGGAAGATACGCCGATGTTCAAAGTGAACGTCAACGCTGCGAAAGCCGAGGCTATGGGCGTGGCGCTGTCTGATATCAACCAGACAATTTCCACCGCCTTCGGCAGCAGCTACGTGAACGACTTCCTCAACCAGGGGCGGGTGAAAAAAGTGTATGTCCAGGCAGGCACGCCGTTCCGTATGTTGCCGGATAACATCAACCAATGGTATGTACGCAACGCCTCTGGCACGATGGCACCGCTTTCTGCCTACTCGTCTACCGAATGGACCTATGGTTCACCGCGACTGGAACGCTACAACGGCATCCCGTCAATGGAGATTTTAGGTGAAGCGGCGGCCGGTAAAAGTACCGGTGACGCCATGAAATTTATGGCAGACCTGGTCGCTAAACTTCCGGCAGGCGTCGGCTACTCATGGACCGGACTGTCGTATCAGGAAGCGTTATCCTCAAATCAGGCTCCCGCGCTGTATGCCATTTCACTGGTCGTGGTGTTCCTCGCCCTCGCCGCACTTTATGAGAGCTGGTCAATTCCGTTCTCGGTGATGTTGGTTGTACCGTTAGGCGTCGTTGGCGCATTACTGGCCACCGATCTACGCGGCTTAAGTAATGACGTCTACTTCCAGGTTGGTTTGCTGACCACCATCGGGCTTTCCGCCAAAAACGCCATCCTGATTGTCGAATTTGCCGTTGAGATGATGCAGAAAGAAGGGAAAACGCCGATAGAGGCGATCATCGAAGCGGCGCGAATGCGTTTACGCCCAATCCTGATGACCTCTCTGGCCTTTATTCTCGGCGTGCTGCCGCTGGTTATCAGTCATGGTGCCGGTTCTGGCGCGCAAAACGCGGTAGGTACCGGCGTGATGGGCGGGATGTTTGCCGCAACAGTGCTGGCAATTTACTTCGTTCCGGTCTTTTTCGTTGTAGTGGAACATCTCTTTGCCCGCTTTAAAAAAGCGTAACGTGTAAATGAGAGTAAGGTTGAACGTGAAGGTTCAGCCTTACTCTTTCCTGCTAACCATTCACCACTCAACAACCAGCTAACCGTCAGGAATACCAGGCTTAGTACACAGCACTGAAAGTAGAAACCACTCCAGCCATTCGTCATCAATTTGAACAGCACAATACTGACCCACATTCCCGTAATCGTATGAATTGTCAGCTTAATAATCCCAAACATGCCGAGTCTTTTCCTCCTGAAAATACCTATACCGCCTGGCAAACTGCGAAAGAGAATTAGCCGGTAGCCCGGCAGAAATCATCAGGGAAGAGTTTCACATGAAGCAGGTGTGAGATCCTGACCAATATTCAAATGCAAAATATGTCAGGAAAAGGTACCTGGCGAATGTTGCGCAAACTGATGTGGCGTTACACCATAATATTGTCGAAATGTGTTTATAAAGTACGACGTACTGCTATATCCACATTTTTCCGCAATAGTATGCAGAGGAATTTGACGTAACTCGAGTAATCGTCTGGCCATCGACATCCTGGAGGCGAGTAATATTTTACTGAAACAGGTATTTTCATCCTGCAACTTTTTTTTGATGAGACTCTCGCTGGTATACATTCTTTCTGCGATATCGCGCAGATACCAACGTTTGGCGATATCAAAGCTAATAAGGCGTTCAACTTTTCCTGAAACAGTACTGATACTATTGAAAAGTAAGGGGATCAGTTCTTTCTTATGAGAAAACATTGATAAACAGGAAAGGTAGAGCATTTTGCTCAGTATCGGCGAATTGACCCGGGGGTCATTGAAACTATCAAAAATCGCCGTCACCAGCGGCATGGGGGGTGACTGGTTAATTAACAGACGGTCTTTGCTATGTAACCCTAAATTGCGTGGTATCTGACGAATATTTTGTAAGTAATGGCAAACTGTCAGCTCATCGATATCCAGTCGTCGCGTATCCGGTGAACAAAACGCAAAATCGTCTGCCAAATTTTTATCCAGCAGCAGGATACTCTCGTTATGCAACGATATTTTTTGCTGTTCATGATAAATATCGAATGAACGACGAACGAGGATCACCGAGCAGACATGAGTCATGACTATCCCTTATATTTCATTACTGCGATTATTTCAATTTCAGTATACTAATGAAATGATGCCAGACTGTTTCTTAGCGCAAAAACTGCCAGATTTGGTAGGACCAAAATTTATCCACAAAGTAGTTTTGCATAACAGTTAATTGACAATAAGTAAATGCAACACGAATATATTTTCGCACAGCGTATAGCTTATGTTTATAAAAAAATGGCTGATCTTATTTCCAGTAAAAGTTATATTTAACTTACTGAGAGCACAAAGTTTCCCGTGCCAACAGGGAGTGTTATAACGGTTTATTAGTCTGGAGACGGCAGACTATCCTCTTCCCGGTCCCCTATGCCGGGTTTTTTTTATGTCTGAGTAAAACTCTATAATCTTATTCCTTCCGCAGAACGGTCAGTGCCGTAAAAATTCCCTTGCGCAGCTATACTTGCCGCCGGGCCACAGTTCGGTAATTCCTGCGCCGATCGCTCCTGATACTCTGTGGGCGTCATCCCATAATAATTTCGAAAAACGTAAATGAAATACGACACGCTGTGATATCCACAGGATACTGCAACTCGCTTAATTGAAACCCCATATATAACAATAAGTTGTAAAGCACGCTGCATCCTACACTCAGTAAGCAACTGTGAATATGACGTACCTTCTTCGCGCAATTTTTTCTTTAACAGGCTTGGACTCATCAACAATTCGCTAGCAATTCGGGCTAATGTCCACTCATGGGCGATATTATTATTGATGACCGTACAAACTCGTGTTCGCATATTCGGTTGCAACACGTTCAGAAGTAACGGTATAAACTGCGTATCCTCAAGAAAAACAGATAACAACGCAAAGATTAATGCCCTTTTACGTAGCATTTCTGCATAGCGAAGATTCTTATTCTGCGATAGTTGCGCAACTTCCTGAAAAACAGGAATATCTCTGGTACAGTGATGAACGAGTAATGAAGGAACTTTTTTATGTGCATGAAGTTTTAATGCCTCCTCCTTGAGCATCGGGAGAAATAATGAAAGCGTGTCTCTTGAAACTAATACGAAATTCTCAACACACTTATCCACTTGAATTTGGCTTGCATCCGCAAAAACCAGATCACCGCCATTAAAATAGCGATATTCACCATTAACCATGGTGAGAATATATTTATGTCTTGCGTACGCAATTAGACAATTACCATGTAGTGGTTGCATAGTTGACTTAATATTACATAAACATATTACTGTTTATTAATGTAGCACGCCGCCCTCTTAAGTCAAATTGATTGATAAATAAATTTAAACGACGCGGGAAAACAGGATGATAATCTACGGGCAGGATGACTGGATTTATAATACAAAAGGCGTGTTTAAGAACGCAGTGAAATTAATAGTAAGCAAATAATCTCTTGTAGTGATATTAAGAATATCCGTTACATTGAATAAACATTCATATAACATATATCTTATCAACACGATGAATAGACAGCCAATATATTATTGCGATTAATAAGCAACCGAATGCCCAACTGTTTTTTAAAGGTTGGGCATTCGGTTTTTACAACGTTATGTTATCAGGTATGTTTAAAGCTGTTCTGCTGGGCAATACCCTGCAGTTTCGGGTGATCGCTGAGATATTTCAGGGAGGCTTTGTAGTCTTCCAGCAACAGTTCAGCAAAGTCCATTTCGAAGCCGCGACGACACATAATGCGCATCACCACGATGTCAGTGGCTTCACCGCCGAGAGTGAAGGCCGGAACCTGCCAGCCGCGCAGGCGCAGACGTTCAGAGAGGTCGTAGAGGGTGTATCCCGGGTCTTCACCATCTTTCAGTTTGAAGCAAACCGCCGGGATGCCTTCGTCCGGGCGACCGGTACAGATGAACTCATACGGCCCCAGTTTGGCGATTTCATCCGCCAGATAGGCAGCAACCTGGTAGGAAGCGTTCTGTACTTTGGTATAGCCTTCACGGCCAAGGCGCAGGAATTCATAGTACTGTGCAATCACCTGACCTGCCGGGCGGGAGAAGTTGATGGCGAAAGTCCCAATCTGACCACCCAGATAGTCAACGTTGAACACCAGTTCCTGCGGCAGCGCTTCTTCATCACGCCAGATAACCCAGCCGCAGCCCAGCGGAGCCAGACCGAATTTATGGCCTGAAGCACTGATCGATTTCACACGCGGCAGGCGGAAGTCCCAGACGATATCCGGGGCGACGAACGGTGCCAGGAAGCCACCGCTGGCAGCGTCGATGTGCATGTCGATGTCGATACCGGTGTCGGCCTGGAATTTATCCAGCGCATCGTGCAGCGGCTGTGGGAACTCATAGTTACCGGTGTAGGTCACGCCAAAAGTCGGCACCACGCCGATGGTGTTTTCGTCGCAGGCTTCAATCATGCGTTTCGGGTCCATAAACAACTGACCGGGGCGCATAGGGATCTCACGCAGCTCCACATCCCAGTAGCGGGCGAATTTATGCCAGCAGATTTGTACCGGACCGCACACCAGGTTTGGTTTGTTGGTCGGCTTACCTGCGGCTTCCATACGCTTGCGCCAACGCCATTTCATCGCCATCCCGCCGAGCATACAGGCCTCGGAAGAACCAATGGTGTTGGTGCCAACGGCCTGACCATTTTTCGGTGCAGGCGCATGCCACAGATCGGCAACCATGTTTACGCAACGCAGGTCGATGGCTGCAGATTGCGGATATTCTTCTTTGTCGATCCAGTTTTTATTGATCGACAAATCCATCAATTTATGGACGTTTTCGTCGTCCCAGGTCTGGCAGAAAGTGGCCAGGTTCTGACGAGCGTTGCCATCAAGATATAATTCATCATTGATAATCTGAAATGCAACATCATCTCGCATTTCGTGCAGCGGAAATCGTTTTGACTCCGCGATAGTAGAAATGGCCTTTGCGCCAAAACGTGAATCGAGTAGTTCTGAGCGGAAATCCGTTAACAGCTTCTGGTCCATTTCGAACTCCTTAAATTTATTTGAAGGCAATAAAAAAGTAGGATTTATCCGCAATGGAAGCAAGGTATTACAGGCTTAATTTAAATAACAAAATCCTAAGCAGAAAAACGACTTTTTATAATATAAACATTTAACATGATAATATTAAAAACAGACTTTATTATCGTAATAAAAATCGCCCAAACATTCCTGTTCGGGCGATTAAATTAATTATTGTTTATCCTGCATATACGGCGTGTAAACCCCGTTCAGACTGTGCAGGAAAGCTACGATATCATCCACATCCTCCTGCGGCAGCTCTTTGCCTACCTGATAGCGCAACATCAGTTTCACCGCCCCGTCCAGCGTCGGCACATCACCGCGATGGAAGTACGGTGCCGTTAGTGCAACGTTACGTAAACCGGGTACTTTCTGACGCAATTTATCGCGCTCTTCTTTAGTCACATTCATACGACCAATATCCGCCGCCGTAATTTCACCAAAGTTAAAGTCTTTTTTCAGCCCCAACGGTTCGAAGGAACGTCCGCCGAGAATAATACCACCATGACAAGTTGCACATTTATTATCTTTAAATAATTGATAGCCTTTTTTCTGTTGTGCCGTCAGCGCATTCTCATCTCCACGCAACCATTTATCAAATGGGGAATCCGGCGTAATTAATGTTTTTTCAAATTCAGCAATGGCATCAGTAATATTTTCACCGCTGAAACCTTGCGGATAGACTTCGAGGAACTGCGCTTTAAGCTGCGGATCTTTTTCCAGCTTAGCAATAATTTCGTCCCAGGATTTCGACGCCATTTCAATCGGGTTCAACGGCGGTCCACCCGCCTGATCCTGCAATGTTGCCGCACGACCATCCCAGAACTGCTCAACGTTAAATACTGAGTTAAATACCGTCGGCGCGTTAATCGGCCCAACTGCGCCACCAACACCAATCGATGTTTTTCTGCCATCGACGCCCCCCGCATTCAACGCATGGCAATGAGCGCATGAAATGGTGCTATCAGCCGATAAACGGGGATCGTGATACAGCGCAAAGCCCAACGCCACTTTTTGCGCATCGGTAGGCAGTTTTTGCGGGATGGGCTGCACCGGTTCATTGCGATGCTCCGGAGCAGTATCATTACTGGCGTAATATTCTGCGCGTTGTTTTGCAATCCAGGCGAGTATTTCCGCCCGCTCTTCATCACTCACCTTACCCGCCCAGTGTAGCGCGGTATAACGCGTTGGTGGCATGGTTTCATACTGCATTACCCATTCAATCTTATTCAGATCGCTTTGCGAAACGGGTTTATCAGCCAGCAGAGCCGCACGCACGGCCTCGAGGTTAAAAGATTTATATCCAAGCTTAATGTCGTAATCCATCAACTGTTTCGCGCCAGGAATATAATAATAGGCGGGTAATTCTGCCGAAGGCGTATGGCAATAGTCGCATCCTTTTTCGCGAAGAAAACCTAAAACCTGATTATTTTCACTGACAGCAGATGCCTGAACATCGGCCTGCTTACTGCGTTTATTATCGTGGTACCACACATAACCAGATAACCCTAAATAGCAAATCGCGACGCCAGCCAGGCCGATCGCGGTAATACGTGAGACCATTTTCATTATTCTTCCCTCACGGTGGTGAGTTATTGTGACCCAGAAAATTTTCCAGAATGCTGCAAACGTCTCTGCGAGACAAAGCCATCATAAAAAACAGGGAAATACGCTTTTTGATAGGAATCAATCAATTACATGAATATAAACTATCAATAAGATAGCCTGTGCCTATTACCCAGATCAGGAATGGCATATCATGATTGCGGCGAGAGCAGGATTGAATGTTCTGAAAATGAAAAACAACACGAAATCCGTATTTTTATAAATTCCATTGATATTAGTGCGTTATATTTTTTGGCAGGTTAATAAACGTGATCCACCGCACGCTTTGTCGCCCACCAGGCGGAGCGAATGACTACCCTTAAAGAAAAGCCCGATAATTAGCGACGAATTTCGGAGGTCGGATCCTTATGCTCAATCAGAAAATTCAAAACCCTAATCCAGACGAACTGATGATCGAGGTCGATCTCTGCTATGAGCTGGACCCGTATGAATTAAAACTGGATGAGATGATCGAGGCAGAACCGGAACCCGAGATGATTGAAGGGCTGCCCGCCTCTGATGCGCTGACGCCTGCCGATCGCTATCTCGAACTGTTCGAGCATGTTCAGTCGGCGAAAATTTTCCCCGACAGTAAAACCTTTCCCGACTGCGCACCTAAAATGGACCCGCTGGATATTTTAATCCGCTACCGTAAAGTGCGCCGTCATCGTGATTTTGACTTGCGCAAGTTTGTTGAAAACCACTTCTGGCTGCCGGAGGTCTACTCCAGCGAGTATGTATCGGACCCGCAAAATTCCCTGAAAGAGCATATCGACCAGCTGTGGCCGGTGCTAACCCGCGAACCGCAGGATCACATTCCGTGGTCTTCTCTGCTGGCGCTGCCGCAGTCATATATTGTCCCGGGCGGCCGTTTTAGCGAAACCTACTATTGGGATTCCTATTTCACCATGCTGGGGCTGGCGGAAAGTGGTCGGGAAGATTTGCTGAAATGCATGGCCGATAACTTCGCCTGGATGATCGAAAACTACGGTCACATCCCCAACGGCAACCGCACCTATTATTTGAGCCGCTCGCAACCACCGGTTTTTGCGCTGATGGTGGAGTTGTTTGAAGAAGATGGTGTACGCGGCGCGCGCCGCTATCTCGACCACCTGAAAATGGAATATGCCTTCTGGATGGACGGTGCAGAATCGTTGATCCCTAATCAGGCCTATCGCCATGTTGTGCGGATGCCGGACGGATCGCTGCTCAACCGTTACTGGGACGATCGCGACACGCCGCGTGACGAATCCTGGCTTGAAGACGTTGAAACCGCGAAACATTCTGGTCGCCCGCCTAACGAGGTGTACCGCGATTTACGTGCGGGGGCGGCCTCCGGTTGGGATTACTCTTCCCGTTGGCTGCGTGATACTGGTCGTCTGGCGAGCATTCGTACCACCCAGTTCATCCCCATCGATCTGAATGCCTTCCTGTTTAAACTGGAGAGCGCCATCGCCAACATCTCGGCGCTGAAAGGCGAGAAAGAGACAGAAGCACTGTTCCGCCAGAAGGCCAGTGCCCGTCGCGATGCGGTAAACCGTTACCTCTGGGATGATGAAAACGGTATCTACCGCGATTACGACTGGCGACGCGAGCAACTGGCGCTGTTTTCCGCTGCCGCCATTGTGCCGCTCTATGTCGGTATGGCGAACCATGAACAGGCCGATCGTCTGGCAAACGCCGTGCGCAGCCGATTACTGACACCTGGCGGGATTCTGGCAAGCGAGTACGAAACCGGTGAACAGTGGGATAAACCCAACGGCTGGGCACCGTTACAATGGATGGCGATTCAGGGATTTAAAATGTATGGCGATGACCTTCTGGGTGATGAAATCGCGCGCAGCTGGCTGAAGACGGTGAATCAGTTCTATCTGGAACAGCACAAACTGATCGAGAAATACCATATTGCCGATGGTGTCCCTCGCGAAGGCGGCGGTGGCGAGTATCCGTTGCAGGATGGGTTTGGCTGGACTAACGGTGTGGTGCGCCGTTTAATTGGTTTGTACGGTGAACCATAATATTTTTACAGCCAGCCGCTAACTTCCTGCTGGCTGTAAAATTATCCTCTTCAGGAGGAGATATTTAACATCATTGCCGCCTGGGTGCGATTTTTCACTTCCAGACGGCGATACAGGGATTCCAGATGCGCTTTTACCGTTCCGGTACTGATATTCAGCGCCCTGCCGATCTCCTTATTTGATTCGCCCGCCGCTAACATGGTTAAAATCTCCCGCTGGCGGGCGCTTAACGATTTGAGATCTTTAATGTCCTTTTCCGGCGTCGTTCGCCAGTCTCCCGGCAGAAACATCATCCCCATCGCCGCACTATTTACCGCCAACGCAAATGTCTCAACGGTTGAATCACGAGGCACAATGGCCAGCACATTAAAATGGATAACTTCCTGTAACCACCGTTTATTGCAATCCGTCGCCGTAATTAACACCTTAACCTCAGGAAACTGCACCACGGTTTTTTGCAGCAACCAGTAGCAAAACTCACCATCCTGATCGCCATCGAGCATAACTAAGGCTTCAGGGTAACTTTCCAGCTTTTGCCATAACTCGTCTGCCTGACCGGCCCCCTGAATACTCACTCCTGGAATACGCTGCTGTAAACTGATTTTCATTCCATGAATAAATATTGACTGCCTGTCAAACATGACTATTTGCATAACTGAATCTCCACCTGAATACGTTAAAAAGACTTAAGTAGTGGAAGGGTATTACCCGCGAGAAAAAATAAGAATTCGCCATTTGGCGGTGGCCATTCTACAGAGATGACGCGTAGAAAATAGTTACCGATATAAATAGTTACAGCTAAACGCCTGAAATTACATGTCGAGGGCACTATTTAAAACAATTTTGAGGATTTCCTTATATTGATGGTTAGTACGCATGCAATTAAAAATGAAACTCCGCGACCACAAGCAAAAATAACAAATGGCAATGAGACAAAAATAAGCACAAATAGCCAACACGTCCTCTGTTCACTTTAAAGGGAATCGCTGAAAAAAACGTTCTGTTTAGGGAAATTCACCTTTCTCATAAAGCTATTCCGCCCTTTTCCTGCTGAGAAATCGCCACATTCGTCATGACAACATTGTGAAACCCGGCATTAGATGTTAGAAAAAACAATAAACAATGCGATATGCGCGCTACTGTTTCGCTGTGAACAACAATCGGTCAAAGAAATGGATAAAATTCACGCAATGCAGTTGTTCATCAAAGTCGCTGAGCTGGAAAGTTTTTCCCGCGCAGCGGATTTCTTTGCTTTGCCAAAGGGAAGTGTTTCGCGCCAGATACAGGCACTGGAACATCAACTTGGCACCCAGCTTCTCCAGCGCACCACGCGGCGGGTCAAACTCACGCCAGAAGGCATGACCTATTATCAACGGGCAAAAGATGTGTTGAGTAATCTCAACGAACTGGACGGTCTGTTTCAACAGGATGCCACCAGTATCAGCGGTAAATTACGCATCGACATCCCGCCAGGAATCGCGAAAAGCCTGTTACTGCCGCGCCTGTCGGAATTTCTCTATCTGCATCCGGGAATTGAGCTGGAGCTGAGTAGCCATGACCGTCCGGTAGATATTCTTCACGATGGTTTTGATTGCGTGATACGCACTGGCGCATTACCGGAAGATGGCGTTATCGCCCGTCCCCTCGGCAAACTGACCGTGGTCAATTGTGCCAGTCCACACTATCTGACGCGCTTTGGTTATCCTCAAAGCCCCGACGATCTGACTTCGCACGCAATAGTGCGTTACACACCGCACCTGGGTGTACATCCGTTAGGTTTTGAGGTTGCCAGCGTTAATGGCGTCCAGTGGTTTAAGTCTGGCGGCATGTTGACGGTAAACAGTCGCGAAAACTATCTCGCCGCCGGTCTTGCCGGTCTGGGGATTATTCAGATCCCGCGCATTGCCGTGCGCGAAGCCCTGCGTGCCGGGCGGCTTATTGAAGTGTTGCCTGGCTACCGTGCCGAGCCGCTGTCCCTTTCACTGGTTTATCCGCAGCGTCGGGAGCTTTCCCGGCGTGTAAACCTGTTTATGCAGTGGCTGGCTGGCGTAATGAAAGAGTACCTGGACTGACCGACTATACTTTTTAAGAATGACCACGACAGAAGGACAAAAGAGCGGATGACGCAGGAAAACGAGATCAAACGTCCCACCCAGGATCTGGAGCACGAGCCGATTAAGCAGTTGGATAATAGCGAGAAAGGCGGCAAAGTTAGCCAGGCGCTGGAAACCGTCACCACTACTGCCGAGAAAGTCCAACGCCAACCGGTTATTGCGCACCTGATTCGCGCGACAGAACGCTTTAACGATCGGCTGGGTAACCAGTTTGGTGCGGCTATCACCTATTTCTCATTTTTGTCGATGATCCCGATTTTGATGGTGTCGTTTGCCGCAGGGGGCTTTGTGCTGGCCTCCCATCCGATGTTGCTACAGGATATCTTCGACAAAATTCTGCAAAACATCAGCGATCCGACGCTAGCCGCCACGTTGAAAAACACCATCAACACCGCCGTTCAGCAGCGTACGACTGTAGGGCTTGTCGGCCTGGCGGTGGCACTTTATTCCGGCATCAACTGGATGGGTAACCTGCGTGAAGCGATTCGTGCCCAGTCGCGCGATGTCTGGGAACGCTCGCCGCAAGATCAGGAGAAGTTCTGGGTAAAATATCTGCGTGATTTTATTTCGCTGATTGGTTTGTTGATTGCGCTGATTGTGACGCTTTCTATCACCTCGGTTGCCGGTTCTGCGCAGCAAATGATTATTAGCGCCCTGCACCTGAACAGCATTGAGTGGCTGAAACCGACGTGGCGGTTGATTGGCCTGGCGATTTCCATCTTCGCCAACTATCTGCTTTTCTTCTGGATCTTCTGGCGGTTACCGCGCCACCGTCCGCGCAAAAAAGCCCTGATTCGCGGAACATTTCTGGCTGCTATTGGTTTTGAAGTGATTAAAATTGTGATGACTTACACCCTGCCATCGCTGATGAAATCCCCCTCTGGCGCAGCATTTGGTTCCGTGCTGGGGCTGATGGCATTTTTCTACTTCTTCGCCCGTTTGACGCTGTTTTGCGCGGCGTGGATTGCCACCGCCGAATATAAAGACGACCCGCGAATGCCGGGGAAAACGCAGCGGTAATTCATTGGTTTATAATGCCTGATAAACGCACGGTCGATCCCCTCGCCCCTTCGGGGAGAGGATTAGGGTGAGGGGGTACAAGCCAGCCAGAGACCAGGCAATGACATGCACATAACCACCTGAAACTACATCTCTTCAGGAGCAAACAATTTCATTCCAACTCATAACCCCAGCATATAAATCCAGTTGGTAACTTTTATTTAACCTGAAACCAGTTTTATCCACTATTTATAAAATTATGTGAAGCATTTCATAGAAGAAAAATCACTGGCCTAAACATTATCCCCTTTTTGCCTGATTTTTGACCATTTCCGCGATTTGTTACACATTGAAATATCACTTTTGCTGTGCGTAATATGGCTATTCGTTAGCCAAAAAATAAGAAAAGATTATGCAAGCAACAGCCACAACACTCGACCACGAGCAAGAATACACGCCGATCAACTCGCGTAATAAAGTCCTTGTCGCCTCTCTCATTGGCACGGCCATTGAGTTCTTCGACTTTTACATTTACGCCACTGCGGCCGTTATTGTGTTTCCGCATATCTTCTTCCCGCAGGGTGATCCTACGGCAGCAACGCTACAGTCGCTTGCCACCTTCGCCATCGCCTTCGTCGCGCGCCCCATTGGCTCTGCCGTTTTTGGTCATTTTGGCGATCGCGTTGGGCGTAAAGCGACGCTGGTCGCCTCGTTGCTAACGATGGGGATTTCGACCGTGGTGATTGGTCTGCTGCCGGGCTATGCCACGATTGGTATTTTCGCCCCGCTGCTGCTGGCGCTGGCTCGATTTGGTCAGGGTCTGGGTTTAGGCGGCGAATGGGGCGGCGCGGCGCTGCTGGCGACTGAAAACGCCCCACCGCGCAAACGTGCACTGTATGGCTCCTTCCCGCAGCTGGGCGCACCGATTGGCTTCTTCTTTGCCAACGGCACTTTCTTGCTGCTTTCCTGGCTACTGACCGACGAGCAGTTTATGAGCTGGGGCTGGCGCGTGCCGTTTATCTTCTCGGCGGTGCTGGTCATTATCGGCCTGTATGTTCGCGTGTCGCTGCATGAGTCGCCGGTGTTTGAGAAAGTCGCTAAAGCGAAAAAACAGGTGAAGATCCCGCTGGGTACGCTGCTGACCAAACATGTTCGCGTAACCGTACTGGGTACGTTCATTATGCTGGCAACCTATACGCTGTTTTACATCATGACGGTCTACTCTATGACCTTTAGTACCGCCGCCGCGCCAGTTGGGCTTGGCCTGCCGCGTAACGAAGTGTTGTGGATGCTGATGATGGCAGTTATTGGTTTTGGCGTGATGGTGCCAGTCGCCGGATTACTGGCTGATGCCTTTGGTCGCCGTAAAAGCATGGTAATCATCACCACGCTGATCATCCTGTTCGCGCTGTTCGCCTTTAACCCGTTGCTCGGTTCTGGCAACCCGATTCTGGTTTTTGCCTTCCTGCTGCTGGGGTTAAGTCTGATGGGGCTGACCTTCGGTCCGATGGGCGCGCTGTTACCAGAGCTGTTCCCGACAGAAGTGCGTTACACCGGAGCATCGTTCTCTTACAACGTATCGTCGATTCTCGGGGCTTCCGTTGCGCCGTATATCGCAGCCTGGTTGCAGACTAACTACGGGTTAGGTGCGGTGGGGCTATATCTGGCGGCGATGGCTGGCTTGACGTTAATCGCCCTGCTGCTGACCCATGAGACGCGACATCAGTCGTTGTAATAAGAGTGAAAAGCCTGATGCGCTACGCTTATCAGGCCAGAATTTCCATACAATATATTGAATTAGCAAGGATTTGTAAGCCGGAGGCGTTCACGCCGCATCCGGCATGAACAAAGCACACTTTGCCAACAATCTAAATCTGTTTAATTGCCGGATGTCAGACATCCGGCAATTATCATCACTTCTTCATCTGCGACAAAATCGTCCGACACTGATTAGCCTCCCCTTCGGAAGGAGAGATCAGCGCCAGTAACGCCGCCGCTGGCGTAACCAGCGTTGCCAGTGCCGCCGCGACGGCTCCGCGAGCAATCAACGGTCCGGCTTTTACCCCAGCCTGCGGATTTTTAAACGTCCCACGCACATACAGCGGCGAACGCAGTGTGATAATCCGAATCCCTTTACTTTCTGGATCGATAGTCAAATCCAGCTGTTCCGAAGCAAAACTTGCCGTGCCGGTAACGTTAATCAACGCGTTCTCCGTATCGAAAGCAAAGATCTGCGGGCGCGCCACGCCGTTGGCAATATCAAGATTCGCCGCCGCGCAGTTCACCCGCACCTCATCGTCACCAAATATCGCACCGACAATGTAGTTGCCGACATTCAGCCCGACAATCTCCATCAGGTTGCGGCTCACCAGCCCGTCATTCATCAACAGTTTCAGGTTGCCGTTACTGTTGCCTAAAAGCGCCGCCACCGAGTTACCGCTACCGCGTAGTTCCGCGTCACCGTTCATTTCCCCCAGCGTCTTCTGCATCAGTTCTACATCGGGCATCAGTTCTTTCAGTTTCAGTCGACGAGCCTGAATATCTGCCCGCCCCTGCATCGGCTTTTTATCGCCTTCCAGATGAATATTCGCCGCAATGCTGCCGCCCGCCATGCCAAATTTCAGCGGTTGCAGGCGCAGGTCAGCATTTTTGAGGATGATATGAGTAGAAAGATCGCTAATCGGCAGGCTACTGCCATGTTCAATGCGCCGCCCTTTGAAGCGAACATCGGCATCCATGACATCCCATTTATCGGTTTCGAAGCGGTCATAAGGCAGCACTTTGCCCGCAGGCTGAACGCTTTTTTCACCCTTCTTCTGTTCAGACCGTGTCGACTTTTCAGCTCCTTTCCCGGAATCAACGCCAATCAACGGTCCCAGGTCCGCCAGCCGCAATTGCCGCGACTCGACATCACCTTCCAGTTTTGGTCGTGGCTTGCCGGTGGTGTAGATCAGAGAACCGTGGATATCGCTATCGCCAATGCGCCCATTAAAACCGCGATAATCAAAGACCGACGATTTTTCAGTGTCGATTTTCGCTACCAGCCGACCATCCGTTTCAAACGGCGGGGTATCGGGCAGCAGAACGCCCGTCAGTTCATAGAGATCACCCAGCGAATCGCCAGAAAATTTAAGCCGTAAATCGACACCCCCCATCTTCATTGGGTCATTCACAACGCCATCAAAAGCAACACGGGTGTTACCAGAGCGGAAATCAGCCTGTACCGGAAACGGCGTACCTTCGCCACGCAGCGCCAGCATACCGCCTATTTTTCCCGTACCAGTGAGCGGTTCACCGTTATAACGTCCCTGCGCCTTCAGGCCAAAAACGTAATCGCCCACCTTTTCTTTATCCGCTTTACCTTTCGATCCGGTAACTTCGCTGAACGGCAGCGGCTTGCCTAACGGATCGACAAAAATTTCCAGATCCGCTTTGCTTACTTTGTCATCAATGGCGATCCGCCCTTGATCGAACAGAATATTATCCAGCCGAAACGACCACGCCGACGGCTTTGCATTCGCGTCTTTGTTGTCATCGTTGCCGAGATTAAACGTCCAGTTATTGTTCTTTTCGGAGAGGCGAATCAGGCGCGCGTCGGGCTTTTCGAGCTTGATCCACGGCAACCAGACCGTTTTGGTCAGCAGCTCCAGCGGGGCCAGCGTCGCTTCTACTCGCGGCAAATGCACCATTGTGACTTCGGGAATATCCGGTGGATTGCCAAGAATGATGTCTTCCGCGTGTACATGGGGCCACGGTACCCAGCTGCGCCAGCCAGTTTCTTGTTTTTGCCGCTCCCACACCACGCCCAGATCGCCACGGATAGCGAACGGACGATTCAACTCCGCAGAGACTTTCTGGTTGATGGTCGGTTTGAGTCGATTCCAGTCAAAAGTTGCAATCAAAATGATCGCCACGACAATCAACAACAAGAAAGCCCCTGAAATCGCAGCGGTTATTTTGCCTGCCTTGCTCATCGTTCGCTTCCTCATATTCTTCCTGTGCCAGTCCTAAAGATAGTCCAGCCAGGCGGAAAATGAGGCAGCTTATAGCGCCAGAACCGCCGTATTCAGCGTTTCTATCGGTGACGGGCGTGAAAGAAACCAGCCTTGTGCGGCGAATGCGGGCGAGTTCTGAACATCACGCCACTCTTCCGGCGTTTCTACGCCCTCAACAATCACCCCGCGACAATAGCGATTCATGAGATGTAAAAGCTGAGAAAAGAGTGTGCGTCCTTCCGGTGACTGACGCAGCATCACAAACAGTTCTCGCGCGATTTTGATGTAGTCATAACGCACTTCACTTAGTGCAGAGAAATTTGCCATCCCGGTACCAAAATCATCCAGCCACAGCGGGCCAAATTCACACATCGAGGCAAAGGTTGAATCTTTCGGCAGGCGGATGTGTTCCACCAGTTCGAAACGCAGCCAGGGAAGATCCTCAATCTGGCGCAGGATTTTTGGTTGCTGACGCAGGGCGATGAGCGTAGGGCCATCAATATTGACCGATGCCAGCAGGCCGTGCTCTACAAAGAAGTCGGCTTTTTGCGCCAGCAAATCAATCTGCTCTTTCACAACCTCCATCCGATGGCTAACGGTGATTTCAGTAAAATAGCGATCCGGCGGCAGGCGTTGCGAAGGGTTCAAGGGATGCGTGACCACCGTTAATAGCTCCACGGCCATTAACCGCCCGCATGTTTGATAGATCGGCTGCCAGGTGTAAGCACGCTCACACTGCAACCAAAAACGCCGTTCCTGCAAGCTCTCGATGCTTGCTTCAGGGTTGCTTATTCGCTGGATAACCTGCCTTATCATCAAAGATGTCCTGTGTTTAAAAGTGATGCTGCCCGGACTCGACAAAGATTATCGGCGCGCAAGGGCAGAACTTTACCGCCTGGCCGGGGTAAATTTCCCCACTCCACAACGGAATCTTTCAGGAATACGTTCTGGCTCAAAAAAATAATGGAACACTGTTTTAATATGGTTGACCAGCAAACCACCACAGCGCAAACTAACGCTAATTTTTTACAGATCAGGTTCACGACTATGTCCAAAAAGATTGCCGTGATTGGCGAATGCATGATTGAGCTTTCCGAGAAAGGCGCGGACGTTAAGCGCGGTTTCGGCGGCGATACCCTGAACACTTCCGTCTATATCGCCCGTCAGGTCGATCCTGCGGCATTAACCGTTCATTACGTAACGGCGCTGGGAACGGACAGTTTTAGCCAGCAGATGCTGGACGCCTGGCACGGCGAGAACGTTGATACTTCCCTGACCCAACGGATGGAAAACCGTCTGCCGGGCCTTTACTACATTGAAACCGACAGCACCGGCGAACGTACGTTCTACTACTGGCGTAACGAAGCCGCCGCCAAATTCTGGCTGGAGAGTGAGCAATCCGCGGCGATTTGTGAAGAGCTGGCGAATTTCGATTATCTCTACCTGAGCGGGATTAGCCTGGCGATCTTAAGCCCGACCAGCCGCGAAAAGCTGCTTTCCCTGCTGCGCGAATGCCGCGCCAACGGCGGAAAAGTGATTTTCGACAATAACTATCGTCCGCGCCTGTGGGCCAGCAAAGAAGAGACACAGCAGGTGTACCAACAAATGCTGGAATGCACGGATATCGCCTTCCTGACGCTGGACGATGAAGACGCGCTGTGGGGTCAACAGCCGGTGGAAGACGTCATTGCGCGCACCCATAACGCGGGCGTGAAAGAAGTGGTGGTGAAACGCGGGGCGGATTCTTGCCTGGTGTCCATTGCTGGCGAAGGGTTAGTGGATGTTCCGGCGGTAAAACTGCCGAAAGAAAAAGTGATCGATACCACCGCAGCTGGCGACTCTTTCAGTGCCGGTTATCTGGCGGTACGTTTGACGGGCGGCAGTGCGGAAGACGCAGCGAAACGCGGGCACCTGACCGCAAGTACCGTTATTCAGTATCGCGGCGCGATTATCCCGCGTGAAGCGATGCCTGCGTAATGGTTTTTGACGGAGAACGGGTAGATATTCGTTCTCCGTTAATAGTTTCGTCGGTATACTATCAGCTTGTTGATAATCGTAATTCCGTAACAATATGCCATCTTGCAAAAGGATTTTTGCAGCTTCACTTCTTCTGATCTGCCTGGGCTACGGGCTGCATATTTTATTTACCCCTTCACAACCGCTTCGCTTTGATCAGCAAGTCTATATCTGGCAACGCGTCTGGACGGCAGAACATAACGAGGCACTCAAACGAAGCCGCCCGCTTTTCTCTACGCTTCGCGTACTCGGGATGCAATTTCACCCGCAAGAAGGCATCCGACACTTTACGGTTAATACTTCACTTATTAAGCAAGATGGTCGCCCGGTCTGGCTGGTCGCGCGACTCGAAGGTCAGCTTACACGGCTTAATAACCAGCAAATTATCCAGCATATTCAACAAACCCTACGTGAGTGGCAAAAAGCTGGTATTACGCTGGTAGGGGTAGAAATTGATTATGACGCGCCAACAGCAAAATTGCCGGACTATCTGACCCTACTTAGTACGTTACATCAGGCACTTCCTACAAATATAAAACTTAGCATTACCGTCCTGCCTACCTGGCTTGAATCACCACATCTCGCCCGATTATTGCGGATTGCGGACACTTCGGTTTTGCAGGTACATAACGTGCTATCGCCCGAAAAAGGCCTGTTAGATGCCAGTCTGGCGCAGCGTTGGGTAAAGCAATATGCCAGACAAACCACGCATCCTTTTTTCATCGCATTGCCCGCTTACGGTTCTGCGCTCACCAGTGATAATCGCGTCGAGAGTGAAGCTCCGTTATACGTTGCCGAAGAGATGCGTGAATTAAGTGTGTCGCCGCAAACAATTGCCGATTTCATTCAATATTTAGAACAGCAACCACCGCATGGATTACAGGGGTTGGTATGGTTTCGGCTACCATTAGCAGGCGATCGCCGCGCCTGGTCCCTGACAACGCTTGAAGCTGTGATTCAACATCAACCGCTGACTCCGCGCTGGTCGTTAATAATTACTCAACATGCAGACAAGCAACTTTTTGATCTGGCCTTTAAAAACAGCGGCGTAATTGATGCGCCATTGCCAAAACAAATAATTATGTCCAATGCAGATTGTCTATTCGCTGATGGAGCCAGCCACTATCAGGTGCAACCTGGACCATCCAGCCTGAATTTTGTGAGAGGAAGCGCCAGGCAACTACGCGCCGGAGAAAGCAGTCCGCTGGGATGGGCGCGCTGCAATCAAAAAATTCAAGGAGAGTTTAATGTTATCCCCTAAAATATCGCGGCTTTCCGTTATTGTATTTCTCTCACTAATTAGCGCCAACGTTAATGCCTGTGGACCATTTATTCCTAACCATCTGTTAACTGACCGCAATAGCGCACTGCTGGAAATGCCAAATGGCAGTTTTGTCTTTGAAGTACAACAGTTGGCTAAACGCGATCCTGATTTACCGATATGGCATGAAGATACGCCCGCGGAGGCAACGCAGGCAAATACAGATGATGATGCTGAGCCTCCTGCGCAAAATCGGATACTGGAAATCACGCAAAAATTGCAGAAGCCATTATCTAAGGCGCAGAGGCTTTATTATTCAGGAGCTAAGGATTTTCATCAGGGAAAATACGATAGCCCTTACTTTCAGCAATTATTAGCCTTGCCGAAAACAGAGCAAGGGGAATGGCGTCTTGCTACGCTATATAGTCTGGCAAGGGGGGGATTTGATGCCACTGACGACAATCTCGATCTTATAATCAATAAAGGCGGCTTTAATCAGGAACTTGCTGAGCAGGCCATACAGCGTTATCAGCAAATCATTGAAGAAGTGCGTAATGGAGCAGCCGATCCTGAATTGCTCTCTCTCGCCAGTCTCGGTCAGATTGGGCATTATTATCTGAAAAAAGGTGATGTCGCTGCGGCAGTAAAAATGTATGCCCGGCAAGCGGCCCAGGGTTCGCCCTCCGGGAAAGCGTCGCTACGGATGATTTCGCTGTATATAACCAGGGAGAAAAATTTACCACTGCTGGAGTCGGTTATTAATGATTCTCTGGTTCAGCAACTGGTAATCGCAGAGCTCTTTATTCGTCATGACTGGGGGTATGTTAGCGAAGCCTGTACTAAGGACCTTGTAGATTATACCTGTCCAACGCATCGCGACCGTTTAATTAAGTTGCTAAGTCAACACAGAGTTAAAGGATTTAGTTATAGCGATCGCCTGGCAGCACTGGCGTATCGGGCAGGAAATTATTCGTTAGCACAAACGCTGTTGCAGGATGCGCCAGAAAGTGGATTAAGCGAATGGTTAAAAGCAAAAATGGCATTACGAGCCGGAGATATTCCACTGGCAACGCGTCACTATGCTCGCGCAGCCCCGCTGTTCTCTACCGATGAAGTCTGGGGAAGTATGGACCCGGAAAGCCCTTATTATCATGCCGATAAAGTTACCATCCCGTCTTGCCGTATTGCCAGTGAACAGGCGATTGTGGCATTAAAACGCGATGATTATCTTCAGGCCACCGCATTATTTTACCAGGCCAAAGATCTCTATTGGGCTGATTTAGCCTGGGTGGCAGAAAACGTTTTGACCTTGTCAGAGTTACACGCGTTTGTTGAAAAAAACGTACCAGCACCTCAGCATCCTTTAAAACCTATAGATTTAAACAAGAGCAGTTACGGTTATTATATTTCGCCAGATATCATTCCCACGGATGTTAAATTACGTGCACTATTAGGTAGACGATTAATACGTAATGGTCAGTATCAGCAGGCCATCAATTGGTTTGATATTCCCGATCATCGCCAGGCCGCACAAAAACTGGCTGATTTAATGGCGATAGCAAAAAATAAAAATATCCCTGATAAACAACGCGCCCAGGCGCAATACGAAGCTGCGCGGCTTTTACGTTTCAGTGGTATCGAATTGGTGGCTTATGAAATGTATCCCGATAATGCTATTTCCAGTGGGCAGTATTCAGCACTCTTTGAATACAGAAATAACGATCAGTGGATAAGTCGTAAAGAAAAACAACGTATTCGCCATGCAATCCCCACCGCTGATGATCATTTTTTGCATTACCGCTGGCAGGCTGCGGAATGGGCCGGACAATCTGCCGATTTACTTCACCCTAAAACCCAGGCTTGGGCTGCCGTGTTATGCCATGCTGCAAGTTGGGTCAGATATCGTGATACAGAAACCGGTGCATTAATTTATCAACGCTACGTGAAAAACGGTAAAGTTTTTGACTGGTCTGCGCATTTTGGTCGTGATTGTCCAGATCCAGTGTTTAAGAAGGATCTGAAGAAATAACCTTGCAGGAGTGAGAAGGGCTATCCTCACGAGTTGGTGAAAACTGCTGACGCATATCATTTAAACTACGCGTAAATTTAAGTGGGTTCTCGCCTTTGATTTCGACTGTGACAAAGACATTCCCATTGTTGTTAAAGAAGTCAAAATAATAGTCATGTTGATGACGACGATTGGTTTTAAATTGACGAAATGATAAATAGCAGCGGTCATCGTAGGTAATTAAAAAATCATTTTCGCCGTACTCATTTATCATCCTGTTTTTTAGGTTACCATCGAAGATAATTCTATACTTCGCTCTGTCAGTAAATAATTCGGCATCCGTCTCTCGGTTGATCGTGTTGACGCTGATACCGAATTCTATTTTTACCTTGTCTTTATCGATATTATTTCTTGTGCTGACATACATATTATTGGCATCCCAGAGTAAGAGGAAGTTCTTGTTGCAGGAATAGAACCCTGTTAAGCAGAGAATCATAGTCAGCAAGAACAGTGTGACTTTGTAGCGCATTCATATTCCTTTAGCACGTTACGTTCACAAAGTGTGGTTACTTCCTTTTCTATAAACCACAGCAGTCAGTAATTATCTGCACGCTACCGCCGTGCCGGGAAAAATCTCTGCGGGTATATCACGGTAACTTATTAATTACCGTTAATCCCGGCAGCGCAGAAGAAACGCTGCCGGGTTATTTATCACTGTGCGGGTGGAATATCCGTCACTTCAGGATGTACGTCATCCGTGGCGACAGATGTGGCGGCAGCCGCAGTCGATGGGGCCATGATTTGATCCCAGGCCGCCTGCAACGCTTTCATGTTAAATTCCGGCTCGCCTTTCGGCTGCAGCAGTATTAACGCCATATCATTCGACAACTGCTGACGCAGATCCTGATTTAACATCTCCACCGTCAGGCTGTTAAGGAAATCCTGACGCAGTTTCTGATATTGCTCCGGCGCGATATCGACGACCTGATTTTGCAACGAACGCATCCGCTGCCCCATCAGAATATCGGTATCAGCTCGCGCATAGGCGGCAAACAGTTTCTGCAGCTCCAGTTTCTTTTGCGCCACTAACGCATTGAACTCTTCTTCCGGCAGACCTTTATCGCGAACCTTTGCCAGTTCACGCGCCACCAGATTAAGGTTGCTGTTCAGCTTGTCGTTTGGTGATTCGATGTTGATGGCACACTGCGCACGCAGATACAGCACACGGCAATCAAATCCAAGACCGATTTCTTTGTTGTTACTGGCGCTTAACGCTTGCTGAACGTGCCAGAACAGCGCCTCACGGGCCAGGTCCGCACGCCAGTAGCGCAGCAGTGCGGCTGATTCACGAATCGGCTGCCACGGCGTATCCCACATGATAGATAACCGGTCCTGACGCACCGCGTCGGTCATAATACTCACCGCTTCCGCACGCAGCGGAGAAAGCGTCGGCACCGGAGCCGGTGTTTCACGTTTGCCTTTCAGTTCGCCAAACGTTTTATTGATTTGGTCGACGACCGAGCGCGCATCCACGTTTCCCACCACCAGCAGCGTCATTGCATCCGGGGTGTACCATTTCTGATAGAAATCTTTAATCTTTTCCGCTTCAACGGGTTGTTTCAGCGGATCGGCAGGATCGTGACCTAACAAGGTTGATCCTTTCAGACGATAACGCCACCAGCCCTCTTTAGTATCGGCAGGCCAGGTTGCCACCATGTCCTGACTTTGCAGCGCGTGGTTGATGGTTTCTGGCGTGATAGTCAGTTTGCCAGTGGCATTTGCCAGATAAGAGAGCGCTTCTTTCAGCAAGTCGTTACGGTTATTGGGCAAACTCAGGTTAAACAGCGTGGTGTCATAAGAGACAATTACCGGCGGCATCGGGCGTTTAGGGTCGATCCCCTGCTGCCACAATGAACGCGCCTGCGCTGCGTCAAGGCCACCGCTTTGCGTTAGCGCAATACGAGGGATGGCGTGACTGTAACCGCTCTGTTGTGTACTTTCGGCGAGCGAACCGGTATTAACCAGCAGGCGAATTTCAACACGATCGCTGGGACGCTGGGGTGTAGTCAGCACTTGCCACTGTAAACCGTTGGAAAGCGTCCCCTGTTGCCATGCTGGATCAGGCTGGAGCGCATCTGCCTGCACATAGCCAGCAGTGGCCATCATCAGCAAACCGCCCGCTAAAAGTCGAATTTTTGTGCCCTGCATGTGAACCCCTGATCAACTATCCTGGTAATAAAAAACTGCCCGTTGTCGGTCAGTCTAAATGACGTTAAAAACACTTCGTGTTAGACCGCAAGAACATGAAAATGTCACGGAAGAAGTGAAATAAACCTGAACTCACCCAGGTGGTAAGTTCAGGCACAGGGGTCAATTATGCGCAAACACCCGCACTCGGGGAAGGGAGTGCGGGCATAAGTGGTGAGATTAAGAGGATAATTCGTGCGTTTTGCCATCCGGCGCACGATTATTCAGCACATCGTCCAGTTTTTTGTGGTCCAGTTCTTTCACCCACTTAGCAACGACAATGGTCGCTACGCCGTTACCGACCAGGTTAGTCAGCGCACGAGCTTCTGACATAAAGCGGTCGATACCGAGGATCAGCGCCAGACCCGCTACCGGCAAATGGCCCACCGCAGAGAGCGTCGCCGCCAGCACGATAAAGCCACTACCCGTTACCCCTGCCGCCCCTTTAGAAGAAAGCAGCAACACGATTAACAGCGTGATTTGGTGGACGATATCCATCTGACTGTTAGTGGCCTGGGCGATAAACACTGCCGCCATTGTCAGGTATATCGATGTGCCATCAAGGTTAAACGAGTAGCCTGTCGGGATGACCAGCCCCACCACCGATTTGCGGCAGCCGAGTTTCTCCATCTTGTCGAGCATACGCGGCAGCGCCGACTCGGAAGATGAAGTCCCCAGTACAATCAGCAGTTCTTCACGGATGTAGCGGATAAATTTGAAGATACTGAAACCAGTCGCTTTAGCGATTGAACCCAATACCAGCACCACAAACAGGATACAGGTAATGTAGAAACAGATAATCAGCTGCCCCAGCTGCACCAGTGTGCCGACGCCGTATTTACCGATGGTAAACGCCATTGCCCCGAACGCACCAATAGGTGCCAGACGCATGATCATATTGATGATGCCGAAGATGACCTGCGAGAAACTTTCGATCACGTTAAAAATCAGTTGGCCTTTGCTGCCCAGACGGTGGAGCGCAAAACCAAACAGTACGGCAAACAGCAGCACCTGCAGAATGTTACCGCTGGCAAATGCGCCAATGACGCTCGCCGGGATGACATCCATAATGAAGGCGACAATGCCCTGGTCTTTCGCCTGATCGGCGTAAACCGCTACCGCTTTCGCATCAAGCGTTGCCGGATCGACGTTCATTCCGGCACCAGGCTGCACGACGTTAACGATGATAAGACCAATAATCAGCGCGATGGTACTGACAATTTCAAAGTAAAGCAGTGCGACTGCGCCGGTACGACCGACCGCCTTCATGCTTTCCATGCCCGCAATGCCCGTTACGACGGTACAAAAGATGACAGGAGCGATGATCATCTTAATGAGCTTAACGAACCCGTCGCCAAGCGGTTTCATTTGCTCGCCTATTTCAGGATAGAAATGGCCAAGGAGAATACCAATGGCTATCGCTGTCAGGACCTGAAAGTAAAGGCTTTTAAACAGAGAGGTTTTCATAGGGTGTCCTTTAGTAAAACCACAGGTCTTGTAAGGTTATGGGGTACCTGCGGCCTTAAAATAACACCCAGACAACATCACAGAAATGTACCTGGATCATAATTGAAACAAAAAGGTTAAAAAGTTTGAGCTGGCTCGCACAAACCAGCACTTTTTAAAGTTTTGTAATCAGTTTGGGGTAGCTACTTTTCTTCCAGGTAACTCTCTTCGAAGATTTCAATAGGGAGTGGGCGAGCAAAAAGGAAGCCCTGGGCAATACCAACGCCCGCTTTTGCCAGCCAGTCGCGTTGTGCTTCAGTCTCCACGCCTTCGGCAATCATTTGTAAGTTCAGGCTCTGCGCCAGCATGATAATTGCAGCAATCATGCTGCTATCTTCCGGCAAGCCTTCAACAAACATTTTGTCGATTTTCAGTACGTCGATTGGCAACGATTTCATATGCTGCAGCTGACGCAGCCCCGCATAGCCCATGCCGAAATCATCCAGCGCCACCCGAACGCCGGCATTGCGCAGCGGACGGAGGACTGCCACCGCAGCATGAGGGTCGTCAATACGTCGGCTTTCTGTCACTTCCAGAATCAGTGTTCCCGGCTGAATGCGATAGCGGGTTAACAGTTCCAGCATATCCGCCACCATATTCGGGTGCATCAGTTGCAGCGCTGAGAGGTTTACCGACAAGGGCAGCATAATGCCGCGCTCTTGCCAGGCAGCAAGCAGTCGACAGGACTCTTCCAGCACCCAGTGACCAACGGTAACCATCAGCCCACAGCATTCAATGCGATCGATTAAGCCATCCGGCAGATCCCAACTGCCATCCGGTTGCTGGATACGCAGTAACACTTCCGCACTGACCAGTTTACCGCTGGTCATCTCGACCTGTGGCTGTAACCAAATCGCAAACTGATGATTTTCCAGTGCATTAAGGATATCGCTCTCTTCCGTCAACCGCTGTTGGGCTGCTTCCATCTGCTGCGGATCAAAGAACTGAATCTGATTCTTGCCTTTATGGCGAGCGGTAAATGCCGCAGAAATAGCGCGGCTATAAAGCTGTTCGGCGGTGAGATCGCCGTAGAACATCGCCACGCCAATGCTACAGTGCGGACGGAGTTGAATACGTTCAATCGGCAGGCGCTCGCTCATGATAGTGAGCACTTGCTGACCCAAAGTGATTGCGTGCCACGGTTCCTGTACACCGTTGGCAATGACAGCAAAGTCATAACCGCTAATCTGCGCGAGGATCATACGTGGCGACAGTACCGATTTGAGTTTTTCCACCAGCGTCAGCAGCAGAATTTCTCGTTGCGCCTCTTTCAGCACACCCGCAGTATCACGCAGGGTTTCACAGGTGATGATCATCAGCGCGGTGGTTTGTTTACGCGCCACCACCTGCTCCAGCATCTCCATCAGCAAGGCTTTGTTCGGCAAATCCGACACCGGGAAGCGCATCGCATTTTCGTTCTGTTCTTCATAATGGCGCTGCAGCAATTGCTGGTTGAGGTTGTAACTGCGCACCAACATACCGATTTCATCGTCCTGATGCAGACGCGGTAATGCCAGTTGGTGACCAACAAGCTCCTGGGCTGGGATGGCGTTAAGTTCGCGAGCAATATTGCGTAATGGATGCAAAATCAGGCGGTTAATGCACCAGCTAATCGCCACCGTCAATATTAACGACAAAAGTAAGTAAATGGTCACTAACGTTGAGAGGGTGCTCATCACGAACTTATACATGCGGAAGGAATCCGCCTGTAGCACCAGATAGGCAATTGGCTGCGGGTTTGCCGGACGTTCCAGCGAGTAAACGCCCAGCGAGATTTGCACCGGTAGCTCAAACAGGCGAGTAACCATTACCGGCACCGGACGCTCTGGAATAAAACTTTTACGCAGCGCCTGGAACTGGTTAGGCAGCACCACATCGGCACGGCTGACCACGCCTGCCGGTTTAATGCTGGCAAGAATAGCTTCCGCTTCGGGAATATCGCCTTTCAAAATGGCAGAAGATAAGGGTTCGCGGACAGAGCGAGCAATGCTTTCCAGTTGCGTAGCCGTGTTATAGCGATTCTGCTGGACCAGATGGAACAGCAAAACGGTGCAAAAAATAAAAACGAACACCAGGACAACGGCTGCCACCATTGCCATCTGCTTGATTGTTAACGAGCGACTTACGCGCAAATTGTCTCCCCCCGGAAATCCCAGATTGCCGCCCGAGTATACCCGATCGCAGCGGCATTAAGAGAGGCGCTATCTGAAAACTTACCAGTCGGCGTAAGGTATCAGCGGCTGCGGCGGTAAATCCATGTCACCCTGCCATCCGGCGGCGGAATAACGTACGTAGAGCAGGAAATGGCTGGGTGCGTAATCTTTTGCCTGCTGGATATCAATTGCCGTGCCGACAAACCAGTTGGAGGTAACACGTCGTTCAAGTAATGCCCGCGCCGTGTAGCCAAAGCCCTGACTGCTGCCGCCATCGTTGGATTGCCGCGCAGCTTCTTCCTGCCAGTCGGTCGGGATCAGATTCATCAGCGGATAACGCGGCATGGTTTTGGTGCGTGAATGCGACCACGAGCCAGACGCCCCCAGCTCCCACGACCAGTTTTCCGTCCGCTCCCGCCACATCACCGGTATGGCAAACGACAGGTATTCCTGCGGGCTGTAGTAACCGCCCTGACCAAGTGAGTAGCCACTCAGGTCTTTGTCGTAATGCCAGATCATATTGTTAAGACCAATGGTCACACGGCGATTATTCTGGTTGATGACCTTATAGTAATAGCCCGTCATCCAGCGCACGCGCCAGTTATCTTCGACATTTTTACCAGTTAACTGATCACCGCTAAGCGATGCCCAGACGCCGTTTGCTTCACCTTTATCGTAACTCAGACTTAGCCCCACGCCGTCGGCACGCACGCCGCCCCATTTTTTCCCGGTATTGCTCGGAGAGTCTTTTTGCCCACCAAAGGCCAGCAAAGAACTGGAGATGGGCCGACGATGGGCGTTAACGGTGTAACCCAGCGGCCCGATATCATCGCTGTAACTGATGCCGCCAACCACATCCACCACGTTGAAGCCCATCGGCGTGGTACCGATATCCCAGCTCCAGACGTCATTTCGCCAGCCGACCGCCACGCTGGCACCGGAATCCGACTGGCTGCGGTTGCCGCTACAATCCTGTAATGTACAGGTGCCCCAGTTGTCATCCCATTTACCATCGGCATTAGTGGAGAAACTGCCGACGTTCATATTGACGAAATCACTGCGAAAGAACATCCGCCCGTCAGAATACGGCGCATCCACCTGCAACATAGTGGTGTGCGCTTTCAGATCGGAGTAACCACCGGTGCCGCTCGAACCCCAGTAATCGTGCTCGAGGGTGACGTTAAGATCCTGCTGGCGATAGAGGTCCGCTGCATCGCTGCGCACGCCGCGTTTCAGCCAGTCATCTTTCTCGTCGTTACGGGTCAGCTGGGTAAAGGTGTCGTTATCCTGCGGACGCGTCGTGGTCACACCGGATGCGACCATCGCGTCTTTGTAGGTTTCCAGCGCCTGCGTTGGATCGCCCGCCTGCGCTTCAAACTTCGCACCGTCGCGCAGCACCATCGCGCTTTCCATCGACGGTGGCTGAGATTTTGCCTGCGGGATCAACTTATTAAACGTCTGCTGCGCCGCTGCGGTATCGCCAAGCTGCGCCTGTGCCAGCGCCACGCGCCGCTGAGTGTTCAGCGAGGCGTTATCAGTGGCGGGCAGTTTCGCCAGCTGGCTACGTGCCGCCGCTTTGTCACCGGCAGCAATATCCACTTCCGTCAGACCAAGAATGGCATCGGCGTTAGTTGGCTCCCGCGTCAGGACATTCTGATATGCAGCGCGAGCGGCGGTGTAATCACGTCGTTGTTGCGCCCAGTCAGCCAGCGTGAGGTCTATGCGCGTGGAAGGTGGTTGCTGGCGCAGCATCGCTTCCGCTTCAGCTTCTTTGCCGTTTTCTCGCAGGCGATTAGCGGTTTCCAGCACCTGATCGCTTTGCAGGCGATTAACCAGTTCCTGAATATTGCTGTTCCACTGCGCGCGCGGCAGGCTGTTGATATGCGCCAGCGCCGCTCTGTCCTGGTCATGACCAGAGAGATACAGCCCGTAAGCGTAAACCTGCTCCGGGTCGTTCGGCTTCTGCTGTGCCAGATTGCGCATTAATGTATCAGCCTGGCTGCGTTGTCCGGCCTGCCAGAGATCCTGCGAAAGTCGGTAAGTAATCCATACGCTGCCGGGATCCAGCGCCAGTCGTTGCCGCTGAAGTGCTGCCGCCTGCCCCCATTTGCCCTGGTTTTCCAGTGCCTCTGCCTGCTGTGCCAGACGGTCGTTTTGTAGGCTGCGTTCGATATCATCAATGCTACGCCGCTGACTGGCAGAGAGCGAGGCGATAAACGCTTCAGCTTTTTCTGGCGATTGCTGGCGGTAAATATTTGCCAGCCCGCGCACGGCGTTAGTGTTGCCGCTGTCCATACGCAGGGTCTGCTGATAATAGCGTTCAGCGGCGGGGTAATCTTTGCGCGCCATCGCCACATCGCCCAGCCCAAGCACTGCATAGCTGTCGGTGTTATCGACATTACGCGCCTGCTGGAACAGGCGTTCTGCCCGGTCAGGATTATTGGCTTTCAGCGCAGCATCGCCCTGCTGGATTGCCAGCCAGTAGCGGTTTACTTTCAGCAGACTGTTCCATTTGTCGTTGTTGCTGCTGTGCGGGTCCAGTGCGAGGGCTTTTTCCAGATTCGCCACCGCATTGGCGCGATCGCCTTTCTGAGAATACGCCTGGCCCAGCGCCCCCAGAGCCTCACTGTCTTTCGGGTTTGCCCGCACCGCCTGTTGTAGTTCGGGAATGGCTTTACCCGCCATACCAGAGTCCACCGCCGCTAAACCTTGCGCACGAGCGCGGAAAGCAGGGTCGGCCAGCTGTTTTTGCTGTTCTGCCAGTTGCGATTGTGCAGCCGCCACGCTATCGCCATCGCTAAAGATCGAGAGATATTTTTTCAGTGCCGACACACTGGCATCGCTGACGGGCATGTCTTTAATCTGCCCGTACCAGATTTTAGAGGCCCCTTCGCGCCCGGCGTTCGATTTCGCCATCTGTTCCAGGACGGCAAAACCTTCGTCACGGCGATCGCTACTAAACAGCAATAGCGCCAGATTGTTTTGCAGGCCCGTATTGCCCGGCGTATCCGCATTAATGCGTTTTAGCTGATTAATCGCTTCGCCACGGCGAGCCGGAATTTTCGCCACCGTACTCCAGTACTCGACGGCAATGTCACCTTCCGGCGGCGCACCGTTGAACAGTTTGTTGTAACTCGCCACAGCTTCTTCTGCATGACCAGTAGTCGCCTGCAATCTTGCCTGTTGCAGTGCCTGACGACCATCCGGCGTGGAAAGCAACATTGTGGTCCGCGACGATTTATACGCATTTGAACTCGGCGCTAACTGCGACAGCCGATCGAGCTGTTTTTGCGCGCCATCAATATCGCCCTGACGTAACAGAGAACGGAAACGGGCGGCAACGACGTCCGGGTTATTCGGATCAATAAGTTCCAGACGATACAACGACTGTTGCACCAGGTCTTCACGATGGGTCGCTTCGCCTAACCGAACTTGCTCCAGCAACTGTTGCTGAGCGGTTGGTGCTGCCTCGACCATCGGCATGACGGCCAGACCGAGGGAAAGCGTGAATATGTTTAGTGTGAATTTGCGCATTCCTGGCCCCAGTCAGGTAATAACTCACCTTTTGTCGAGAAGCGGAAACGGTGTTGATCCCAGCCTTGTCCAAACAGGGTCAGCACATAGTTGTAATAGGCATCGCTGCCGGGAAAGTTATCGGCCACGCGCTGGCGCTGAACGGCCTGCGCATCGCGGTTTTGTAAAAAGGGCAGCATGGCGGCAGAAAAACCGACCGGTCCTTTACCCTGTGCTTTCCCCGTAGCCACATCCACTTTTTCCGGCGGATAACCGTTTTTCTCGGTGAATGTCGCCATCGGTTTAAACCGGTTGAGCATCCGCGCTTTTTGCGGATCGCTGTCAGGCATCATGCCTACCCACATGTAAACGCGGATCGCGTCGTAGCTGCTGATCAATGTTTTTTCGGCTTTTAGCTGCCAGCCTTTGTCTTTCTCATAGCGCACCCAGTCTGGCGAAAAGCCTTTCGGGGCGGTTTCCAGCAATAAACGTTGATTGGTTTCGCGCAGCGTAGTCCACGGCGCGCCAAAGCGGGTGAAATACTGCGCCAGCGTCGGCGGCAGGTAGCTGGGGTTAAAACGCCAGCTGTTATCCTCTGCAAATCCCACTTTGCCCGGCAACAACATGGAACCCAGCCCAGGCACCGTCACCACTTCCTCCCGCGCAATACGTTTTAACAACGCGCTGCCGATGTCGGTATAACGCTGCTCTTTCCACAAACGCCCCGCCTCCAGCAACGACCAGGCCATCCAGACATCACCATCGGAGGCCGAATTGCTGTCCAGCACTTCCCACTTACTGTTCTCTTTCTTGCCCCACAGCCATGCGGGCAAACGTTCTTTTAAAGAACCCTGAGCGAGATTGTTCTGCGTCCAGTCGAGAATATTATCGAAAGCTGCACGGTCGTTAGCCGCCAGGGCAAAGAACATGCCGTAACTTTGCCCTTCGGAAGTGGTGATTTTACGCGCGTCACTTGGGTCAATGACGCGCCCTTCCTGACTGATGTAATCCTTTTTGAATTGCTCCCAGGCAGGCCAGTTGCAGGCTGCCTGAACACTAAAGGCAGCCAGCAGCAGCATCGTCACGAGTCCACTACGCAACACATTCATCTTCAATTACTCGTTATCCGGGTTAAGACGACGACGGCTGATAATACGCAGCAAACGCCACAGTACCCATGCCAGCAGCACGACGCTGATTGCCGCCAGCACCGCCAGCAGAATCGGATGGTTTGCCAGGGCATACCATAAGCGTTCGAACCACGGCAGATGGCCAACGTAATAGACGTCGCCAACACGCAGGCTATTGATACCGGACTCGCGGATCACCGCGACCGAACCGAACATGGTGGCGCGTTTGCCGCTATCGTTCACCGCATCGTTAAGCATTTCATAACCGCGTGGGCTATCTGCCAGCAGCGCAATCACGCTACGCTGGTCGTTATACGGCGACTGGAAGCCAATCACCGCTGCCATCGCACCGGAAGAGGTCAGCGTTGACTGAGTTTCTGCCGCGCGATCGCTCTCGTCCGGTACAATGCCGGGGAACGGGGTCTGGCGCATCGGCGTTTTCACCCAGCTTTCGGTCGCCTGCACCAACAGGTCGATCTGCTTGTCGTCTTTCAGTTTGTCCGGGATACCACCGACGATCATGATGTCGGCATCTTTGCCCTGAATGGTGCTGCCATCATCGGTCACCGTCAGGTTAATCGCCGGGAAGCCCGTCTGCGCACCGATAAAGCCAACGGTATTCAGCAAGGTTTCCATCTGTGCTTCGTTAGGCGCTTTCGGCATCACGGTGATGGTTTGTGACAGATCCGCCATCCGGCTGAACGGGAAGCCCGCGTTAGCAAAGGCGCGTAGATCCGGCATCGGGATGAAGTGGTAATACTTCGAGAAGTCGATGGTGGAGTCGTCACCAATCACCACATGATTCTGCACCGGCTGGAAGGTAATACAGTTATCCACCGAACCGCCCGGCATCGGGTTCATATACTCAAAGTCGAACCGCAACTGGTTGGTCGCGCCCAGTTTCAGCGCCGGAATAGAGACATCCGTTTTGCCATCCAGCAAACCTTGTAATACCGGAATCCGCAGCAGCAGGCGGTTCGCCTCCTGTTTACTGCTCAGGTTGAAGGATTGCAGGAACTGGTTATTCAGGCTGATATCCATCCGCGAACTGTCTTTCACCGGCGGCATGGTGTAGCGATAGTTGATATCCATATCAATGCCGGTACTGCGCATCAGGTAGAGATCCGGCGGCAGATTTAGCGAAACGTTAATCGCTGCTGGCTCAAGACCGCTGGATTGTAACTGTTCTTCATAGGTTTTCAGTTCACCAAAGGTGACCGGACGATCGGTACGCACCCAGTTCGGCGCATCGTACGGCTTACGCGGTAGCAGCGGTTTCACTTCATTCACTACCACGCTTTCACCACGGAACAGAATGTTACCCTGAGCGATACCTTTCGCTGCCTGCAACAGGTCTTTGTCGTCACGACCAAAGACCACCAGCAGTTTGACGTAAGGATTCTGCGGATGGTTGATCATTTCAATCACCGGGGCTTTTACCGCCGGATGATCGCGCAGGAAGTCCGGCCGTTTGTCATTAGTGGCAAAAACAATGGCATTGCGATCCGGCAGTTGGTTATAGAGCACCGGGAAGTTCTGCCCACGCCAGCCAGAACGCGAACCAAACCACGAGGCGACAATGGCAGATGCTTGTTGCAGCCCAACATCCGGCGCACCCGCAAAGACCATCGGCAAGGTGTTGGTGCGGTTATCACGCGGGTCAAAGAATGGCACCGGGAAGTGTGACAGGTCATTCTTCACATTCAGGGTCTGATAGGTCAAATCCAGTCCACTGCTCCGCCCAACATCCAGCCAAAGCGTGGTGCTGGCCGGGTTTTCGCACACGTCCTGATAATGGCCGACAAACTCCAGCCGCACACGGTTGAAGTCGGTAATAAACAGTGGGTTAATGGGCATTTGCGCCAGCGTTTTTTTACCCAACTGTTCTTTGGTCACTGGCAGCACGCCCATCAGTTCATCATTGAGATAAACCTTTAACTGCGACTGGACAGGCAGTAACGATGGCGATGGCGTGTATTCGAGGTTGAGCATCGCCTTCGTCACCACTTCATCACTGCGCATACCAAACTCAATGCTGCCGTTCGGGTTAATGCCACGTAGCACCATGCTGCCCGGCGGCGGCGCAATTTGCGCAAAGGTCAGCTTCACATCACGCGAAGGACCGTTCTGCGCCACGATGGGGGCATCAGCGCCCTGCACGCCCGGCATCACTTGCCCCACCTGCGGATTTTGTTCCGTCTGGGCGGCTACAGCTGGCTCAGCATTGATCAGTGGTTGCGTTGCTGGCGTCGCCTGCGTCATGAAAGAGGGGAACGCACTCATCCCCATAGCCACTGCACAAATCCAGAATAGTTTTCTTTTCATCGCGTTATCATCATTGTTGAGCCAAAGCCTGATCCGATGGTTGTGCCGTTTCGCTCCGCTCCGGGCGGCGCGGAATAAACGATACAACCCAGGAAACCAGAGAAGTCAGCACACGGAATATGCCCTTCACCGAAGAAGGCGCAAACTCCGCCAGATGGCGGTAGCCACGGAAGCCGAGCTTCAGAATATCCAGCAGACTTTCCAGCGGCTTATCTTCCGGATAGCTGTCCTGCCAGAGCGCCCATGTATCCGCACGGGCAAACGTACACTGCACAAAATCGATATGTTGCTGGGTGGTGAGCGGCATTAATTTCAGCCCAACTTCATTACCCATCACGCGCGCCACCTGGGTCGGGAAGACGTATTCCTGCTGACCACGTTTAAGCAACAGATTCACTTTCTGCCCTTCCAGAATCTGCGCCTGACCGTTGATCTTGATCCCCAAACCACCGTCGGAGAAATCCTGAACGGTACACGAAAAGAGGTGACCATCTTCGCGGGCAATTGCCGCGGGCATCGTCATCTCCACGCGGTGCGATCGGCGTACCTGTTTGCTTTCTACCGATACCGCAACTGCGCCGCCAAGAACAATCAGGTTGTAGAACACCCACACCATACTGACGACCACGGTGAGCATCTCGGTTGGCGGGCCATAGAAGTAGCGCCAGATGCCTACCGCAACGCCCACCAGGTTGAGCAGAACAAGGAAGATGTAGGGCCGCGAGATCACCCAGTCGACGTACTCTTCTTCCACCAGTCCACCTTTGGCGGTGACGTTAAATTTGCCTTTGTGCGGGTTAATCAGCGCCACCAGCGTCGGTGGTGCGATATACCACGCCAGCACCGTTTCGTAGATTTCACTCCAGAAAGAGTGGCGATATTTGCCCTGGATCTTGGAGTTGGTCAGGCTGGCATGGATCATATGCGGCAGCACGAACAGGGCAATCATCAACGCTGGCGCATAGATGATGTAGGCATGAAGCAGCAGGAACGCCAGCGGCGCAGTCAGGAAGATCAGCCGTGGAATGCCCGACAAGAAGTGGAACATGGCGTTGACGTAACATAGCCGCTGAGCAAACTTCAGCCCTTTACCGGTGAGCGGGTTATCGAGACGGAAGATTTGTACCATCCCGCGCGCCCAGCGAATACGCTGACCGATATGCGCCGACAGACTTTCGGTCGCCAGCCCCGCCGCCTGCGGAATACGCATATACGCGGAGGTATAGCCACGACGGTGCAAACGCAGAGAAGTATGCGCATCTTCAGTTACCGTTTCGACAGCAATGCCGCCAATTTCATCCAGCGGTTTACGGCGAATCACCGCACATGAACCGCAGAAGAAGGTGGCGTCCCACATATCGTTGCCGTCCTGCACCAGACCATAGAACAGCGTGCCTTCGTTCGGTGTTTTACGGAAACGTCCCAGGTTGCGTTCAAACGGGTCCGGTGAGAAGAAGTGGTGCGGCGTCTGCATCATCGCCAGTTGTTTTTCTTTCAGGAACCAGCCCATGGTCATTTGCAGGAACGATCGCGTTGGTACGTGGTCGCAGTCGAAAATCGACACGAACTCGCCTTTGGCATATTTCAGCGCATTGTTGATGTTGCCCGCTTTCGCATGTTCATGAGTGGTACGGGCGATATATTTCACCCCCACGTTTTGCGCAAACTGGCGAAACTCTTCCCTGCCGCCGTCATCGAGGATCCAGATGTTCAGCTTGTCTTTCGGCCAGTCGATACCCAGCGAGGCGTAAATCGTATTTTTCACCACGTTGAGATCTTCGTTGTAAGTCGGGACAAAGATATCCACCGACGGCCACAGCGACATATCTTTCGGCAATGGCACCGGCTGACGATTCAGCGGCCATACCACCTGGAAGTAACCGAGCACCAGCACAATCCACGCGTACGTTTCGGCGAACAGCAGAATAAGCCCGCACACCAGGCTGACCGGATCGTCCCAGTTCAGCGTAGAGGTGTAGCGCCACCAGATATAACGGCAAGAAACGGTCAGCGACAGCACAATCAACATTAGCGCCGAGAAGCGCCCCGGCATCCGCCGTACGATCAGCGCTACACCCCACAGCAGCATCAGGAAGATAAACTGCGCCAGCGGGTTAAACGGCTGGGTAACGCAGATTAACGCCAGAATCAGCGAGAAGGTGACGATGATACCGAGGATCAACCGCCGCGCCCCGGCGCTCAAATGGCCGAGTTCTTTTTTCTCATCGAGATGCTGTGTTTTATGGCTAACGCGCTCAGGCAGCTCGTTCATCCATTGATGGTAACGTCCACGAATATTCTGCAGACCTGAAAATGTCCGCCTGCGCGGTTTCGGCGTTTCTTTGCGCGATGTACCGATCAGTAACCAGCATGTTTGAATGAGATAACGGACCGGGTCCAGCGGACGCGGACGCGAGGCGTTGATATGCGGATACAGGTTTTTATGTTCTGCGCGAATACGCTGCCAGCGCGGGTGCTCCAGCGGAATAAAAATCCAGGCCAGGATCAACCAAAAACAGCCGAGCGTCGCGCTGAAAGCCGACGCACCGTGACGACGATAATCGCGATAACGCCCGATAAGCCGCGCGTTGACCGGCGGGATAAGCAACCACCGGGTCAGGATACTCATGATGCACTCCCGACTGGCGTTTTCAGCCCGGAATAGTTCAACAGGCACCAGTTAGCCAGCGTCAGTATCTCTTCAGCCGCCAGCGCATCACTGCGGTATTCACCGACTGGTTGCTTAGCCGCCAGGCATTGAGCCATCGCTTCATCACGATGAATGAGTATTGGCAGTAATCGGCGCTGGCTTTGCAACCAAAGCTGGTAAATATCGTCCTGAACCTGACTGCCGATACGGAAGTCATTAATCAAAATATGCGCGCCATCCGGCAGCGCTTGCTGATGCAGTCGGATATGGCAGTTGGCATCCACATTGACGATTGCCAGCGAGTGATCGCACAAACTCAGCAGCTGGTGGGTTATCTGTGAGGCATCACGCGGTAAGTCAATTAAAATCCACTGGTAACGCCCGCTGGCTTTTAGTTGCTGTAAGCCGGAGCAAATATCGCTCAGCCGGGTTTGCCAGTGCTGTGGATTTTCTTGTTCTTCAATGGATAACTGACCAAAAGGCAGCAAATCGAGCTGCGAGGTATAGCGCAACCCGGCGTCACGCCAGTCCTGGCCATCCAGCATAGCTCTGGCCCAGCCCTGACGGTGGGTAAAATCAACGTTAAATGACAGGCGCAACAAGTTGTCCGGGCAGGCATCGACCACCAGGACATTTTCTCCCAACATTTGTAATGACCAGGCTAATGCGGCGGTGATGGTTGTTGTCCCCACGCCTCCCCGCACCCCCTGCAATCCCAGTACGGCCATTCACCAATCCCCTACTTTTGTTGCGCAAACTCTGCCAGCAACGGCCAGCGTTTTAATGCCGCGGCCAACTGTTCGCGTTGGGAAATATCGGCATAATCAATATCAGGCAGTGAAAATGCCTGCTTTAACGCCAAAATATCATTCTGGAAGATATAGCCTATCGCGGGATCAGGCAGAGTATCTGGTTCATTGTTATTCATTTGCTTGATCCCTATGAAATAACCGTACCGTTCATGAGACAATTCTAACCGTGAGCATTTCGCCGGTTTATTGTTTACGGCGAGACGGGAATGTGCTCACTTTTTGACTTTCCGTTACGCAACAGAAAAAGTTAAAAACGAAAAGACTAAAATCACATGTCTTGTGACCTGCTAAATTGATTCACATGCTAAATCTGATAAGTTTTAATTTCAATGGTAGGTTTATTTCTTAGCTTTCGCTAGTAAACTGATAATCAGACAAAATGTTGACATGAGGGACATTGTGGACCCTGTATTCTCTATCGGTATCTCATCATTATGGGATGAGCTGCGACATATGCCAGCAGGCGGCGTCTGGTGGTTTAACGTCGATCGCCATGAAGATGCTATCAGTCTGGCGAATCAAACAATTGCATCCCAGGCTGAAACCGCACACGTCGCGGTCATTAGCATGGACAGCGATCCAGCGAAAATCTTTCAATTAGATGATTCTCAAGGGCCGGGAAAAATAACATTATTTTCAATGCTAAATCATGAAAAAGGTCTATACTATTTGGCCCGTGATTTGCAGTGTTCTATTGATCCCCATAATTACCTTTTTATTCTTGTTTGCGCAAATAACGCATGGCAAAACATTCCTGCCGAGCGGCTTCGCTCATGGTTGGATAAAATGAATAAATGGAGCCGGCTAAACCATTGTTCGCTTTTGGTAATTAATTCCGGAAATAATAACGATAAACAATTTTCATTGTTACTTGAGGAATACCGTTCACTTTTTGGTCTTGCCAGTTTGCGTTTTCAGGGCGACCAACATTTGCTGGATATTGCTTTCTGGTGCAACGAAAAAGGGGTCAGCGCCCGTCAGCAGCTTAGCGTTCAGCAACAAAATGGTTGCTGGACATTAGTTCAACACCAAGAGGCGGAAATCCAACCACGCAGCGACGAAAAACGCATTCTGAGTAATGTTTCTGTACTTGAAGGTGCGCCGCCGCTATCGGAACACTGGCAACTGTTCAACAATAACGAAGTCCTGTTTAATGAAGCCCGTACCGCTCAGGCGGCGACGGTGGTCTTTTCTTTACAACAAAATGCGCAAATCGAGCCACTGGCCCGCAGCATTCATACTCTGCGTCGCCAGCGCGGTAGTGCGATGAAAATCCTCGTACGGGAAAATACCGCTAGCCTGCGCGCCACCGATGAACGTTTGTTATTGGCCTGCGGTGCAAATATGGTTATCCCATGGAATGCCCCACTCTCCCGCTGTCTGACGATGATCGAAAGCGTGCAAGGGCAGAAGTTTAGTCGCTATGTGCCGGAAGATATCACTACCTTGCTGTCAATGACCCAGCCGCTCAAACTGCGTGGTTTCCAGAAGTGGGATGTGTTCTGTAATGCCGTCAACAACATGATGAATAACCCTCTATTACCTGCCCACGGTAAAGGCGTTCTGGTTGCCCTACGTCCGGTACCGGGTATCCGCGTTGAGCAAGCCCTGACGCTATGTCGCCCTAATCGCACTGGCGATATCATGACCATTGGCGGTAATCGGCTGGTGCTGTTTCTCTCATTCTGTCGGATTAACGATCTGGATACCGCGTTGAATCATATTTTCCCATTGCCGACTGGCGACATTTTCTCAAACCGTATGGTCTGGTTTGAAGATGATCAAATCAGTGCCGAGCTGGTGCAGATGCGCCTGCTTGCCCCAGAACAATGGGGCATGCCGCTGCCTTTAACGCAAAGTTCTAAACCGGTCATCAATGCCGAGCACGATGGTCGCCACTGGCGACGAATACCAGAACCAATGCGACTGTTAGATGATGCTGTGGAGCGCTCATCATGATGACCATCAGCGATATCATTGAAATTATTGTCGTTTGCGCACTGATATTTTTCCCGCTGGGCTATCTGGCGCGGCACTCTTTGCGACGCATTCGCGACACCTTACGTTTGTTCTTTGCTAAACCTCGTTATGTTAAACCGGCCGGGACGTTACGCCGCACGGAAAAAGCCAGGGCAACCAAAAAATGACTCAATTTACGCAAAATACCGCCATGCCTTCTTCCCTCTGGCAATACTGGCGCGGCCTTTCCGGCTGGAACTTCTATTTTCTGGTTAAGTTCGGCCTGTTGTGGGCAGGATATCTTAACTTCCATCCGCTCCTCAATCTGGTGTTTGCCGCGTTTCTGCTGATGCCCATTCCGCGCTACAGCCTGCATCGCTTACGCCACTGGATTGCCCTGCCGATCGGCTTTGCTTTGTTCTGGCATGACACCTGGTTGCCTGGCCCGGAAAGCATAATGAGCCAGGGTTCGCAGGTGGCGGGGTTCAGTACCGATTATTTAATCGACCTTGTCACACGCTTTATTAACTGGCAGATGATTGGGGCCATTTTTGTTTTATTAGTGGCCTGGTTATTCCTGTCACAATGGATTCGCATTACCGTTTTTGTGGTTGCCATTCTGCTATGGCTGAACGTACTTACCCTGGCGGGACCAAGTTTCTCCTTGTGGCCTGCCGGTCAACCGACGACCACTGTAACAACGACGGGTGGTAACGCAGCGGCAACCGTTGCGGCGACGGGTGGCGCACCGGTAGTGGGTGATATGCCCGCACAAACTGCACCGCCAACAACGGCGAACCTTAACGCCTGGCTGAATAATTTCTATAACGCGGAGGCGAAACGTAAATCGACCTTCCCGTCTTCGCTGCCCGCTGATGCTCAGCCATTTGAACTACTGGTGATTAATATCTGTTCGCTTTCCTGGTCGGATATTGAAGCCGCCGGGTTGATGTCGCATCCGCTGTGGTCGCATTTCGATATTGAGTTCAAGAACTTTAACTCCGCCACCTCCCACAGTGGCCCGGCGGCGATCCGTTTACTGCGCGCCAGCTGCGGGCAGACTTCGCACACTAATCTGTATCAACCGGCAAATAATGACTGCTATCTGTTTGATAACCTGTCGAAACTGGGCTTTACCCAGCACCTGATGATGGGACATAACGGCCAGTTCGGCGGTTTTTTGAAAGAAGTTCGCGAAAATGGTGGCATGCAGACCGAATTGATGGATCAAACAAATCTGCCGGTTATTTTGCTGGGCTTTGATGGTTCGCCGGTTTATGACGATACCGCCGTGCTTAACCGCTGGCTGGACGTTACCGAAAAAGATAAAAACAGCCGTAGTGCCACGTTCTACAACACGCTTCCACTGCATGACGGCAACCATTATCCGGGCGTCAGCAAAACAGCGGATTACAAAGCGCGGGCGCAGAAATTCTTTGATGAACTGGACGCCTTCTTTACTGAACTGGAGAAATCGGGTCGTAAAGTGATGGTGGTCGTGGTGCCAGAACACGGCGGCGCGCTGAAGGGCGACAGAATGCAGGTATCTGGCCTACGTGATATCCCTAGCCCGTCTATCACAGACGTCCCCGTTGGGGTGAAATTCTTCGGCATGAAGGCACCACATCAGGGGGCACCGATTGTCATCGACCAACCGAGCAGCTTCCTGGCTATCTCCGATCTGGTGGTTCGGGTTCTTGATGGCAAGATTTTCACCGAAGACAATGTTGACTGGAAAAAACTCACCAGTGGGTTGCCACAAACAGCACCGGTCTCCGAGAACTCAAATGCAGTAGTTATTCAATACCAGGATAAACCGTACGTTCGCCTGAACGGCGGCGACTGGGTGCCTTACCCGCAATAAGAACGAAAAAGGCCGCAGAGTTTCACCCCTGCGGCCTGGTCCGGGCGCAACTTGCCATTACGGCAGCCTGACGCCCGCATGACACGTTACTTCCGCTTATTCAGCGAGTTCACGATCAGACTGGCAAGAATGCCAGCAATGACCGGAGCCGCTAAATCATGCCAGAAGGCCATGCCCAGTTCTGCGAGCGTCATATAGCCGCCTCTGTTGTAATGACAACGTTTCGCGGCTATTCTTGAGTTGTTAAGGTTCAAGATTAGCCCCCGTGATGTTGTCAGGTGCATACCTGCAACGTGCGGGGGTTTTCTCTCTCCAGCAACCAATGCCACCAGGGATTAAGCCCCCCGCAACATTGCGCCTCACCGGAACCCTTCCGGCTTGCCACTGATTCTACGACTGTTTTTCTGTTCCGGAATCCGTCACGTCTTCACTCTGTGCTGCGCATTCCGCAGAATATTATCCGCTTGCAACCGTTGCATTTTTCTTACGAAAAAGGCCGCAGAGTTTTATCCCTGCGGCCTGGTCCGGGCGCAAATTGCCATTACGGCAGCCTGACGCCCGTCTGACACGTTACTTCCGCTTGTTCAGCCAGTTCACGATCAGACTGGCAAGAATGCCAGCAATGACCGGAGCCGCTAAATCATGCCAGAAGGCCATGCCCAGTTCTGCGAGCGTCATATAGCCGCCTCTGTTGTAATGACAACGTTTCGCGGCTATTCTTGAGTTGTTTGGGTTCAAGATTAGCCCCCGTGATGTTGTCAGGTGCATACCTGCAACGTGCGGGGGTTTTCTCTCTCCAGCAACCAATGCCACCAGGGATAAAGCCCCCCGCAACATTGCGCCTCACCGGAACCCTTCCGGCTTGCCGCTGATTCTACGGCCATTTTTGTTCGTCGAAATCCATCACTTCTTCACTCTGTGCTGCGCATTCAGCAGAATATTATCCGCTTGCAACCGTTGCATTTTTCTTACGAAAAAGGCCGCAGAGTTTTATCCCTGCGGCCTGGTCCGGGCGCAAATTGCCATTACGGCAGCCTGACGCCCGTCTGACACGTTACTTCCGCTTGTTCAGCCAGTTCACGATCAGACTGGCAAGAATGCCAGCAATGACCGGAGCCGCTAAATCATGCCAGAAGGCCATGCCCAGCTCTGCGAGCGTCATATAGCCGCCTGTGTTGTAATGACAACGTTTCGCGGCTATTCTTGAGTGGTCTAGAGTCAAGATTAGCCCCCGTGGTGTTGTCAGGTGCATACCTGCAACGTGCGGGGGTTTTCTCTCTCCAGCAACCAATGCCACCAGGGATAAAGCCCCCCGCAACATTGCGCCTCACCGGAACCCTTCCGGCTTGCCGCTGATTCTACGGCCATTTTTGTTCGTCGAAATCCATCACTTCTTCACTCTGTGCTGCGCATTCCGCAGAATATTATCCGCTTGCAACCGTTGCATTTTTCTTACGAAAAAGGCCGCAGAGTTTTATCCCTGCGGCCTGGTCCGGGCGCAAATTGCCATTACGGCAGCCTGACGCCCGTCTGACACGTTACTTCCGCTTGTTCAGCCAGTTCACGATCATGCTGGCAAGAATGCCAGCAATGACCGGAGCCGCTAAATCATGCCAGAAGGCCATGCCCAGCTCTGCGAGCGTCATATAGCCGCCTGTGTTGTAATGACAACGTTTCGCGGCTATTCTTGAGTGGTCTAGAGTCAAGATTAGCCCCCGTGGTGTTGTCAGGTGCATACCTGCAACGTGCGGGGGTTTTCTCTCTCCAGCAACCAATGCCACCAGGGATAAAGCCCCCGCAACATTGCGCCTCACCGGAACCTTTCCGGCTTGCCGCTGATTCTACGACTGTTTTTCTGTTCCGGAATCCGTCACGTCTTCACTCTGTGCTGCGCATTCCGCAGAATATTATCCGCTTGCAACCGTTGCATTTTTCTTACGAAAAAGGCCGCAGAGTTTTATCCCTGCGGCCTGGTCCGGGCGCAAATTGCCATTACGGCAGCCTGACGCCCGTCTGACACGTTACTTCCGCTTATTCAGCCAGTTCACGATCATGCTGGCAAGAATGCCAGCAATGACCGGAGCCGCTAAATCATGCCAGAAGGCCATGCCCAGTTCTGCGAGCGTCATATAGCCGCCTGTGTTGTAATGACAACGTTTCGCGGCTATTCTTGAGTGGTCTAGGTTCAAGATTAGCCCCCGTGATGTTGTCAGGTGCATACCTGCAATATGCGGGGGTTTTCTCTCTCCAGCAACCAATGCCACCAGGGATTAAGCCCCCGCAACATTGCGCCTCACCGGAACCTTTCCGGCTTGCCGCTGATTCTACGATTGCTTTTTACCGTCAGCACCCGGCAATCTTCCTCATTGCGTGATGCATTCCAGCTTAATTTCTTTATTTGCAATAGTTGCAGTTCATATCCGGGCTGACTCCAGACTGGTAGTGAAATGCGCAATTTTGTAGAATTGCGCCTCCTCGCGACCTCCCCAGTGAATCTGTTGCCTCATTTTTTACATACTGCGTATTCGACTTCTCCACCTGTTGCGCAAGAGAAACTGGGTTTATTCATTTTTGCGAGGCCGACTTCTTTCTGGACAGGACTTTATGCAGCACAACACACTACCGAAACACGATCAGAAATTGCCGTTTACACGCTACGACTTCGGCTGGGTTTTATTATGCATAGGCATGGCGATTGGTGCCGGAACCGTGCTGATGCCAGTACAAATTGGCTTGAAGGGAATTTGGGTATTTATTACCGCAGCGATCATTGCTTATCCTGCCACCTGGGTAGTGCAGGACATTTATTTAAAAACCCTTTCTGAAAGCGATTCCTGTAATGACTACACCGATATTATCAGTCATTACCTGGGGAAGAACTGGGGAATTTTCCTCGGGGTTATCTACTTTTTGATGATTATCCACGGGATTTTTATCTACTCTCTCTCCGTGGTTTTCGACAGCGCCTCGTACCTGAAAACCTTCGGTTTAACCGATGCCGATCTTTCACAATCTCTACTTTATAAAGTCGCCATTTTCGCCGTACTGGTGGCAATTGCGTCTGGTGGTGAACGATTACTGTTTAAGATTTCCGGGCCAATGGTGGTGGTCAAAGTAGGGATTATCGTCGTGTTCGGTTTTGCGATGATCCCGCACTGGAATTTCGCCAATATAACCGCCTTCCCGCAAGCCTCCGTCTTTTTCCGCGATGTCCTGCTTACCATTCCCTTTTGCTTCTTTTCTGCGGTATTTATTCAGGTACTTAACCCAATGAATATTGCCTATCGTAAACGGGAAGCGGATAAAGTACTGGCAACCCGGCTCGCGCTGCGTACCCACCGAATTAGTTATGTCACGCTCATCGCGGTGATCCTGTTTTTTGCCTTTTCGTTTACCTTCTCAATTAGCCACGAAGAAGCCGTTTCTGCCTTTGAACAAAATATCTCGGCACTGGCACTGGCCGCGCAGGTGATCCCTGGGCATATCATTCATATCACCTCTACGGTGCTGAATATCTTTGCCGTACTGACCGCATTCTTTGGCATTTATCTCGGTTTCCACGAGGCCATTAAAGGCATTATTCTCAATCTGTTAAGCCGAATTATTGATACCAAGAAAATTAATTCACGCGTGCTGACTCTGGCGATCTGCGCTTTTATCGTCATTACGTTGACGATTTGGGTTTCGTTTCGTGTATCGGTGCTGGTGTTCTTTCAGTTGGGAAGCCCGTTATATGGCATTGTGTCGTGCCTCATTCCGTTTTTCCTGATCTATAAAGTCGCACAACTGGAAAAACTTCGCGGATTTAAAGCCTGGCTGATTCTGCTTTACGGCATTTTGCTATGCTTGTCGCCACTGTTGAAGCTGATTGAGTAAACCGGAGCGCACGGCCCCGGTTTTGTGAGTTAACGCTGCGGATTTTCATCCTGATCAACAGCAAAACAAGCTACCAGTTGACCGCCGTAGTCTTTTAGCTGCGGCTGCAACTGGGTGCAGGGGCCGAAGCGCCGACGACAGCGGGCGTTGAAGGCGCAACCCGGCGGTGGATTGAGCGGGCTTGGCAGTTCACCGGTGAGCTTGATGCGCTCGCGGCGATCGTCCGGGTTCAGGCGCGGCGTCGCGGAGAGTAGCGCCTGAGTGTACGGATGACGCGGGTTATTGAAGATTTGGTCCTTCGTTCCCTTCTCCACGCAGCGGCCCAGGTACATCACCATCACTTCATCGGCAATGTGCTCAACCACTGACAGGTCGTGGGAGATAAAGACATAAGACAGCCCCAACTCCTGCTGCAAATCCATCATCAGATTCAGCACCTGCGCACGCACTGAGACGTCCAGCGCGGAAACCGGCTCATCGGCAATCACCACATCCGGGTCGAGCATCAGACCACGGGCAATGGCGATACGCTGACGCTGACCGCCGGAGAACATATGCGGATAGCGGTCGTAATGCTCGGTTTTCAGGCCGACTTTCGCCATCATCGACAGGGCTTTTTCCCGACGCTGATCTTTGCTTAAGCTGGTATTAATAAGCAGCGGCTCTTCAAGAATTTGCCCAACTTTTTTACGCGGATTTAGCGAACCATAGGGATTCTGAAAGACGATCTGGATTTTCTGCCGACGCAACTTCTGCGCCTGCGGATCGTGCTTGAGCAGATCCTGCCCCTGGTAATACAGCTCACCACCGGTGGGCGTTTCGATCATCGTCAGTAACCGACCGAGGGTCGATTTACCGCAGCCAGATTCACCTACTACTGCCAGCGTTTTGCCACGTTCAAGGTTAAACGAAACGCCGTCCAGCGCCTTCACCAGACGTTCCGGCGCGAACATACCTTTCTTCACCGGATAATGTTTTTTCAGGTCGATAGCCTGCAACAGCGGTTGTTGCGAGGTGGCCTCTTGCGTACTCATAGTGTCGGCCTCCCGGCATCATCAAGTGGGTAGTGGCATTTGGACTGACGCCCGTCAGCGAGCATATTCAGCGCCGGTTCTTCAGCGCGGCATTTGTCAGTGGCGTAGGGACAGCGCGGGTTAAGCAGGCAGCCGTTCGGACGGTCATACTTGCCGGGAACAACACCTGGCAACGACGCCAGACGTTCTTTATCCTGAGCAAATTCCGGCAGCGCACGCAGCAATGCCTGAGTATACGGGTGACGCGGCGCATGGAAGATGGCGTGCGCATCGCCCGTTTCCACCACCTGACCTGCATACATCACGATGATTTTATGTGCCGCTTCCGCCACCAGCGCCAGGTCATGGGTAATTAACACCAGCGCCATGTTCTCTTTCTGCTGTAGCTCCAGCAGTAGTTCAATGATTTGCGCCTGAATGGTCACGTCCAGCGCAGTGGTTGGTTCATCGGCAATCAGCAGTTTTGGCCGACAGGCAATCGCCATGGCGATCATCACGCGCTGGCTCATGCCGCCGGAAAGCTGATGCGGGTAAACATCCAGACGCGATGCCGGATCGGGAATACCGACCTGATTCAGCAGGTCAATCGCCCGCTGACGGCGGGTACTTTTGTTGCCGCCCTGATGCACCTTAATCGCTTCCATAATCTGGAAACCCACGGTGTAGCACGGGTTAAGGCTGGTCATCGGGTCCTGGAAGATCATCGCCACTTCGGCACCCACCAGGTTGCGGCGCTCTTTTTCTGAGATACGCTGTAAATCCTGACCGTTAAACTCCAGCTTTTCCGCCATTACGCGGCCCGGATAATCAATCAGCCCCATAATCGCCAGCGAACTGACCGATTTACCAGAGCCGGACTCACCCACAATCCCGACTACTTCGCCCTGTTTTACGCTGTAGCTGATGCGGTCTACGGCGCGGAACGGTGCGCTTTCGTCGCCGAAATGCACCGATAATTTATCTACATTTAATAACGCCATCTCGAACCTCTTACTGCTTCAGTTTGGGATCGAGCGCGTCACGCAGACCGTCACCCATCAGGTTAAATGCCAGCACCGTCAGCAGGATCGCCAGACCCGGGAAGGTCACGACCCACCAGGCGCTTTGCGCGAACTGCAACACGTCAGAGAGCATGGTGCCCCACTCCGGCGTTGGCGGCTGCGCCCCCATGCCGAGGAAGCCAAGGGCGGCCATATCGAGAATAGCGTTAGAGAAACCGAGCGACGCCTGAACAATCAGCGGCGCAAGGCAGTTCGGGAAGATGTTAATAAACATCTGGCGCATTGCCCCGGCACCCGCCACGCGAGACGCGGTGACGTAATCGCGGTTAACTTCCACCAGCACGGCGGCGCGGGTTAAGCGCACATAATGCGGCAGCGCAACGAAGGTTAGCGCCAGCGCGGCGTTACCAATCGACGGGCCGAAAATCGCCACCAGCACCAGTGCCAGCAGTAGACTTGGCAGCGCCAGCATGATATCGACCACGCGCATGATGATGTTATCGACCAGACCGCCAAAGTAACCAGCGATCAGGCCGAGAATAACGCCCATAATCAGCGATAACACCACTACCAGACAGCCAACCAGCAGCGACAAGCGCGCGCCGTACATCAGCCGCGACAGCACATCACGCCCCACGTCATCAGTGCCCAGCAAGTGCGCCATGCTGCCGCCTTCCTGCCAGGCTGGCGGGGCGAGCAGTGCATCGCGGAACTGTTCCGCCGGGTTATAGGGTGCAATCCAGTTGGCAAAGATCGCGATAAACAGCACGATGACGACGTAAACCAGCCCGACAACCGCGCCTTTGTTGCGTTTAAAATAGTGCCAGAACTCCTGTAACGGGGTCATCGGCACCGGTGCGCTAATCACTTTATTTTCAGTAACCTGTGACATGATGTCCCCTTACTTCTTATGACGAATACGCGGGTTCACCACGCCGTACAGCAAATCGACCAGCAGGTTGACGAGGATAATCATCGTCGCCACCAGCAATACGCCGCCCTGCACTACCGGATAATCGCGGCGTTGCAGTGCGTCAATCAACCAACGCCCCAGACCGGGCCACGAGAAGATGGTTTCAGTCAGAATCGCCCCCGCCAGCAATGTTCCCACCTGCAGGCCGATAACGGTCACCACCGGCAGCATCGCGTTACGCAGCGCATGGACGATAATCACCCGCATCCGGGTAAGACCTTTGGCACGCGCGGTGCGGATATAATCTTCGCCCAGCACTTCCAGCATCGAGGAGCGCGTCATACGCACAATGACCGCCAGCGGGATGGTACCCAGCACAATGGCGGGTAGGATCATATGGGCGACGGCATCGATAAAGTTACCGTCTTCACCCCAGATGGCGGTGTCGATCAGCATAAAACCGGTTAACGGATTGGAATCATCGAGGAACACCATGTCGCTCACACGACCGGAGACAGGCGTCAGGTTCCAGTGCACCGAAACCAGCATGATCAGCATCATGCCCCACCAGAAAATTGGCATCGAGTAGCCGGTCAGCGCCAGGCCAACCGCTGTGTGATCGAAAATGGAACCACGTTTAACCGCAGCCAGCACACCAACCGGAATACCGACTGCCGTCGCAAAAATCATCGCGCAGACGCCAAGTTCCAGCGTAGCCTGAAAGCGCGGCACGAACTCTTCCCATACCGGAATTCGGCTTTTCATGGAAATGCCTAAATCACCGTGCATTACGCCCCAAATGTAATGGAGATACTGCTGCCACATCGGTTTATCTAAGCCGAGTTCAGCCAGCAATTGCGCGTGACGCTCTGGGGAGATCCCACGCTCGCCCGCCATGATCATCACCGGATCGCCCGGGATCATGTGGACAAAGGCAAATGTGAGAAGGGTAATACCGATAAACGTGGGGATGACGAGTCCCAAACGTCGGAGAATAAACTGCAACATAACCCGGATTCTCTATAATGACCCGCAGCCTGGAACTGCGTGTCTGTATTGCTCACAAATCAATTCCCGCCCTTGTGGGACAGGGAATGAAGTATTGCTGCCGGATGGCGCTGCACGCAGAGGCACAGCGCCACCGGGTATGGCTTTTAATTATTCGATAGAGACATTTTCGAAGTGATGTTTGCCTAATGGATCAACCACATAGCCTTTAACTTCTTTGCGTACCGGTTCAAACACGGTGGAGTGAGCGATGATCAGTGCCGGAGCCTGATCGTGCATCACGACCTGTGCTTGTTTGTACAGTTCAACACGTTTATTGTGGTCGTCGGTAGCACGCGCCGGTTGAATCAGATCTTCAAACGGTTTGTAGCACCATTTTGAGTAGTTGGAGCCTTGTTCAGAGGCGGCGCAGCTGAACAGGGTGGCGAAGAAGTTATCCGGATCCCCGTTATCGCCAGTCCAGCCCATCATTACCGTCTGATGCTCGCCATCTTTCGCACGCTTGAGGTACTCACCCCATTCGTAGGTGACGATTTTGGCCTGCACGCCGACTTTCGCCCAGTCTGCCTGAATCATCTCCGCCATGCGGCGAGCGTTCGGGTTATACGGACGTTGTACCGGCATTGCCCACAAGTCGATGGAGAAACCTTTTTCCAGACCCGCTTCTTTCAGCAAGGCTTTCGCTTTTTCAGGATCGTAAGTGTAGTCCTGAACGTCGTCGTTATAGCCCCACATGGTTGGCGGGATCAGGTTTTTCGCTGATACGCCCGCGCCCTGATAAACTGCTTTGATGATGGCGTCTTTGTTCACCGCGTAGGTCAGAGCCTGGCGAACTTTCACGTCATCCAGTGGTTTTTTCTGCACGTTATACGAGAGATAACCGACATTCAGCCCCGGCATTTCCATCAGGTTGATGGATTTATCCTGCTTCATGCGGGCGATATCTGCCGGGTTCGGGTACGGCATCACCTGGCATTCGTTCTTCTGCAATTTCGCGTAACGCACGGAAGCGTCAGGAGTAATAGAGAAGACCAGCGTATCGATCTTCGGTTTGGTGCCCCAGTAGCCATCAAACGCTTTATAGCGAATACGGGAATCTTTCTGGTACTGCTGTAACTGGAACGGGCCGGTACCGATTGGGTTGAGATCCAGTTTTTCCGGTGTACCGGCTTTCATCATCGCGTCAGCATATTCTTTTGACAGAATAGAGGCGAAGTCCATTGCCAGGTCAGCGAGGAACGGCGCTTCCGGGCGAGTCAGCACAAACTGAACGGTGTTATCGTCCACCTTTTTCACTTCGCTGATCAGCTCCGGCAAGCCCATGCCTTCAAAGTATTCGTAGCTGCCGCCAGAAACTTTATGGTACGGGTTTTGCGCGTTTTTCTGACGATCGAACGAGAACACCACGTCATCGGCGTTCAGTTCGCGCGTCGGTTTGAATTCTTTATTGTCGTGCCACTTCACACCTTTACGCAGATGGAAGGTATAGGTTTTACCGTCTTCGCTGACTTCCCACTTTTCAGCGAGGCCCGGGATCACTTCGGTGGTGCCGATTTTAAATTCAACCAGGCGGTTATAAAGCGGTACGGAAGAGGCGTCATAGGTGGTACCGGAGGTAAACAGCTGCGGGTTAAACCCTTCCGGAGATCCTTCTGAGCAATAAACCAGAGTTTTAGCCTGAACACTTGCTGCGACGGTCATAGCCACCAGGCTGAGACCAAGCTTCAGCATCCCTGACTTTTTCAAGGAAATACGCATTATTCTGCTCCAATTGTGATGTTTGTTGTTTTAACCCTTTGCAGTGGGTTGTCGCTGCCTGACCTTTTTTGTTTTTTGCCCGGTCGGGTCAACGTTATGAGGTGGGGATGCCGTACTAATTAACATCAGTGTAACAGTGCGGATCCTCCATAAAATGCCCCTCGTGACCTACAATCTGTCAACAGAATGTGAAAACGTCAATACAGCCAACCGGGATTTACACCAACGGTGAGAATCCACAAACAAAGATTAAAAAAACTTCAAACAGCTATTTGCAGCAGAGAAATTTGTGCTACGCCAACACAACCAGAACAATCAGCTTAATATTTAGCAACATTTGGTGATTAAGTTTTATGCATTTAATGAAAAAAATCTGAGGTAAAGGTGGATATCTGAGCGATTAATACCATGAACGCTAAAACGCACAGCGGAAAATGCCAGCGCCAGCCATAAGTAACGCAAAAAAAGATTTAAGCAAATATAAAAAAAGACAATGGTTTCTGTCACAAATCCGTTAATGGATAGTGAGATATGGGGCGCAAATTTGGCAGGGAAATGTGTGGTGTGTAGATCGGATAAGGCGGTCGCGCCGCATCCGACAATGGGCCGGTACATTTGCCTGATGCGACGCTGGCGCGTCTTATCAGGCCTACGTCGAATCGAACCTCCCCGCCCCCGGGGGTTCTCTTCCTCATGAGCTACAGATGCAAAAAAGCCTGCTCGTTGAGCAGGCTTTTCGAATTTGGTCGGTGATAGAGGATTCGAACCTCCGACCCCTTCGTCCCGAACGAAGTGCGCTACCAGGCTGCGCCAATCACCGAATGCGGGGCGCATCTTACTGCGCAGATACGCCCTCGTCAATCCCTTAATAGCAAAATGCCTTTTGATCGGCGAGAAAGTCAGCAGGCTTCTTAGTTAGCCGCTGCCTCTTTTGCCTGCGGGATGTGGCACCAGTTGTTGTTTTCGTTAATTCCACCATCCGGTGAAGTATAGCCAAGACACCCCATGATGGTGTCGTACAGCTCTACATGACGGCGTGGCACTTTCATGTCGGCTTCTTTTTTCAGCTGCGCAAATGCCTGCGCATTGACCGGATTTTCCAGATATTTATCCGACATCCAGACCATCATCGGCACACGGAACTGTTCCGGCGGTGCCAGTTCACGCGGCGTGCCGTGCAGGTGCTCGCGTTCATTAATTGACTCACCGTGGTCAGCTGCATAGAACACAATCGCTTTCTTATCGCGAACCTGATCAATCACGCTGGAAATAAAGTGATCCACATAGGTCACCGAGTTGTCGTATGAGTTGATCATCTGCGCTTTGGTACAGCCGCTATCAACACCAATACATTCCGGCTTCCACTGCGCAAAGCTGCGCGGGTAACGCTGGGTGTAGTTAAAGTGTGAGCCTTTGGTATGCAGAATGATCAGATGCTTACCATCCGGGTTGCGCCCCAGCGACTGCTGCATTTCGTCTACCAGCAACATATCATCTACCGGTTTGCCACGGTTACGTGGCTCCGCACCAATCTGCTCACGATAAGCAATGTTGTCCGCCATCGTATTGCTGTAGAACCACATTTCGCTTTGCATAGCGTAGAGATCAGAAGTGAATCCTAACTGCTTCAGCACCGCGAAAATATTCTGTTCTTTTAATGTGCGCTGCGGATTATCTTCTGCTCCACCCTGACGTACAAACATGCAACGCAGTGAGAGTTTGGTTGCAGTATCACAGGAGTAACCACGGAACGCCGCCAGATTTTTCTCCTGAGCCAGTTTCGGTGTGGTATTGCGTTCATAGCCGAAAATGCCCATATGATCCCAGCGCGTGGTTTCACCAATAATGAAAACGACATATGTATCATCAACGTTTTGTGGAGCCTGGTACGTAAACTTCTTCGCAGGGTTAAGGAGAGAATTGTTATCGGAAGATTCATCGACCCGCGCCCAGGCATAAAGACCTAATGCCGAAAGCCAGTTTGATGGCAGATAAGAGTTCGCGACGACGCCGCCATAACTCGGCAAATCAACACCTGTCGCCCTCTCCACTTTCTTCTGCTGGATATCCAGCAAACGAATCGGTGCCCAAACCATAATACCTGCCAGTACGACGACCGCCAGGCTGCGAATACGCTGCCCTGGGGTTCGCAGTTGTCGGAGCAAGGTGTAACGACAGCGGTTATTCCAGATAAGGATAAGAGGCAACGCGCTTACGGCGATTAACCAGAGAATAAAGTTCAGACCAACAACTTCTTTTGACAGGTCGATATCGGTGGTCATGACGGATGCGATGATGCCATAACCAATGACTACATTAAGGAAGGTCATGTAATAGCTGGCACCTGCGGAAAAGAGCACCACCAGCGATGCCAGAATACGCCAGCTGCGGCGGCCAAACAGCGAAAGAAGACGCAGTAAAAAGAAGGTCACCAGTACGGTGGCGGCCAGTTCAACAACAGCAGAAATACCTTTCCAGACGGTAAAATCGTGCGCATAGCTGCCGAAGCGGCGGTAAAAAACCGCGCCATTCATAAAAAGGCCAATATAGATTGCAAGCAAAAAGCTCAGCTTCTGCTGTGTAATCGATTTGATGTATCTCATGCAAACAAACCCTGGACAAACAGGTGATAACACCCTGCTTAGCGGCTTTTCAGGCCCGGCAGGGGAAAAGTGCGGAGGTAGTCAGATAAGTAAAATCTACACGCGCGAATAAGTAGACCACAGCAAAGGGAAAAAGTGTGGGGAAAGAGTGTGCATGAAGCACAAATTTACAAAAATGCAAGTTTGAAAAGAGACTTTAGCGTTACAAAAAGCAGTAAAAAGGGCCAGTTAACTGGCCCAAATTTTACGCGTCATTGTTTATACATTGCGTTGATGCGTTTGATTCACACTAAGGTTAAAGCCCAGTAGCTCGCGGCAGATGATTAAAGGGAGCCATGCGCTTCACGCAATACTTTCTGCTCTGGCTGGCGAATGGTCGTTGAAAGCGCCAGAGACAGAATCAGCAGGGCAAAAATGACGTAGAAAGTCACATAGAAGCCGCCAAACAGTGAGGCGATAATCGACCCACAAATGCTGCCGATACCGAAACCGAGATAAATCACACCGTAGTTTTTCGCCAGGTTATTGAGGCCGAAGAACTCACTGACCAGTGACGGGAACACCGTGATAGTGCCGCCAAAGTTAAACGCCACGCAGGCAATCGCTGCAAAGAACGTCACTGCATTCAATGGTGCAAACAGCAGGGCCGCCATACCCACCAGCGATATCACCTGACCAATGGTGATAACACGGATACGGGCGATTTTGTCAGACAGAATGCCCAGCACCAGACGACCAGAAAGGTTGGCGATGGAAATAACCGTCACAGCATTGGCTGCGGAAATTGCATCAAGATGCGCCAGACTTTGAGCGATATCTTTCGCTACACCAATCACATACAGACCACTCATGCACGCAGTCAGGAACATAACCGCTAACATCCAGTACTGCGGTTTACGCATCGACTCTGCCAGGGTGTAGTCCTTCTCCACCACACCATTGCTGGTTTTCACTTCCTGCTTCGGCGCATCTTTCATTAACGTTGCGCCAAAGACAATCATCACCAGTACAATCGCGCCCCAAATAACAAAGGTTTTTTCCAGACCCACCGTTTCGAGCAGGTGCGTGTCGATAAATTTAAAACCCAGGCTGCCCAGACCATAAGAACCGATAGCAAAAGCAGAGATAAGTCCCTTACGCTCCGGAAACCACTTCACGCAGTTAGAGAGCGTCAACAGGTAACCCGCACCATCCGCCAGACCAACCAACACACCGGCGCTTAACCACAGCATCATCAGGTTGTTGGAATGTGCTGTCAGGAAGAAACCTAATCCCAGCAAAATGCCGGAAGCCATAGTGACGCGTTTAACACCAAAACGTTCCTGCAATTTGCCCGCAACAGAAGATGAAATTGCCAGCCCCAGACTTAACAAGCCGAAAGAGAAAGCAACCTGGCTTACAGGAGCCCCCAGCTTGGCAGAAAGCGCACCGTTAAACAGACTCCAGGTATAAACCGACCCCAGAGCAAACTGGGTAATGATAGTACCGATGAGTGTCAGCCAGCGAGTACGCTGATAATTTGAAGGTGTCATGGCAGTATTCCTGCAGTAATAAAAAGGAAAAATCTCTGCTGACAACCATAACGAAGTGCGCTTTATGCCTGGGGAAAAACGGCATGAAATGCCATCAGAACGGAATGAAATGCATTAGTTCAGGAATGAATGACTCGACAATTATTCGCCAAATTTATTATTTAGTAAGTTAGTCCCCACTATCGCCACATTAGTTGTTATTTATGGGTTTCAATTGTATCTATAACGTTAAAATCTGGCACTAACCCCCATCGTATACAGATAGTCGCTATTGTTAGTGGTATTTTCTGCCTGAGATAGCGCCGCATAGGCAGCAATATTTTGATTGAGCAACATATCAGCGCCTACGGTGACATCCAGCCAGTTGCCGTTCTGGTTTGTCGCCGTCATCCGGCTCAGGCCTGATTGCGCCTTCCAGATATTCTCGCCAAATTGCTGGTTATAGCTGATTTGCGCCCAGGGTCGGAGATCGCCAAGCCGGGAGTCAACACGCCAGCCTAAAGTACTCACGCTGGCATGCCATAACGGATCGGTCAGCGTGGTAGTACTGTCGCCAAACTCGTTATACATCGAGGTGGTTGTGCCATCGTAATGTAATGCCGCGACCGGACCGGTTGTAACCTGTTGATATAAAGGAAAATTCCACCCCATACTCATACTACTGGTGACATCCACAGGGGTTTCTTCCGCCAGATTGACTTCCAGTCCCAGCGCCCTTTGGCTACTTTGAATACGTTGCGACAAAATATCGTTGTAATCAGGTTGATGATCGCTATCCCAGGTGTAACGCTCTGTGGAATGTCCGGGTTGCGTATCAACGATATATTCTTGTTGCCAGGCGTAAGCTGTGTTGAGAAAAAAGGCACTGATTACCACGCTCACCAGCAGGCTTAGCTGCCAGCGACCACCGCTTTTTTTTATGATCATTAACACGACTCCAGGGAAGAGCCGAATTCGGCAATATTATTGTCATTGTATGAAGGATATCGGGCATAGTAGCCCTGTATTAAATATTGACTTTTTCACCGATGCGTCAAGAAAAGCGGCTGAAATTTTTACGATCGGGTACATAGCGAGGGAAAGTATGGAACGTTGCGGCTGGGTGAGTCAGGATCCGCTTTATATTGCCTACCATGATAATGAATGGGGCGTGCCTGAAACTGACAGTAAAAAACTGTTCGAAATGATCTGCCTGGAAGGGCAGCAGGCTGGATTATCGTGGATCACCGTCCTCAAAAAACGCGAAAACTATCGCGCCAGCTTTCATCAGTTCGATCCGGTGAAGGTGGCAGCAATGCAGGAAGAGGATGTCGAAAGACTGGTACAGGACGCCGGGATTATCCGCCATCGCGGGAAAATTCAGGCAATTATTGGTAATGCGCGGGCGTACCTGCAAATGGAACAGAACGGCGAACCGTTTGCCGACTTTGTCTGGTCGTTTGTCAATCATCAACCACAGGTGACACAAGCCACAACGTTGAGCGAAATCCCTACATCTACGCCCGCCTCCGACGCTCTATCTAAAGCCCTGAAAAAGCGTGGTTTTAAGTTTGTTGGTACCACAATCTGTTACTCCTTTATGCAGGCATGTGGGCTGGTGAATGATCATGTGGTTGGCTGCTGTTGCTATCCGGGAAATAAACCATGATTCGGGAAGCGCAACGTTCAGAACTCCCCGCGATCCTCGAACTGTGGCTGGAAAGTACAACCTGGGGGCATCCCTTTATAAAAGCGAATTACTGGCGTGATTGCATTCCGCTGGTGCGGGATGCCTATCTTGCCAACGCGCAAAACTGGGTCTGGGAAGAAGACGGTAAGCTTCTCGGTTTTGTCAGCATTATGGAAGGCCGGTTTCTGGCTGCAATGTTTGTCGCACCGAAGGCCGTCAGACGCGGTATTGGTAAGGCGCTAATGCAGTATGTGCAGCAGCGCCATCCCCATCTGATGCTGGAGGTTTATCAAAAAAATCAACCGGCGATAGATTTTTACCATGCGCAGGGTTTTCACATTGTCGACTGCGCATGGCAAGATGAAACCCAACTACCCACCTGGATTATGAGCTGGCCGGTGGTTCAAACGCTGTAAGTGTCAGTTCCGGACCGTTGTATTTTTCCAGCCATGCCAGCGCCGTATTACCCGCACAGCCATTCCCCAGCCGCGAGCTGCGGAGATCTTTGGTCAGAACGTTCACCGCGCCGTTTTTACAAATACCGTCAGCGGTTAAATCCAGATCCGGCCATGCCCCTTCATGAATGCAAATCACGCCAGGTTTAATTCCCTCGCTAATGACCGCTCCGGCAAGAATTTGCCCGCGTGCGTTCCACAACCGAACAATATCGCCATCTTGTATGCCGCGCGCCTGGGCATCGTCAGGATGAATGGTGACAGGCTCACGATTTGCCACCGCGTACAATTCGCGCAGAGAACTGTAATTCAGCTGGCTGTGCAGACGATGTGCCGGATGAGCAGAAAGTACCTGCAACTGTTCCGGTTCGGCATTGCCCTGCCATTCGTCCGGCTCCAGCCACATTGGATGCCCAGGGCAATCCGGATAAGCGTAATCGGCAATACGCTGCGAGAAGATTTCAATCTTACCGCTGGCGGTTTTTAATGGATGCGCCTGCGGATCGCGGCGAAAATCGGCGAAGCGAATAAACCGCTCGCTGTCCGGGTTTTCCGGCATCTCAATTAACTGGTTGGCTTCCCAGAACTCAGCAAATGGCGGCAATTCAACCTGCTGGCTTGCCCCGCGCTGCCGGGCAACGTTATAAAACGTTTCCAGCCATTGCAGCTCACTTTTTCCTTCCGTAAACCGCGCATAGCCGCCCTTCTCCCAACGTTCACTCAACTCGGCAAAGACATCAAAATCATTACGCGCTTCATAACGTGGAGGCACCACTTGCTTCATCGGCACCAGATGCTGATTACTGTAATCGCCGGTCATGGTGAGATCATTACGCTCAAACGAAGTGGTCGCAGGCAGAACGATATCCGCGTGTTTCGCCGCAGCCGTCCAGAAGCATTCAGAGATCACCACCAGCTCCGGTTTTTGCCAGGCACGGATCAGGCGATTGGTATCCTGATGATGAGTAAAGTTGGCACCGCCCGCCCACCAGATAAAACGAATATCCGGGAAATGTCGGTCCATACCGTTATGTTGATATGCGCCACCGGGGTTTTCCAGTGCTTCAACAATGCGGGCAACAGGGATTTTATCCACCGCATCGGTGCCGCCAGGCAAGCTACCCTGCATGGAAGAGAGCACCGCAGCGCGGCGCGTGGGGTTACCACCATTGGCAAAATGGTAAGAAAGACCAAAACCGCCGCCGGGTGTGCCGATTTGCCCCAACATTGCCGCCAGCGTGACGATCATCCAGTGCTTTTGCTCGCCAAACTGTTGACGTTGCATTCCCCAGCCAGCCATCAGCATGGTGGTATTTTGGTGGAAAAGAGCCGCCAGCTCGCGGATTTTCGCTGCGCCAACACCACAAATCTCTGCCGCCCATTCGGCGTTTTTCGCTATTCCGTCACTCTCGCCCAGCAAATAAGAGGCGAAGACGGCATAACCTGTGGTGCAACGCGCCAGAAACGCTTCGTCGTGCCAACCATTTTCCACCAGCGTATAGGCGATCCCCAGCATCAGCGCAACATCGGTGCCCATGTGCGGTGCCACCCATTCCATTTTATCGCCAAAGAAATCGACGGTTTCCGATCGCATTGGATCAATGCAGATCAGCTTTTTCCCGCTGTCACGCAGTGCGGAAAAGTAAGAAAGCCCCTGCTCATCGGATGCATTCCACGCAATTTTCAGCGTATTGAGTGGGTTAGCACTCCACAGCACCACGACATCGCTATGTTCCAGCACCAGCGGCCAACTGGTTTGCTGTTGATAAACTTCGCTGCCCCCCACGACATACGGCATGATCGCCTGTGCCGCGCCGGTCGAATAATCCCCCAGATGCCCAGTATAACCGCCTGCCAGCGCCATATAGCGTTGTAATAATGTCGAGGCCTTATGCAGCACGCCGTTTGAACGCCAGCCGTAGGAACCCGCAAAAATCGATGCCGGACCATAAGCCTCACGAATGCGTTTATGTTGATGGTGAATAAGCTCCAGCGCCTCATCCCAACTCACGCGAACAAATTCATCCTGCCCACGAATGCCTTGCGGATTTTCCGGTGACGCAAGAAAGCCTTTGCGCACCATTGGAAATCGCACCCGCGTATTGCTGTGAACCTGGTCGCGAACCGCGCTCTGCAAGGAGTTTTCCATTCCTGTGGCTAACGCGCCACGCGAGCTAAACACGGTTTCGCCGTCGGTTTCAACCAGCATAGGCCCCCAGTGGGCGGCAGTCAGAACGGAATATCGTGAGGATGAGTTGGCCAAACCGAAGACTCCTGAAAGGTTAGATGTATTGAGCAGTTAAATATTACTTACAAATTTCCGAGTATTCCCAGGAATAATCTTCATGTTCACGCGGCATAATCTCCCGCCACGGAACCCGTGGCAAAGAATAAAAAGGTTATTAAGGATTAACAATGAAGAAACGTGTTTATCTTATTGCCGCCGTAGTGAGTGGCGCTCTGGCGGTATCTGGCTGTACAACTAACCCTTACACCGGCGAACGCGAAGCAGGTAAATCTGCTATCGGCGCAGGTCTGGGCTCTCTCGTTGGCGCGGGTATTGGTGCGCTCTCTTCTTCGAAGAAAGATCGCGGTAAAGGCGCGCTCATTGGCGCAGCAGCAGGCGCAGCTCTGGGCGGCGGCGTTGGTTATTACATGGATGTGCAGGAAGCGAAGCTGCGTGACAAAATGCGCGGCACTGGTGTTAGCGTAACCCGCAGCGGGGATAACATTATCCTCAATATGCCGAACAATGTGACCTTCGACAGCAGCAGCGCAACCCTGAAACCGGCGGGCGCTAACACCCTGACCGGCGTGGCAATGGTACTGAAAGAGTATCCGAAAACGGCGGTTAACGTGATTGGTTATACCGACAGCACGGGGGGGCACGACCTGAACATGCGTCTCTCCCAGCAGCGTGCGGATTCCGTTGCCAGCGCGTTGATCACCCAGGGCGTGGACGCCAGCCGCATCCGTACTCAAGGCCTTGGCCCGGCTAACCCAATCGCCAGCAACAGCACCGCAGAAGGTAAGGCGCAAAACCGCCGTGTAGAAATTACCTTAAGCCCACTGTAATCCCTTTCATGTCAGGTGATACAGAAATCACCTGGCATTCTTCAGTTTTCCTTCATCATATTTCAGGCTAAGGTGATCGCCTTATCAGTGAATGGAGAGAAGCATGAAGCCGTCCGTTATCCTCTACAAAGCCTTACCTGATGATTTACTGCAACGCCTGCAAGAACATTTCACCGTTCACCAGGTGGCAAACCTCAGCCCACAAACCGTCGAACAAAATGCAGCAATTTTTGCCGAAGCTGAAGGCTTGCTGGGTTCAAATGAGAATGTTGATGCCGCATTGCTGGAAAAAATGCCGAAACTGCGTGCCACATCAACGATCTCCGTCGGCTATGACAATTTTGATGTCGATGCGCTTACCGCCCGAAAAATTCTGCTGATGCACACACCAACCGTATTAACAGAAACCGTCGCCGATACGCTGATGGCGCTGGTGTTGTCTACCGCTCGTCGGGTTGTGGAGGTAGCAGAACGGGTAAAAGCAGGCGAATGGACCGCGAGCATAGGCCCGGACTGGTACGGCACTGACGTTCACCATAAAACACTGGGCATTGTCGGGATGGGACGGATCGGCATGGCGCTGGCACAACGTGCGCAATTTGGCTTCAACATGCCCATCCTCTATAACGCACGTCGCCACCATAAAGAAGCAGAAGAACGCTTCAACGCCCGCTACTGCGATTTGGATACACTGTTACAAGAGTCAGATTTCGTTTGCCTGATCCTGCCGTTAACTGATGAAACGCATCATCTGTTTGGCGCAGAACAATTCGCCAAAATGAAATCCTCCGCTATTTTCATTAATGCCGGACGTGGCCCGGTGGTTGATGAAAATGCACTGATTGCTGCATTGCAGAAAGGGGAAATTCACGCCGCCGGGCTGGATGTCTTCGAACAAGAGCCACTGTCTGTAGATTCGCCGTTGCTCTCAATGGCCAACGTCGTCGCAGTACCGCATATTGGATCTGCCACCCATGAGACGCGTTATGGCATGGCCGCCTGTGCCGTGGATAATTTGATTGATGCGTTACAAGGAAAGGTTGAGAAGAACTGTGTGAATCCGCACGTCGCGGACTAAGCCGCGACTGCGTGGAGTAAAGCCCGATAATCGCTCGGGCTTTTACTCTTTATTGGGTTGCAGTAACTGCTGTAGTCCAGGCCTGATTAAACGCCTGATGCTGTGCCGGTAATGGCGCAATCAGTTTGTTATATTCACTTGCCTGCTGTGACGTCGGGAACTGGATGCCATTTGCGACAAAGCTCACCTGAGTACCTTGCTGAGCAATGTAGTCTCCAACCATCACCAGTTGTTGCGTGAAAGTTTGTGCCGCCGGAATCAACGGTTGCAATGCATCAGCTGGCGTCGTTACCACTTTGGTGAATGCCTGATCGAAAACCGGTTTCAGGTCATCGCTCTGTTTTAGCGCAGAGTGTGCAGCATCGGCCTGCAACTTCGCATTTTGCAGCTGTTGCGCCAGCACACCCAGAGAACCGTTCATTTCACGCAGTGGGCCGCTTTGCGTAACGTAATCCTGCGGTACGCGAATTGCGTTAACGCTGTCTACAACCGGGCGCAGACCGGAATCCATCGCCTGATTCACCTGCTGAGAATAACCATACAGAATCGCGTAATCAGAGACAAAAGGACCAAACTGTTTTTTCTGATCGGCAGTCAGGGTTGGTAGACGTTCACCGCTACGCATCACTGTATTCTGCAGGAAGTCGATAAACGCTTTACGCTGATCGCCTTCTTTATCAAAACACCCACTCAGGCTAACTACCATTAATAACGCCGCAAGAGGCGCAAACCAGCGAGAGCAGGACTTTCCTGTCGCCATTTTCTTACTCCTTTCACCCAAAAAAAGCGCACAACGACACACGCGTGTCTGACGTGACAAGGATAGTCCAGGACAGGCTTGCAGGATACCCTTTCTACGTAATCTTCCTGGTAAAATCATGGAGAAAATGAAACAAGGTTAATTTGTTGTTTCATTGTTAAAAAATGATAGTGCCGTTGCTTTTTTTGTAGCCAGAGATTTACGCCTTCTCAGAACGTTAGATTTTCGAAATCTTTACAAACCGGGAGTGGTAAGAGATATATCGGCATTTATCAGATCGTTAGGTGGCTATAAGTCACGCTAAATGACTGGCTGAATCGAATCATAGCCAGAGCATGCCCTGACTACACCCCGCTGTGTCTGTTTTTCCCGACTATTCTTAATGAGCTTCGATGCAATTCACGATCCCGCAGTGTGATTTGAGGAGTTTTCAATGGAATATAAAGATCCAATGCATGAGCTGTTGAGCAGCCTGGAACAGATTGTTTTTAAAGATGAAACGCAGAAAATTACCCTGACGCACAGAACAACGTCCTGTACCGAAATTGAGCAGTTACGAAAAGGGACAGGGTTAAAAATCGATGATTTCGCCCGGGTTTTGGGCGTATCAGTCGCCATGGTAAAGGAATGGGAATCCAGACGCGTGAAGCCTTCAAGTGCCGAACTAAAATTGATGCGTTTGATTCAAGCCAACCCGGCATTAAGTAAGCAGTTGATGGAATAGACTTTTATCCACTTTATTGCTGTTTACGGTCCTGATGACAGGACCGTTTTCCAACCGATTAATCATAAATATGAAAAATAATTGTTGCATCACCCGCCAATGCGTGGCTTAATGCACATCAACGGTTTGACGTACAGACCATTAAAGCAGTGTAGTAAGGCAAGTCCCTTCAAGAGTTATCGTTGATACCCCTCGTAGTGCACATTCCTTTAACGCTTCAAAATCTGTAAAGCACGCCATATCGCCGAAAGGCACACTTAATTATTAAAGGTAATACACTATGTCCGGTAAAATGACTGGTATCGTAAAATGGTTCAACGCTGACAAAGGCTTCGGCTTCATCACTCCTGACGATGGCTCTAAAGACGTGTTCGTACACTTCTCTGCTATCCAGAACGATGGTTACAAATCTCTGGACGAAGGTCAGAAAGTGTCCTTCACCATCGAAAGCGGCGCTAAAGGCCCGGCAGCTGGTAACGTAACCAGCCTGTAATCTCTGCTTAAAAGCACAGAATCTAAGATCCCTGCCAAATGGCGGGGATTTTTTTATTTGTTTATTCAGGAAATAAATAATCGTTCGCGTAATAAAATCTATTATTATTTTTGTGAAGAATAAATTTGGGTGCAATGAGAATGCGCAACGCCGTAAGAAAGGCGGGAATAACTTCCCGCCGAAGACGCTTACTCTTTCAATTTGCAGGCTAAAAACGCCGCCAGCTCATAACTCCCCTGTTTAATATGCAATTCACACAGTGAATCTCTTATCATCCAGGTGAAAAATAAAAGCGTGAAACAAATCACTATTAAAGAAAGTAATCTATATTTCTGCGGCATTCCCAGCCTCCTGTGTTGATTTCCAACGAGTATGTACTGCACCCATTTTGTTGGACGATGAAATGGAATAGCCCCTGATATGTCAAAGCCAAAATACCCTTTTGAAAAGCGCCTTGAAGTCGTGAATCACTACTTCACTACTGATGATGGTTACAGGATCATCTCGGCACGTTTTGGTGTCCCCCGAACCCAGGTCAGGACATGGGTTGCCCTCTATGAAAAACATGGAGAAAAAGGTTTAATTCCCAAACCTAAAGGTGTTAGTGCTGATCCTGAGTTGCGTATTAAGGTCGTGAAAGCTGTGATCGAGCAGCACATGTCTCTTAATCAGGCTGCTGCTCACTTTATGCTTGCTGGTAGTGGTTCTGTAGCCAGGTGGCTGAAGGTTTATGAAGAGCGCGGAGAAGCTGGTTTACGCGCGCTCAAGATTGGC
>NZ_JBJQMC010000007.1:0-261603 GCF_046486085.1 Escherichia sp. WS568
ATGGCATCCGCATAGTGCACTGGGTTATCGCTCGCCACGGGAATATCTGCGGCAGCAGGCCAGTAATGGGTTAAGTGATAACAGGTGTCTGGAAATATAGGGGCAAATCCAATAGCGAACTTCATTTGTTAAAGCATCAACAAATCGATTGAGTACTTCATTAAGAACGATTGAATCTTTTCTGGTTAATAAAAAGTTATATTGACGCGGTGAGTTATAATACTTCACTACATTTAAGGAGTGAGTAAAATAACGGGAAATCATACTGCTGGTAATGATGTTACTACCAATAAAGTAATCATTCTGTCCGGCTGAGACGGATGCTAATGCCTGATATAAATTTGTAAAAGAGATAATTGTTGCTTTTGGAAATGATTGATGAATTACCTCGTCTGGGGGATAATTTGCTACTCGAGCAATATTTACTGGTTTTGATGAGGTAAGCGGTCGCATTGAATCGTGAAGGGTAGTGACCAGCGCCGGAAAGGTAATTATCAGAGGATTAGTTGCAGCAATGTCATCATTAAGAGGCGGCGAAGCAACTAAATGTGATAACACTATATCAACTTCACCGTCTTCCAGCGCGTCCATTGCTTTTTGATGATCTGCGTATTCCCGGAGTGTTAATTTGATATTTAACGCTCTTTTTAAAAGATTTAAATAATCAGCATTAATACCACGAATCCGTTGCTGCGAATCGGTATGCAACAACGTAGCTGTTTGGGACTTGTGTACTGCAATCACAAGATTTTTTTTGCTCGCTAGCCAACGTAATTCCTTGTTGCTCAGACGTAGTGGATCAAGTGTGACACGGTTGTTACTACTGATGCCACGATATTCGATGTAATCTCCGTCTGCGAAACTTATGGTCGACCAAAGACCACAACAGAGAAGAAAAATATAGGGTAAAAACTTCATGTGGTTAGCCGATTTTGTTACGTTGTGCGAATGTGTAAAGATCCATCAGTGATTTGCATTCTAATTTTTCCATCAAGCGACTTTTATACGTGCTGACAGTTTTGTTGCTGATGAACATTTTTTCAGCAATGTCATTATTATCCTTGCCATCAAGAATATACCGCATGACACTAATTTCTTGTTTCGATAAGGAGTCGAGTTTTTGCTGGTCGGACGTTAAACTTCCAACAAACCGGTTGAGAGAGAAGGGGAAATAGCAGTAGCCATTTTTTGCAGCTTCAATAGCCGCAATGATATTGTTCATGCCTTCTTTTTTACTCACGAAACCATTAGCGCCAGCATCAGCACAATGTTTCCCGTAAAAATGGTCATTTTTAGCGGAGACAATAATAATAATTCCGCTATATTGGCGCTTTCTCAGCGTTTCTAACACCTGGATACCGTTAACTCCGGGGATATCGACATCAATGATGACGATATCAGGCTTAAGTGTTTCCACCCGCTGAACGGCACTTCCGCCTTCAGTCAACTCTGCTAAGATTTCAATATCGTTTTTGATCAATAAATTACGAATTGCTGCGATAGCAAGAGGATGGTCATCAATAATTATTGCGTTCATAGATTATTCCCTTTGCAATGAAGCATCTCCCTTCTCCCTGTAGTAATACAGACATAAGGCATCATCTCATTTTCTCAATAAAAATAAGAAAATTTGAGCTTCCTTTAAGATAATTCGACAAGTATACCATATAAATAGTCGGCATATATGAAATGTCAACAATAAAATCAGGGATTGTACCGATGATTTATAGTTTCACATTAGCACTATAAGTCTTCTCACTAATCCTACAGGCGTAAGAATTGTATTGCAAAAGCCACGGTTTAGTCCTCTGTTGTTTTTTTTGCACCTCATTTAAATTAGGCCTCCAACGTTCCTGGGATAATGTGCAACACATGCACTGTGTTTGATATGAAGAATGAATACTCTTTTCATTCAATTCATAAATTTCATCTATGCGAAATGAGAGATAAAAGTGGAACAGATTAATTCAAATAAAAAACATTCTGACAGAAAAAAATATTTTGCTTTGTTAGCGGTAGTTTTATTTATTGCGTTTTCAGGTGCCTATGCCTATTGGTCAATGGAATTAGAAGACATGATTAGTACAGATGACGCCTATGTCACGGGAAATGCAGATCCAATTTCTGCACAAGTTTCAGGCAGCGTCACTGTCGTTAATCATAAAGATACGAACTACGTTCGACAGGGTGACATTTTAGTCTCACTGGATAAGACTGATGCCACTATCGCACTCAATAAAGCTAAAAATAATCTGGCCAATATTGTTCGGCAAACGAATAAACTGTACTTACAGGATAAACAATACAGTGCCGAAGTCGCTTCAGCTCGTATTCAGTATCAACAATCTTTAGAAGATTATAACCGTCGTGTACCTTTAGCGAAGCAGGGGGTTATTTCAAAAGAAACGCTGGAGCATACCAAAGATACGTTAATAAGTAGCAAAGCGGCATTGAATGCTGCTATTCAGGCTTATAAAGCGAATAAAGCTTTAGTAATGAACACACCATTAAACCGTCAGCCACAAGTCGTTGAAGCGGCGGATGCAACCAAAGAAGCCTGGTTGGCGCTTAAACGTACGGATATTAAGAGTCCGGTTACCGGCTATATTGCCCAGCGAAGTGTTCAGGTCGGCGAAACAGTGAGTCCCGGACAATCGTTAATGGCTGTCGTACCGGCACGTCAAATGTGGGTTAATGCCAACTTTAAAGAAACACAACTCACGGATGTGCGGATTGGTCAATCGGTCAATATTATTAGCGATCTTTATGGTGAAAATGTTGTGTTTCATGGTCGGGTGACAGGGATCAATATGGGAACCGGCAATGCGTTCTCCTTATTACCTGCACAAAATGCGACAGGGAATTGGATCAAAATCGTTCAGCGTGTACCGGTTGAGGTTTCTCTTGATCCAAAAGAACTCATGGAACATCCCTTGCGCATTGGTTTATCGATGACTGCAACTATTGATACCAGGAACGAAGACATTGCCGATATGCCCGATCTGGCTTCAACCGTGACGTCCATGCCTGCTTATACCAGTAAGGCTTTAATTATCGATACCAGTCCGATAGAAAAAGAAATTAGCAACATTATTTCGCATAATGGACAACTTTAATGGCAATCACTAAATCAACTCCGGCACCATTAACCGGTGGGACGTTATGGTGCGTTACTATTGCATTGTCATTAGCGACGTTTATGCAAATGTTGGATTCCACTATTTCTAACGTCGCAATACCGACAATATCTGGCTTTCTGGGAGCATCAACAGACGAAGGCACCTGGGTTATCACTTCGTTTGGCGTAGCAAATGCCATTGCGATCCCTGTTACCGGCAGGCTGGCACAAAGAATAGGCGAATTAAGGTTATTTTTACTTTCAGTCACTTTTTTTTCGCTGTCTTCCTTAATGTGTAGTTTATCGACCAATCTTGATGTGCTGATATTTTTTAGAGTCGTTCAGGGATTAATGGCGGGGCCGTTAATTCCACTGTCACAGAGTTTATTATTAAGGAATTATCCACCAGAAAAAAGAACATTTGCTCTGGCATTATGGTCTATGACCGTGATTATCGCGCCGATATGTGGGCCGATATTGGGCGGTTATATTTGTGATAACTTTAGCTGGGGTTGGATATTTTTAATCAATGTCCCTATGGGGATTATCGTCCTGACATTATGCTTAACCTTACTTAAAGGAAGAGAAACCGAGACTTCACCGGTCAAAATGAATCTACCAGGACTGACCCTGTTAGTGCTCGGTGTTGGTGGCTTGCAAATTATGCTTGATAAAGGGCGCGATCTGGATTGGTTCAACTCGAGTACAATAATAATACTAACAGTAGTATCAGTTATTTCTCTGATCTCTTTAGTCATTTGGGAGTCGACCTCAGAGAACCCGATTCTTGATCTCAGTTTGTTTAAGTCCCGTAATTTCACCATTGGTATTGTGAGTATCACATGCGCGTATTTATTTTACTCTGGAGCGATCGTCCTTATGCCGCAGTTACTCCAGGAAACGATGGGGTATAATGCGATATGGGCCGGGCTTGCTTATGCGCCCATCGGTATCATGCCGCTATTAATATCACCTTTGATAGGACGTTATGGCAACAAAATAGATATGCGGTTGTTGGTGACATTTAGTTTTTTGATGTATGCGGTTTGCTATTACTGGCGTTCTGTGACATTTATGCCAACGATTGATTTTACAGGCATCATTTTGCCACAGTTTTTTCAGGGATTCGCCGTTGCCTGTTTCTTTTTACCCTTAACAACGATTTCGTTTTCAGGCTTGCCAGATAATAAATTTGCCAATGCCTCGAGTATGAGTAATTTTTTTCGCACCTTGTCAGGATCAGTTGGTACGTCGTTGACAATGACGCTGTGGGGACGCCGAGAATCATTACACCATAGTCAGTTGACAGCAACCATCGATCAATTTAACCCCGTGTTTAATTCATCGTCACAAATTATGGATAAATACTATGGTTCGCTTTCAGGAGTTCTTAATGAAATTAATAATGAAATAACCCAGCAGTCACTTTCTATTTCTGCAAATGAGATTTTCCGTATGGCGGCTATTGCTTTTATCTTACTTACGGTTTTGGTTTGGTTTGCGAAACCGCCGTTTACAGCGAAAGGCGTTGGGTGATGGTAAAAGCAAGGGGTTATAGCGGGTAAGACCGGGGATCTTAAGTCTGCGCCATCGGCAGCATCGCTCACCCAGGGAAAGGATGGCGATGCTGCGTTGAAACGTTATGAACGGCCTTTTGCCAGATATTGCTCCATCTCTTCTTCCGGCACCATTCCACCTCCCGTCGCCCACACCAGATGAGTGGCATTATGCAGTTGTTCTGCGCTGAAACCGTGCATCTGTTGGTAACTTACTGATGCGCACACGCGCTGAGGCCCAGCCATACCCGCCAGTGCCGAAGGTTCAAGACGAATACCTTCTTCCTGCGCCAGCCAGCCAAGCATGTCATACATGGTTTGATCGCTAAGGGTATAGAAGCCATCCAGCAGACGCTCCATCGCCCGCCCGACAAAGCCTGATGCGCGACCAACTGCAAGGCCATCCGCTGCGGTAAGGTTGTCGATACCAATATCCTGAACAGAAATCTGATCGTGTAATCCTGTATGGACGCCTAACAACATACAAGGGGAGTGCGTTGGTTCGGCAAAAAAGCAGTGAACATGATCGCCAAACGCCAGTTTAAGTCCGAATGCGACGCCACCAGGACCACCACCAACACCACACGGCAGATAGACAAACAGAGGGTTATCAGCATCGACGATACGACCTTGCTGGGCAAATTGCGCTTTAAGACGCTGGCCAGCGACGGAATACCCAAGGAACAACGTGCGGGAATTCTCGTCATCAATAAAGAAACAGTTCGGGTCAGACTGCGCTGCTTTACGTCCTTCCTCGACAGCAACACCATAATCTTGCTCATATTCCACGACTGTAACGCCATGGCTGCGCAGTTTCGCTTTTTTCCACGTCCGGGCATCAGCAGACATATGCACTGTCACCTTAAAGCCAATGCGGGCGCTCATTATGCCGATTGATAACCCCAGATTTCCGGTTGAGCCCACAGCAATGCTGTATTGACTAAAGAACTGTTTAAACTCCGGGGAAAGCAGTTTGCTGTAGTCATCTTCAAGCGTCAGCAACCCCGCTTCCAGAGCCAGTTTTTCTGCATGTGCCAGGACTTCATAAATCCCGCCGCGTGCTTTTATGGAGCCGGAAATGGGCAAATGGCTATCTTTTTTCAGTAGCAGTTGCCCGCTGATCGGTTGTTGATATTCCTTTTCCAGCCGTTTTTGCATAGCCGGAATGGCAACCAGTTCTGATTCAATAATCCCCCCAGTAGCAGCAGTTTCAGGAAATGCTTTTGCCAGATAGGGTGCAAAACGGGATAAGCGCGCATGGGCGTCCTGAACATCCTGTTCGGTCAGGCCAACATAAGGTAAACCTTCAGCCAATGAGGTCGTGCCAGGATTAAACCAGGTGGTTTCTTGAAGAGCAACCAGATCCTCTACCAACGGATACTGGGCGATGAGCGAATTCATTTTAGCGTTTTCCATAGTACGTCTCTTTGCGCTTAGATGATAAATGACAGCAGGAATGTGCCCGCCAGAGCGACGACCGAAGCGATAAATGTCGCGGTCGTATAGTATTTAAATGTTTCATTGAGCGTAGCGCCGCAATATTGCTTCACCAGCCAGAAAAGCGAGTCCGTAACGATCGTGCAGCCAATCGCACCTGAACCGATAGCAATCGCAATAATTTCCGGGCTGATGTCGGGATACAGCGGCAGCATGGGTGCAACAATTGCCGTTGCCCCCATCATTGCCACCGTAGCGGAGCCCACTGCAGCATGCAGAATAAGTGCCACCAACCAGGCCAGAAGAATCGGGTGCATATGCATATTGGAGAGAATAACTGCCAGCGTATCAGCGAGACTGCTGCTTTTTAAAATGGCGTTGAATGCGCCTCCGGCCCCGATAATCAGCAAAATATTAGCAATAGAACCGAAGCCATTTTCCGTATGTGTGAGCATTGTCCCCATGCTCATATGCTGGCGTATACCCAACACATAATAGGCGACAAACACGGCGATAAACATGGCAGTAATAGGGTTGCCAATAAACTCAAGCAAGGTATACAAACCACTCTCACGCGCCATATTCAATTCGGCAATCGTTTTAACCAACATCAGCGCAATGGGTAGCAGTATGGTGAATAACGTTGCGCCTAATGACGGTAGTGTTTTTTCATCGCGAACTTTGAGATCGGCAAACTCTGTGGGTACAGGTTTAAAGGGCAGTCGTTGACCCAGAAATTTAAGGAAAAGTGGGCCACCGATCAGTGATGCCATCAGCCCAACCAGCAAACCGTAGACGATCACCGAACCGATATCTGCGCCCAGCTTATTGGCAACATATAAAGCAGCCGGATGTGGGGGAACCACGCAGTGCACTGCCATCAATGCGGTACATAGCGGAATGGCCAGCTTTAACAATGAGGTATTGGTTTTTTTGGCAATTGAAAAAGCCAGAGGAATCAATAGCACGACGCCCACTTCAACAAATAGCGTGATGCCGCAAATCAGGCCAACCAGCACCATAATGACATCAGCTGAAAGCCAGCGACAGCGTTGAAGTGTCAGACCAATTCTTTCTGCGGCCCCGGATACTTCCATCATTTTTCCCAGTATCGTGCCCAGGCCGATAACCGCAGCAAGGAACCCCAGCGTTCCGCCAATTCCACTTTCAATAGCATTTACCATATCCAGTGGTCCCATACCCATCATCGTTCCCACGAAGAAGCTGGCCAGCAACAGCGCCAGAAACGGGTGGAATTTGAACTTCACGATGGTCAGTACAATTAACACGATGCTGATAAGCAGCGTGCTCACAACCCAGATTTGAGAGTGCATATCTCACCTTCCCCTGTGATTAACCTGATGATATTGGACAAAAAAACAACGCAGGCTGACAAACGATAAAATTTGCCTTTCACATGAGCTAAATTGCATCAAGGGAGTGATTTACATCTAAAAATGAAGGTGAATTGAGATATGGTTCACTTTAGCTCACCTTACAGCTGAAATTTTGCCGCTATTTTTTTACACTTAAGAGAAAAATGAGGTGATTATGGAACCCCTTCGTGAAATAAGAAATCGACTGCTTAACGGCTGGCAACTATCAAAACTGCATACTTTTGAAGTGGCTGCCAGGCATCAGTCCTTCGCCCTTGCGGCAGAGGAATTGTCGCTGAGCCCCAGTGCGGTAAGTCACCGTATCAATCAGCTGGAAGAAGAATTAGGTATTCAGTTGTTTGTTCGTTCCCATCGCAAAGTGGAATTAACGCACGAGGGGAAACGCGTTTATTGGGCGCTAAAATCGTCGCTGGATACCCTGAACCAGGAAATTCTTGATATCAAAAATCAGGAATTATCGGGAACGTTAACGCTGTATTCCCGGCCCTCTATCGCCCAATGCTGGTTGGTGCCCGCATTAGGTGACTTTACACGCCGATATCCGTCTATTTCGCTCACCGTGCTCACTGGTAATGACAATGTCAATTTGCAACGTGCCGGAATCGATTTGGCGATCTACTTTGATGATGCGCCGTCAGCGCAATTGGCTCATCACTTTCTGATGGATGAAGAAATCTTGCCTGTATGTAGCCCGGAATACGCTCAAAGACATGCTTTAACCAACCAGGTAATTAACCTGCGCCACTGTACGTTGCTCCATGACAGACAGGCATGGAGCAACGACTCCGGTACGGATGAATGGCATAGTTGGGCGCAACATTATGCGGTTAATTTGCCGACATCTTCTGGGATTGGCTTTGATCGTTCTGATTTAGCTGTTATCGCTGCGATGAATCATATTGGGGTAGCGATGGGAAGAAAACGCCTGGTACAAAAAAGGCTTGCCAGTGGTGAGCTCGTCGCGCCGTTTGGCGATATGACGGTGAAATGCCATCAGCATTATTACATCACCACATTACCGGGCAGGCAGTGGCCAAAAATTGAGGCATTTATTACTTGGTTAAGAGAACAGGTAAGTCAATATGAATGTTATACCTTATAATACATTAAATCATCTGGTTCCTAAATAACCTTATTATGCACTGTAAGTGTATGTTGGCTTTATAAATTGCAATTTTTATATGGGAATTGTTTTGTCAATAGTTACGAAAAGGATAAATAAAATAACCACATCTTCTTGGCGTCGAATATTGGAGAGCGATAATTTATAGTAAACTAGATTACCAGAGAAAAGATAAGTGGCAATATATTTGCTGGTGGCATTTTTATTAAATATTATATGTGTTGGTTTGTGACTTTAAAAAAATTAATTTTTAATAAAAAGGTGATTTATTTCTCATTTTGATTAATATTGAGGATCCATTATGATTATCAGTTGTATGTCATAAAAATGAGAGGCTAAAAGCCTCAATGAATTGAGGCCTTTAGAACAGGGGTTATATCTTCTTTATATCTAACACATCACCCTCCCATACTCGTTTAAATCTTGCTGCATTACTGGCTGTATATAATACCGTATGATGTATATTTCTGTGCCCTAAATAATCTTGTATTAGTCTGGTGTCTAACCCTTGATTAGCTAAAGCATACCCACAACCATGCCTAAGCATGTGAGGATGAATATTAATATTCATATTGTGACTATATTTCTTACACATCTTATACACATATTGTCTCGAGATTTTATTTCCTTGACAAGAAAGAAATAAAGAGTCTTCAAAAGGTTTTTTTACTATGTTATCACGTAGTGCTAGCCATTTTTTTAATAACAGAACAGTTTCTTTTTGCAGGGGATGTACTGTGGATAATCCATTTTTTAAACGCTTGATATATATTGCTGACTCTGAAAAGTCAATGTCGCTAATCTTTAGTGCAATAAGCTCGCTTACCCTAAGACCATGTACATATGCCATTTGTAACATGGCTTTATCTCTAATTTCATTTTTTGAACCGTTGATGGCTTCAAAAAATAACAACCATTCACTATGAGTAATAAATTTGCGCATAATATTATCGGTTATACTAATTAAGTTAAAAAATAAACTATAAATACCAGAGCCTGGTATTATTGCTTGTTTTTTATAAGCAAATAATGAGCTGGGGTTTAAATTATGCCACTAAATGGATATTCATCAATACCCCGCCAGAGAGATAGTTGCCCAGCGGGCATAGATCATTATTAGTCAACCAATGAGCATAAATAAGCACAAGGAGGTGTGTATTGCGAATAGTAATTCAATGACATGCTGGTGGTTTTTTTGTGGTGAAAATATTTGTACCTTTTTGTTTACGGATGAAAAATAAACAGTCATATTATTTTGGTTAATTGTTGTGTTAGTTTTAACACTCGGTGATGTTTTTTGTTATAGTGCATTAATTTTTAAATAAAAAAATTCATACATTCATGGATGTAATATATACAAGATACAATGTTAATTTTAGATAAAATATTAATTGCATTGGATACTTTTTAAATATGCCGATGTTGAGCTTAATTTTATGAGGGAATACTATTTCGGGTTGTAGGACTTTTTTATAATCATCTTATAGGGCTCTTTATATTTACAGGAGGGTTTTGAACGATAGTTACATAACGAAGGTTGTTTATATGCGTTTACAAGCGATTAATTAGATTAGGTGAATTTTAATAAATTAATCTATAATCATACAGCAACTATATGAATTATATTATTGACTAAATGTAATTCTTTCATCATAGTTGACATGGTTATTTTATATAAATAGAGGTGATTTATGCAAAACAGAAAATTTTTAACGCATCATGAAATTAATTTACTACTTCAATCTGTAAGACAAAAGAGTTGCTCTTCACGCGATGTTTGCATGATTTTATTGGCTTATTTTCATGGTCTGCGTGTTAGTGAGCTCTTATCTCTGCAGTTGTCGGATTTAGAACTAACTACAGAAAAAATATATATTCAACGGATAAAAAATGGATTCAGTACAGTCCATCCACTTCAAAAGGAAGAGGTGATTGCAATAACAAACTGGCTGAATGAAAGGAATTCATTAAATGTTAAACATTTCAATGATAACCCGTGGTTATTTGTTTCCCGAACAGGAAAACCATTATCGAGACAACGATTTTATAACATAGTTTCTGCTGCGGGTAAAAATGCAGGTTTAAATATTAAAGTTCATCCACATATGTTACGCCATGCATGTGGTTATTCACTAGCAGATAATGGTGTGGATACCCGTCTTATTCAGGACTATCTCGGGCATCGTAATATCAGGCATACGGTAATTTATACTGCTTCTAATTCAATGAGATTTGAAAAAATGTGGGGGAGAGGTGACGCAAAAAAGCAACATTTTGACCCAAAATGTAAACCCAATCTTTGTTTAGAAATTCTCGTATAGAAAAACATTTTTTTCTATAAAAAACATTAAATTTACTGATTTAGATCAATGTGTGACGTCAATCTACACATAAAGAGGTAGGTTTGTCTTCTTTTTAATCTTTGGCGTATAAAGCCAAAATGTAAATAATAATCAAAATTATATTCTGAATTAAAATAAATACGCAGGTTTTTTACCTGCGTTTTGTGCTATTTATAGTTAATTAAATTGATGTTGTCAAAATGGGTCATTTTGTAAACCTGTGCCTCAAGGTTTGTCTCCCCCCGGTGTGCAAAGCAAAAGGAAATTGGGAAAGGGGATAACAGGAAATTGATTGCATGGTTTTGATTACGACGACAAAAAATATTTTTATAATTCAAGCAATTAAGAGTATGCGTTGGCGGGGTTTTTCGTACGTGAAAGTCATCGCTGTGGACGACTATTCTTCTCTGATTCGTGATTTTGGCACATCTTGCTTTCGGGATGAGCAATCGTTGTTGTTACCTGTATTCCCTGATAATGATTCTACTACCTGTATACGCTCACTGTATTTCATTCACCAATGGCTAAAAAGCCAGCCTGTCAATATTCCGTGCCTGGCATGGGGGGATAATGGTGTAGTTAGTAATAAAGGCATACCTTCCATACCGTGGAAATTAACAGCAGAGCAATTTTGTTTCTATATAGATAAATTTATCAATGGCTGGAGGTGCAAAAAAAATATTCGCGCGAGTCATAAAGTTTCTTTTTTAGAACGACAATTATCCCCGAGGGAGAAAAGTATCTTTATATATACCAAGGAAGGAAAAGATATTGCATGGATCTCTAACACCTTGGGTATATCCAGTAAGACTGTGTGGACGCATCGTCGTAGAGCTATGGATAAACTCGGGGTAAAACGTTTACATCAATTTATAAATATTCCGCGTTCCCTTATTAGTGAAAATATTCAATTATAATGTACGTTCAAGAGTATTAGTGTTATGAATAAGATATATAAAGTCATTTGGAACCATACAACCCAAAAATGGGATGTTGTTTCAGAATTGACGAGTTGTAGAAAAAAATGTAAATCAACTCGCTTAGGAATTGCTTTATCAGCAATGGTTCTGGGGGGCGCTATTGCAATTAATTGCAATAACGCAATGGCAGATGTCATATTGTCACCAGACTGGCGTCCGGGTACGAATAACTCGGGTGTTGGGGCTGCAACAGTAAGTGGTAAAACCGAATACATCACTGGTCCAAATGTCGTCCAGTCTGGTGGGTCAGGTCTTATCTGGATGACTGTAGAACAGGCAATTTTAAATGGTTACACCACTGGAGATAATTTATCCGGATTGATTTACGTCAATACCGGAGAAAAAACAAAAACCATTACAGTGAAGGATGAGGTTACTGGCGCTTATCAAACACTTCAAGTGTTTGATACTGACTCTTTCTCACAACGCGATGCGGGGACTGGAGGAAATGAAACCATTCCTGGTTTTAGTGGCACTGCAGATTTTTTCAATGCGACACGTTTTGTAACAGCCAATAATGGCGGTACAGCTATTTTGGATGTGGGTTCACCAGCAATCGGTAATTTTTTTAAAAATACACAGCTTGCTGTAGCTGATGGAGAAGGTTCCTCTGTTGTATGGAACTCGGTCAATGATTTTTATTTTCAGCCTGGTGCAACCATGCAGGGGGGCGGCGTTACTCAAAAAATCATTGACTCAATGAAATATGCTGGAACAATTACTGATTGGGCGGGAAAAGTACACCATATTAACTCTCTTGATGATTTAAAGCAATATAATCAATATTTGATAAAGTCACTAGAGGACAAAACGCTTTCTTATAAGCAGTATGATGCTGAATTTAATAAGGCCCTTATTGTCACCAAGCATAATTACAATGTGGATATGACCGCTGGGGGACGTATAGACTCAACTCCTTACAAAGAAAATGTAGGGCTGCTTGCTGTTCTCCATGCAACCAATAACGCACGAGCAATATTAGGTAAAACGGGTAAATTAACTGGAGTTCTTCCTGCCTATGGGAATGGAGGAGGGATCGTTGCAACTAATGGTGGGACCGGTGTTAATGAAGGGGTCATTGATGCCATTGGTACTGAAATGATTGCCTATCAAGACAGTACCATTGTTAACGATGGTACACTTTTTGTTTGGGATAATAATGATAAATATGCTCTCCAGGCAGAGGGGATGGTTGCCGGTAGTAATGGTTCTTCAGCCATTAATAATGGTGTTATTAATATTCGCCCATTTAAAAATGCTTTCGCTCCAGAGGGGATTAACACCGCAATTGTTGTTAGTAATGGGGGCATGGCAACAAATAAAGGCACAATAAATATTACTGCCGATGCATCAACTAATGATAATAATGGCAAAACACGAGGTGTAAATGTTGGAGCTGGAGGCTCTTTTATTAACTCGGCCTTCGGGAGCATCAATGTAGGTATTGCGGAGGATAAAACTGCGACTCATTCGGCTGTGGGTTCTGTTGCGATTGAAGTACAAAATGGTGCAAACAAAGTCGTTAATGAAGGTACTATTTTTTTGGGCAGGGGGGCTCAGGGGAACTACGGAATCCTGGCAAAGGATGCCGGGAGTGTTGATGTGGTAAATAAAGGGACTATCACTATTGACGGTTATGACAGTGATGCACCTGCACTGAATGTTGGCATGCTGGCAAATAATAGCTCCGGGATGAAAAACTCCGGGATTATCAATGTTAATGGTCTGAACAGTACCGGGCTACAGGTAATCAATGCAGGGCAATTAAATTCTGACGGTACGATAAATGTTGGCGGCGAGGGTATCAGTAGTGGTTTCCGTAACTATGGTGCCTGGGTGGAAGGTGCCAGAAGCAATGTTAATGTATCCGGAAAAATCAATCTTTCCGGTACTGGTGCTGTGGGGGTTTTTGCCAAAGATGGCGGCAGTCTTACCTTGTCAGGCAATGGTGCAGTGCTATTTGGCAGCAGCGATCAGATAGGCTTTTATGTCTATGGAAAGGACTCTGCCATTCATAATACCGGAAGCGGTGTTATGGATGTGTCCACTGAAAACTCAACATTATTCCGTATTGCCAGCGGTGCGACATTCCAGGGAACTGCAGATGCTTCTTCTGCACTTACGGCGTCTGGTAAGAACTCTTATGCACTTATTGCCACGGGGAAATCGGATGGCGGTGTGGCCTCGACAGTAACGTCTGGAGGAATGACCATCAACCTGACGGGGGAGGGGGCTACAGCGACTTTAATTGAAGGGGGAGCGCAGGGCACAATTGAAAGTAATGCCATTATCAATATGGATAATGCCAGTGCAATAGCCGGTATTGCGGATGGCAATGGCTATGATATTTCCGGCAAACTCATTAATCCGAAGGACAAGACCACACTATTAACGGCGGGGGCTCAGTTAAGTTCCACCCAGGATAAAGTGACCGGGTATATCGCCCGTAATGGGGCCACTCTAAATAATACCGGTAATATCATCTTTACTGGAAAGAATACAGTGGGCGTCCGGGTTGAGGAGGGTGCTGTTGGTACCAACAGCGGAAATATTACAGTTCAGGATGGTGGTGTGGGACTAATTGCTAATGCCACACAAGATGTTACAACGATTAATAACTCGGGAAATCTCGTTCTCAAGGGGGGAGATAATGCTAACCGTACAACGGGTATAAAAGCATCTGGTACAACAACAACGGTTAATATGACCGCGGGTACTATATCTTTGCAGGGACAGGGGGCGATTGGCGTTGAGGCCAGCAATAAAGGGACTGTTAACCTTGATGGCTCGGCAGTACCGAACTTTGCTTCTGACGGCTCTGGTATTACCGATCAGATTGCTTTTCGTATTATCGGAGATGGTGCAACCATTAAGACGAATATTGCACCGGGAACTCTGCTGGATGCCAGTGGGGAACGTTCTGTACTTTTCCGTATTGAAGATGGGGCAAAACAGGCCGGCTCTTTGCTGATGAAAACCTCCGGGACAGGCAGCCGTGGTATCTGGGCCACAGGGAAAGGGAGCAATGTCCTGGCTGATGCTGGCAGTGATTTCCAGATCCTGGGCGCTCAGGCTCAGGGATTATATGTAACTGGTGGTGCGACAGCGACGCTGAAACAGGGGGCATCAGTTAACCTTGTAGGGGATGGCGCTGTTGTCGCGGAAGTTGACGGAAATGAATACGCTCTGGATGGCAGTATTACACAAACGAATACTGGCTCGGTTATTACCAATGAGGCAGATATCTCTTCGCCGCTGAATAATGCCAAGGGCTTTATTACGCGTAATCAGGGACTGTTGATTAACAGCGGCAACATTGATTTCACTACCGGTACAGATAATATCGGCGTCTGGGTTGATAATGGTCGTTTTGAAAATACAGGAAGCCGTATAGCGGTCAATGGCGTTGCATTATTTGTTGAAGGTGAACACGCTCAGATTACCAGCACGGGAGGGGATATCGTCGCTGTGGATGGTGAGGCTGCCATTAAGCTGGGGGCGGGCGCGTCACTGAACCTGGCAGGGAGTGGCCTGGGAACGATCGAAGGTCAGAAAAATGCGCATGGCATCCTGCTGGATACAGGGGCTGTGGGGCTGGTTATTGATGGTGCGAAAATCAATGTTAATGCTGCAGGTGCGGTCGGTCACGGGATTGAGAACCGTGCAGAAATTGAAGGCATTCAGTTAACCAATACGACTGAAATTAATGTGGCTGATGGCATTGGTGTGCGAACTTCTGCTTCTCTGGCCAAGACCAACAGCGGCACTATTAATGTAGACGGCAGTGGAATTGCACTGGCGTTCCAGAAAGCTGACGGAAGTGAAACCGATAATAACCTGGATATGTCTGACTCCGGCGGATTAGTCATTAATCTGAAAGGCACGGGCGGCACGGGTATTTTCGCCAACACTAAAGATGGTGCTGTCGTGAAGAGTGGTGCAAGTGTCAATGTTACACAGGCCGATGGCGGTTCCGCTCTGGTGGTTAACAATGCGGCCAGTGAAGTGGTTCAGAGCGGTAATCTCATCTCTGCTTCTCTGAGTCATGCCGTAGTGGATGCTTCAAAAGCACAGTCCTTTACCAATAAAGGTCAGATTAAAGCTGCGTCCGCCACCGGGACTGCAATGGCGTTTGATGACGCCGTGAATACCACCGTACTGAATGACAGCGGTGCTGAAATTCAGGGGGTTGTGGCTCTGAACGGCGGTGATAACACATTCACCAATAAAGGCAGTATTACCGGAACCGTCAGTGCAAAAGAGGGTAACAATACATTTTTATTTGATGATGGCAGCATACTGACAGGAGAAGTGGCTGCAGGAAATGGCAATAACAATGTAACGCTCAATGGTAAGGCTCATGTTGATAAGGTTACTGCCGGTACCGGGAAGAACACCTTCACCATTAAAGGCGAAGGGGCAACCTGGAACCTGCTGGATGGCGGGCAGGGAGATTCTGATTCCCTGATTTTTGATAACGCCATTCATACGCTGGATTCTGCTGTAAAACTACGGAATTTTGAACATGTCGGGCTGAAGAACAGTTCGCTTGTCACTCTGAAGGAAGCTCTTGTGCTGACCGATGGGGGGACCGGCCCGGGTTCCGTCGATATTGAATCGGGCAGCGAACTGGCCATTATTCCCGCAGTTGCAGGCAACTTTACCTTTGATCCACTGTTAACAGGCAAAGGAACACTGTCTGCCCGTCTTGATGCCGACACATCTGCTTTTGAATTCAGCCATAACGTCGGGGATCAATTTGCCGGAACTCTGAAGCTGGGTACCAGTAGCTTTGCTCTGGAAGGGCTGAATACGAGCGGGTTAACCCATGCAATGCTGATGTCTGAAACCGGGAATATCACAACGGTTGGCTCCGGTGTTCAGCAGATTGGCGGTCTTGGGTTCAATGGCGGAACGCTGATTTTTGGTTCCGTTATGCCGGGCGATACCATTGCCAGCAACAGTATTGAAACCTCTGCTGCAGGTACGCTGGATATCCGGGGGAAAGGCACAATTCAGGTCACCATGCCAGATGAAGTGATTAATGATATTCCGGCTGTTGATACCCGTAAGAATTTGCTGGAGCAGGATGATGCGCAGACCCTGGTCACACTGGTGAATGCAGCGGGTACCGTCACCGGTACTGGCGGGCAACTGCAACTGGTGGATGAAAACGGGCAGGCTATTTCTCACAGTCAGACGTTTGATGTCACTCAGGGCGGTGAAGTTGTAGCTCAGGGAAATTATGACTATAAGCTGCTGGGAAGCTCCGACGGTGTTAAAGGTGACGGACTGTACATAGGCTATGGGCTGAAGTCGCTGGATTTACAGGGAACCGGTGATAAAGCGCTGGTGCTGACACCGAGAGCGAATGCCCAGGGACTGCAGACAGATCTTGGTGCACAGTTAACGGGGGCAGGGGATCTGGCCATCGAAGCTGCGGGGCAGGTTGTCACACTGTCTAACGGCGGTAATAACTACACCGGGGATACGCTGGTGCGCAGCGGCACACTGCAGATGGCAAATGATAATGTGCTTGGCGCTACAGGTAGCCTGAACGTTGCCAGCAATGCCGTCTTCAGAACAGACGGATACAGCCAGACGGTGGGTGCACTGCAGACAGAAACGGGAGCGCACATTCAGCTTGATAGCGGTAGTGTACTCACGGTCAGCGGCACGCAGCGTCAGCCGGGCGATGATAATGGTGGCATCATTGAAAACAATGTGCTGACCGGAGACGGTACGCTGGCTGTCACGGGCAGCAATCTGACGGTACATGGCACCAATATCGGGTTCACCGGTAATGTCAGCCTTACCCGGGGTTCGCTGGTTGAAATGAACGGCGCACAGGGGCTGGGAAGCCAGGGCTCCATCAGCTTTGAAAGCCTTAATGATCGCCTGGCGATTGATATCGCCGACGGTAGCGGAGTCAGCAGTAACCTGAGTAAATCGCTTTCCGGAAAAGGTTCAGTGGGCATACTGAACACCACTGATCTGACACTTTCCGGAGATAACCGTAATTTCAGCGGTGAATTCCGTGTGCAGAAAGATGCTGCTCTGCGGGCTTCAGATGAAAAACACCTGGGCACCGGGCTGATTGACAGTGATGGTGTCACCTGGCTTACCGCCAGTGGAAACTGGTTACTGAAGAATGATATTACTGGCTCCGGCGCTCTGGTGAAACAGGGGGCGGGTAATCTGATCATTAATCATGAGCTGACTTATACCGGTGATACCACGGTTGAGAATGGCGTTCTGATTGTCGGTGATGATTCAGTCACCCGTGCCGCTGGCGCGACGTTGTCAGGATCCAAAAACATTCATGTTCTTAATGGCGGCACACTGAGTGGGCTGGGGACCGTTTCGGGTCAGGTTAATAACCAGGGAACACTGGCATCACTGAATGCTCTCTCAGGTTATGAAACGGCAGAGGCGGGCAATTTTACCGTTGGCTCACTGACCAATACCGGCGTCATTCGTCTGGCCGGTGGTAAGACAGGAAATACCCTGACCGTAAATGGCGATTACACTGGTGGCGGTACGTTAATTATCAATACCGTGCTGGGGGATGATACTTCTGCCACTGACAAACTGATTGTCACGGGTAACACCTCCGGTGATACCGGCGTGGTGGTGAATAATGTCCGGGGCCAGGGGGCTCAGACCGCTGACGGCATTGAGATTGTGCATGTCGGTGGGCAGTCTGACGGTAACTTCAGACTGCAGAACCGTGCGGTGGCAGGGGCATGGGAATATTTCCTGCATAAAGGTAATGCGGGTGGTACTGACGGTAACTGGTATCTGCGTTCTGAATTGCCGCCAGAACCACAACCGCAGCCGCAGCCACAACCGCAGCCACAGCCACACCCCACGCCGGATAAACCTGTACAGAAGGTCTATCGTCCGGAAGCGGGCTCTTATATTGCGAACATAGCGGCAGCCAACACGCTGTTCAACATCAGAATGCACGATCGTGAGGGGGAAACTTACTATACCGATGTGTTTACTGGTGAGAAGAAAGCAACAAGTATGTGGATGCGTCATATCGGCGGTCATAATCGCTGGAAGGACAGCAGTTCACAGCTGAATACGCAAAGTAACCGTTATGTTGTGCAACTGGGTGGCAGCATTGCGCAATGGACTGACGGTCAGGACCGTCTGCAACTGGGGATTATGGCCGGTTATGGAAATGAGAAGAGTTCCACGACATCCTCGCTTTCGGGATATAAATCTAAAGGTGCGATCAATGGATACAGCACCGGTTTATACGGAACGTGGCAGCAGAATGACGGTAATGACAACGGGGCTTATGTCGATACCTGGATCCAGTACGGATGGTTTAATAATACCGTTAATGGTGAAAAACTGGCTGCGGAGTCCTGGAAATCCCGTGGATTTACCGGTTCAGTGGAAGCGGGTTATACCTTTAAAGCCGGCGAATTTACCGGTAGCCAGGGTAGTCACTATGACTGGTATATTCAGCCGCAGTCCCAGATCACGTGGATGAATGTAAGAGCCAGTGAGCATACGGAGAAGAATGGCACGAAAGTTCAGCTCAGCGGAGACGGTAATATCCAGAGTCGTCTGGGCGTCAGAACTTACCTGAAAGGTAAGAGTGCGTCTGATGATAATAAGGCGCATCAGTTCGAGCCATTTGTGGAAGTTAACTGGATCCATAATACACGGAGCTGGGGTGTCAAAATGGATAATACGGCACTCAGTCAGGACGGAGCTACAAATATTGCTGAAGTCAAAACGGGTGTTCAGGGTAAATTGTCAGATAACCTGAATGTCTGGGGCAATGTTGGTGTTCAGGCTGGCGATAAAGGGTACAGTGATGCCCAGGCAATGCTGGGTATTAAATATATATTCTAATCACACAGTGGCAGGAGGGGACCTCCTGCCACCTCAGGGTTGTCATAATGAGTTCTGTAATGAAATTTTCTGTTGTTAATGCAGTAGTGCTGCTGTTGCTGATTGTACTTACTGGTGTTTTTTATATGAAAAAGTCAAAAGAAATTGCAGTTGTTAATATCGATGCTATTTATAATCAGTCTGCCGCCGGAGACATGGCCAGAAAACATCTGAATGAGGTTAAGAGTATTCTTGAAAAAGGATATGAGGATGCGCAAAAAGTATTCGCAGATAACGCGAATAAAGAGGCGCTGCTTCTTGATGCCAGACAAAAACTGGAACGACAATATGTTATTGAGGAAAATAGCGCAAAAATGGTGTTATCCCGTGCGATAGATAATGCTATAGGCACATGGAGAAAAGACAATCCTAAAAATATTGCCGTATTGTCTTCAGGTGTTGTGCTTGCGCATAACGAGTCAGCTGATATCACCAAAGAAGTCATGACTCTGGTTGAAAAAGAAAATCTGGTTTTTAATAAATTACCCAAAGTGGAAGTGCACAATAAGAATGAAGAGAAACCAGAACAAAGTAAGTAATCACTAGATTCTGACGATTTCCAGAAGGGAGATTCAGCAGGCCAGCATCTGTAATCATTCAGATTTTCTGGCTTGCTGCTAAATATGGTTGCTGAGAAAAATAGCAGTCCAGTAATTTATTCAGATTACTGAATATAATAATTTTTCAGGAACGGTTATGCTGAAGGTAGTATGTTTAATCGACACAATTATTTGCTGTGTCTAATATGAGGTGACATTTTTATGATCACTGACCAGCAAGACTGACCCGTATTGATTAGCCTGATTATTGGCAACTTATTGGGGTAGTCATTTTGACATCGAATGGGGGAGGTTTCCAGTTAAGTTCACGAATGCATGATGATTTGCGTTCACATATCGAAGTGCTGGTTGACTATACTAAGGATTTTAAGATAACTCACTGATTGTAAGTGGGTTATTGCGAGGGGGATGATAAATGGTGTCCCCTGCAGGAATCGAACCTGCAATTAGCCCTTAGGAGGGGCTCGTTATATCCATTTAACTAAGAGGACAATGCGGCATGAGTATACCCGCTAATGGACTGCGGGGTAAGTACACTGCCGCTCGATTGCTTAAACCCTCGCCATTTATGCCGGGTTTTTATCATTTTTCTTAATGTTTTCCGCACGTTCTGCTTTTTGGCGTGCTTCTGCTTTGCGCTTGTTGCTCATGTCGTTACGAATCTGTGCATGACTCATTAACGCGAAGATAAAGGTGCCGCCGCAGATGTTCCCCGCTAAAGTAGGTAGTGCGAAGGGCCAGATGAAATCGCTCCAGTGCAGCGTACCGTTAAACACCAGATAGAGGATTTCAACAGAACCGACAACGATGTGAGTGGTGTCACCCAGGGCAATAAGCCAGGTCATCAATATAATCACCACAATCTTTGCCGCACCCGCTGCAGGAAACATCCATACCATAGTGGCGATCAGCCAGCCGGAAATGATCGCGTTGGCAAACATCTCGCTGGGGGTGTTCTTCATCACATCCATGCCGATTTTGACAAATGCATCGCGAGTTTCTTCATTGAAGATTGGCATATATTCAAATGCCCACGCCGCAATACCTGTCCCGAGAATATTACCCAGCAGCACGACGCCCCATAACCGCATAAGTAAGCCAACGTTGCTCATTGTCGGTTTTTGCATGACAGGTAGTACCGCAGTCACGGTATTTTCGGTAAATAATTGCTGGCGGGCCATAATGACGATAATAAAACCAAAGGTATAACCGAGATTCTCCAGCAAGAAGCTGCCCGGCACACCTTCCAGTTCGACATGAAATATCCCTTTTGCCAGTAATGAAGCGCCCATCGACAGACCCGCCGCAATGGCTGACCACAGTAGTGCCATTGCGTCGCGTTCCAGCTCTTTTTCACCATCCTGGCGGATATGCTCATGAATTGCCATCGCCCGGGAGGGGAGTCGATCTTCATCTATTTCTATTTTTTTGCCGCGCTCTTTTTCTTCACTCTCAACTTCAATTTCGTCGCTGTGTTGATCAATTTTGTCGTTGTCCATGGTCTCTTCTCTTGAATTAGCACGTATAGCTAAAGCGTAGCGGCTTTTTTGCTCGCAACTGGCGGGAGTTACTCTGAAAATGTAGAAAAGGCCGCGTTTGCCTTTTTCTGTTTCTATAGAATCAAGTAGCCTACAGGGCGGCGATTACCAGGCTATGATCAAATCAGCAAATCAGGGCGTCTGGACATCAGTTGACGTGCTGTTACAATCGCCCACACCTAAACAGGCGGATACGGTATCGTTCCGTCATGGATGGCAAACTGCATAAGCCATAAAAAAACAGGGAGACATTTATGAAGCTTCGCCTGTCGGCGCTTGCTCTGGGAACTACGCTTCTGGTGGGGTGTGCGAGTTCCGGTACAGATCAGCAAGGGCGTTCTGACCCGTTAGAAGGGTTCAACCGCACCATGTACAACTTCAACTTCAATGTATTAGACCCGTATATTGTTCGACCGGTCGCTGTCGCCTGGCGTGATTATGTTCCGCAACCGGCGCGTAACGGTTTGAGCAACTTTACTGGCAACCTTGAAGAACCTGCGGTGATGGTTAACTACTTCTTGCAGGGCGACCCTTATCAGGGGATGGTCCACTTTACCCGCTTTTTCCTGAACACCATTTTGGGGATGGGCGGCTTTATTGATGTTGCAGGGATGGCGAACCCGAAACTGCAACGGACTGAACCTCACCGCTTCGGTAGTACGCTTGGTCATTATGGTGTGGGTTATGGGCCATACGTTCAGTTACCGTTCTACGGTAGCTTCACGCTGCGTGATGACGGTGGTGATATGGCGGATGGTCTTTACCCGGTTCTTTCCTGGCTGACCTGGCCGATGTCTGTGGGTAAATGGACGCTTGAAGGGATAGAAACTCGTGCGCAGTTGTTGGATTCCGATGGTCTGCTGCGTCAGTCGTCCGATCCTTATATTATGGTGCGCGAAGCGTACTTCCAGCGTCATGATTTCATCGCTAATGGCGGCGAACTCAAACCGCAGGAAAATCCGAACGCGCAAGCGATTCAGGATGATTTAAAAGATATCGATTCTGAATAAGAAACAAATAAAAAAGGTGAGTCACAAAACTCACCTTTTTTGTTGTTATCCCTCAATTACCCCAAGTAAAAGAAGATAAACCGACAATGACCTGGACATAATTATGTAAAAATACTGATGTTCGTCATTGTCTGTTTCCGATATTCAGACGTTGAAAAATCAAAAAAACTGGACAATTTTAATTATCATCAAAATTAACATCCAATGCAGATAGTTGATTAATTTCATTTTGATATTTAGCCTGGCGATTTTGAAGCCTTTTTTCAACTTTATCTTCGATTTCCTTAAAGTGGTCATATTTATTTTGAGAACGGTCAACTTCGTTATCGACTAAAGTAGAAATTATTTCTTTTACATTATCGCGTCTAAATTTTGCATCGTCCACTTGAAAATTATATCTTATTGCTCGACCTAAACGTTTAAAAACTTCGTTTGGCTCTCTCAGTCTTTCCCCGTTGAGCTCGTTTACAACCTGATGATCGGAACCTGTTGCAAATGATTCTGCCATGATAGCTTTACTGCTTTCAAACCACGCTGAAGCATTCCTGGCTTTTTCACTACAATATTGGGTGAGACTATCACCATTAATACGAATTCCTCTTTGAATGTGGTAGTCGTCCTGATCATAGTAACCGAGAGATAAGTAATCATTTCCGTTTTTATTTTTAATTACAATAGCGAGAGAATCGCCTTTTTTATCTTTACCGTACCAGGTAAATAAGTCCGTTGGTTCGCTTTTCCCATTCTCATCAAATTCCGTTATCGTATGTCTGAGTTTTTGTGATATCTTATCGAAGATAAAACCAGGATCTCCATCATATATTTCTTTTAATGCGCTGAAGATCATTTCCTTCTTATTGATATCATGAGTATTCTCTACTACATTTTCATGGATGATGGTTTGGCCGACTTTTTTGTTTTCATCGTTCGTAGGTGATTTTATTGGTTCTTGATTATAGATACCACTAGTAATATCGGCTGTATCATTGGAGTCAATAGCACCCTCATTACCACTAACAACGATACTACCATCAGTAAAGTCAGCATTATTTATATCATCATGAGTCTTCTCAACTATGTTGTCATTAATGATAGCACGGACGAGTTCTTTGTCTTTATAGCTCGCAAGTAATTTTATTGTTTCTTGGTTATCGATACCAATAGTAATATAGTCTGTATCATTGGAGCCAATATCAATATAAGTAACTGAGGAATTATTAATATTAAATCTATCAGGATTGTCGTTTCCTCGTATGGCGTTTTTTATAAGCGCAAGTAGATGTTTAACACAGGTGCTTATTCCTTGCTTACCATTAAAAAGGTTTTTGAGCTCTTGTACTAATATATTAACTTCATCATTGTTATTTTCATTGATGGATTCTGTGTAAGCTGCGCTGGTATTGTTGATTGAAATAGATGGTAGCATGATTTTATTCCATGTTGATTGATTTGTTACAAATATATATTACCTAATAAAATAGACTATCAAAAAACGCTCATTTATTTAGACCCTATCTTTAATTTGAGTGTATGAGCGCACAATAGCCAGGGTGGTTTGAGTATCCTGGAAATTCAGAAAAGTAAACTCTTTGAGAAAGACGAGCAGAACGCCTGAAAATATGCCTTTCCCTTCAGGTTTGTCTGTGGATACCACTTAATGATTTGAAAGGGCAAGCTACCATCAGGCTGTTTGCAAAACTCAGGAGGCAAGCAATGAGGAAACAACTTTCGTTGAAGTGTGGGAGTTAAAGTCACCTGCATAGCAGGTGACTTTATCCAGGCGAACGCGTTATCAGAACGCGTAGTTAAAGTTAGTACCGAACAGCCAGGCTTTACCTTCAGACTCGAACTGGTATGGGCCTTCGTTAATTTTCACGCTCTGACCGTGCATATAAGAAACACCAACATCGACTGAAGCATCTTTATTAAATGCGTAAGTCGTACCTGCACTCAGCCAGAAACGGTCCTGGTCCGGAATGGAGATAGAACGATTCTGTGCCGGAACTGGGCTGTCATCAAAGGCGATACCGGTACGGAAGGTCCAGTTATCATCGTAGTAATAAGTGGTTCCCAACGCGATGCGGTAAGCATCTTTAAAGCCTTCATGTTTCTGGAACAGCGTGTCGCCACTCGTTGAGGTCGCTTTCAGCTGCTGGAACTGACTCCAGCTGGTGTAAGCCAGGCTATAGTGAATTGCCCACTGCGGATCAACACGGTTATAACCCGACACTTCCCACATTTCAGGCAGGTTCAGCGTCAGATAACCCGACTGCGTTGCGCCACCTGTCGCGGTAGGAATTGGCAAACCGTAGTTATTAAAAGCCGGGTTAAGATCGCTGCTGTAGTTACCCTTGAAGTCAATTTTCACTTCAGAGCGGTAGGTCAATGCGTAGCGGTTGTTTTTATCCAGTTCGTACAGGATCCCGGCGTTCCAGCCAAAGCCCCACTGGTTACCGTTCAGGTGAGCGATTTTGGTATTACTGTCGATGCCGTTGGCGGTAGCTGCTAATGCTTGCCCCTGAGGAGTCTGCCTGGCAGGAGATTGCATAATCTGACCAGCAACCAGCTGCCCCAGATCGCCTGCGAAACGTTCAATTTTCGCGCGAGCGTAGACGGCGTTGAAACCAAGACCAAAGCTCCATGCATTATTTAAGCGATACGCACCGCTTAAGTTCAGGTTCATGGTTTCAAGGTCGGTTGTACCCCCGACAGAGCCGCCTGCATAAGTATCGTTAAACTCTGTTGCCAGGCCATAGTTAGAGGTAATAGAAGCGCCCCAACCAAATTGGTCGTTAATCGGTGCAACAAAGTGCATGTTCGGAACCCATGCCGTAGGTGCGATGTTATCGGCTTTCAGGCTACGGCCAGATGGAGACGTTCCGCTGATATTTACATCCGGATCAATATAAACCGCACCCGCAGAAAATGTCGGGCGGTCAAACATGGTAATCAATGCGGGGTTACGGCTAACGTTACCTGCATCATCGGCAATTGCGCCTTCCCCTGAATAAGCCCGGCCCAGGCCAGAGGAAGAAAATTCGTTTAACTGAAAGCCTGCCGACCAGGCCTGGGTGGAGATAAGTGCCACTGCGACTGCGAGAGCAGACTTTGTAAACAGGGTTTTCTGGCTCATGACCATAACCTCAATGATTTATTTTTATACAAACTATGTTACGTGCTGTAACAGGAGCGCGAAGTGTAGGGTCTGAGGTACATCTTAGAAATCAGACCAGTGGCGAGAGTATAGGTCGGACCAGCTGGAATGTTGCAAGTATGTTTCTATCTTTTTTCAAATATGATCTAAGAAACGCGATCCAGCTGGCAAAATTTGGAGGTGGCGCACTCATGGATTCGGGTGAATTTTGTTTTAGATCATTTTTAAGTGTGATTTCGGTCACTTATCCGATTTTGCAGAATTAACAACTGGAGCAGCACTTTCCGGAAGCGTAAAATATCCACAACGTTTATCTGGCACCTTGGGTGCACATACAGAGGAAATCAACGATGAGTAAATGTAGTGCTGATGAAACCCCGGTTTGCTGCTGTATGGATGTTGGCACCATTATGGACAACTCCGACTGCACCGCGTCTTATAGCCGCGTGTTTGCAAACCGCGCAGAAGCAGAACAAACGCTGGCGGCGCTGACTGAAAAAGCCCGTAGCGTGGAATCCGAACCGTGCAAAATCACCCCGACTTTCACTGAAGAGTCTGACGGTGTGCGCCTGGATATCGATTTCACTTTTGCCTGCGAAGCTGAAATGCTGATCTTCCAGCTGGGTCTGCGTTAATTCCTCTCGGGTATATACGCCCCTGTCAGTTCCTGGCGGGGGCGTTTTATTTTCTCTTCTACTTTTCTCTCTGTGTCATAGCTCCCACTTTCCCTTTTCTCCACTTGGCTAAATGTAAAAAAATGGTTAAGACTATGATCAGGTCAGACCACTTTATTTATTATTTTACAGGGGAGTGTTATGGGTCAGGTTTTACCGCTGGTTACCCGCCTGGGCGATCGTATCGCCATTGTTAGCGGTTTACGTACGCCTTTTGCCCGCCAGGCGACGGCTTTTCATGGCATTCCCGCGGTTGATTTAGGGAAGATGGTGGTAGGCGAACTACTAGCACGCAGCGAAATTCCCGCCGAAGTGATTGAACAACTGGTCTTTGGTCAGGTCGTTCAGATGCCGGAAGCCCCCAACATTGCGCGTGAAATTGTTCTTGGCACCGGAATGAATGTCCATACCGATGCTTACAGCGTCAGCCGCGCTTGCGCTACCAGTTTCCAGGCGATTGCAAACGTCGCAGAAAGTCTGATGGCGGGAACTATTCGCGCGGGGATTGCCGGTGGGGCCGATTCCTCTTCCGTATTGCCCATTGGCGTTAGCAAAAAACTGGCGCGCGTGCTGGTTGATGTCAACAAAGCCCGCACAATGAGCCAGCGCCTGAAACTTTTTTCTCGCTTACGTTTGCGTGACTTAATGCCCGTACCGCCTGCGGTAGCAGAATATTCTACCGGCTTGCGGATGGGGGACACCGCAGAGCAAATGGCGAAAACCTACGGCATCACCCGAGAACAGCAAGATGCATTAGCGCACCGTTCGCATCAGCGAGCCGCTCAGGCGTGGTCAGACGGTAAACTCAAAGAAGAGGTGATGACTGCCTTTATCCCTCCTTATAAACAACCGCTTGCCGAAGACAACAATATTCGCGGTAATTCCACGCTTGCTGATTACGCAAAGCTGCGTCCGGCGTTTGATCGCAAACACGGGACGGTAACGGCAGCAAACAGTACACCGCTGACCGATGGCGCGGCAGCGGTGATCCTGATGACTGAATCGCGGGCGAAAGAATTAGGGCTGGTACCGCTGGGGTATCTGCGCAGTTACGCATTTACTGCGATAGATGTCTGGCAGGACATGTTGCTCGGTCCGGCCTGGTCAACGCCGCTGGCGCTGGAACGGGCCGGATTGACGATGAGCGATCTGACCTTGATCGATATGCACGAAGCCTTTGCAGCTCAGACACTGGCGAATATTCAGTTGCTGGGTAGCGAACGTTTTGCTCGTGATGTACTGGGGCGTGCACATGCCACTGGCGAAGTGGACGATAGCAAATTTAACGTGCTTGGCGGTTCGATTGCTTACGGGCATCCCTTCGCGGCGACCGGCGCGCGGATGATTACCCAGACATTGCATGAACTTCGCCGTCGCGGCGGTGGATTTGGTTTAGTGACCGCCTGTGCTGCGGGTGGGCTTGGCGCGGCAATGGTTGTGGAGGCGGAATAATGGAAATGGCATCAGCGTTTACTCTTAATGTTCGTCTGGACAACATTGCTATCATCACCATCGACGTACCGGGTGAGAAAATGAATACCCTGAAGGCGGAATTTGCCTCGCAGGTACGCGCCATTATTAAGCAACTCCGTGAAAACAAAGAGTTGCGTGGCGTGGTGTTTGTCTCCGCGAAACCAGACAACTTCATTGCTGGCGCAGACATCAACATGATCGGCAACTGCAAAACGGCGCAAGAAGCGGAAGTACTGGCGCGGCAGGGGCAACAGTTAATGGCGGAGATTCATGCTTTGCCCGTTCCGGTTATCGCGGCTATTCATGGCGCTTGCCTGGGCGGTGGTCTGGAGTTGGCGCTGGCGTGCCACGGTCGCGTGTGTACTGATGATGCTAAAACGGTGCTCGGTTTGCCTGAAGTACAACTTGGATTATTACCCGGTTCAGGCGGCACCCAGCGTTTACCGCGCCTGATAGGTGTCAGCACAGCATTGGAGATGATCCTCACTGGAAAACAACTTCGGGCGAAACAGGCATTAAAGCTGGGGCTGGTGGATGACGTCGTTCCGCAATCCATTTTACTGGAAGCCGCTGTTGAGCTGGCAAAGCAGGATCGTCCATCTTCACGCCCTCTACCTGTACGCGAGCGTATTCTGGCGGGGCCGTTAGGTCGTGCGCTGCTGTTCAAAATGGTCGGCAAGAAAACAGAACACAAAACTCAGGGTAACTATCCGGCGACAGAACGCATCCTGGAGGTTGTCGAAACGGGATTAGCGCAGGGCACCAGTAGCGGCTATGACGCTGAAGCACGGGCGTTTGGCGAACTGGCGATGACGCCGCAATCGCAGGCGCTGCGCAATATCTTTTTTGCCAGTACGGAAGTGAAGAAAGATTCCGGCAGTGATGCGCCGCCTGCGCCATTAAACAGCGTGGGGATTCTCGGTGGTGGCTTGATGGGCGGCGGTATTGCTTATGTCACTGCTTGTAAAGCGGGGCTTTCGGTCAGAATTAAAGATATCAACCCGCAGGGCATAAATCATGCGCTGAAGTACAGTTGGGATCAGCTGGAGGGCAAAGTTCGCCGTCGTCATCTCAAAGCCAGCGAACGTGACAAACAGCTGGCTTTAATCTCCGGAACGACGGACTATTGCGGCTTTGCCCATCGCGATCTGATTATTGAAGCGGTGTTTGAAAATCTCGAATTAAAACAACAGATGGTGGCGGAAGTGGAGCAAAATTGCGCTACTCATACCATCTTTGCTTCGAACACGTCATCTTTACCGATTGGCGATATCGCCGCTCACGCCGCGCGACCTGAGCAAGTTATTGGCCTGCATTTCTTCAGTCCGGTGGAAAAAATGCCGCTGGTGGAGATTATTCCTCATGCGAGTACATCGGCGCAAACCATCGCCACCACGGTAAAACTGGCGAAAAAACAGGGCAAAACGCCAATTGTCGTGCGTGACAAAGCCGGGTTTTACGTCAATCGCATCTTAGCGCCTTACATCAATGAAGCTATCCGCATGTTGACCGAAGGCGAGCGTATTGAGCATATCGATGCCGCGCTGGTGAAATTTGGTTTTCCGGTAGGCCCAATCCAACTTTTGGATGAGGTAGGAATCGACACCGGGACTAAAATTATTCCTGTACTGGAAGCCGCTTATGGAGAACGTTTTAGCGCGCCTGCAAATGTTGTTTCTTCAATTTTGAACGACGATCGCAAAGGCAGAAAAAATGGTCGGGGTTTCTATCTTTATGGTCAGAAAGGGCGTAAAAGCAAAAAACAGGTCGATCCCGCCATTTACCCGCTCATTGGCGCACAAGGGCAGGGGCGACTCTCCGCACCGCAGGTTGCTGAACGGTGTGTGATGTTGATGCTGAATGAAGCAGTACGTTGTCTGGACGAGCAGGTTATCCGTAGCGTACGTGACGGGGATATTGGCGCGGTATTTGGCATTGGTTTTCCGCCATTTCTCGGTGGACCGTTCCGCTATATCGATTCTCTCGGCGCAGGCGAAGTGGTTGCAATAATGCAACGACTGGCCACGCAGTATGGTTCCCGTTTTACCCCTTGCGAGCGTTTAGTCGAGATGAGCAAGCGTGGGGAAAGTTTTTGGAAAACAACTGCAACTGACCTGCAATAAGCAGGTCAAAGCTATATGAATCCGCGCTGAATGGCGGAGTGTTGCTCAAAATGTAAACGCATATTGACTATACTTACGCCATTGAGGTAAAAAACAGCGTTTCATTCGGTGAATGGATAAGGCACAATGCCGGCCACCGTTTTCTTTCTCTGGTTTCAGATGAAAGAAAACGGGCGAATCTGGTTAACAAAAGCGGTGCAATATGCAAGTTTTTATCATGCGTCACGGCGACGCAGCCCTCGATGCCGCCAGTGATTCGGTTCGTCCTCTGACTACTAACGGTTGTGACGAATCTCGCCTGATGGCGAACTGGCTGAAAGGTCAAAAAGTGGAAATCGAACGCGTTCTGGTGAGCCCGTTCCTGCGAGCCGAGCAAACACTTGAAGAAGTAGGGGATTGTCTGAACCTGCCTTCCAGTGCAGAAGTTCTGCCGGAGTTAACACCCTGCGGCGATGTTGGTCTGGTCAGTGCCTATTTGCAGGCGTTGACCAATGAAGGTGTTGCTTCGGTACTGGTGATCTCCCACTTACCCTTAGTCGGGTATCTGGTTGCCGAGTTATGTCCGGGCGAAACGCCGCCTATGTTTACCACGTCAGCGATTGCCAGCGTAACGCTTGATGAAAGCGGAAAAGGCCAATTCAACTGGCAAATGAGCCCTTGTAATTTGAAGATGGCAAAAGCAATTTAAGCAATCAATGCCCGGTTGCGTGCGCGTACACCGGGCAGTTTCTCCGTCATACAATCATTCTTTTTCTTGTCTAAATGTTGTTAATATTTAACAACTCTCGATAGTTATTATATTTTCCCATTATTGAATCCCGTAATAAAATAAAGAAGATAATGGTTTTGTGTCTTGAATATATATTTATTGATTTAATTAATATTAAATTTTAGCAATAAATGATGGTAAGGTCATTATAATTTTTTTTAGTGTGCTTTATAAGCAATTCATTTTTGTTGATTATAATAGTTTGTTTTTTTGTTGATAATTCGCATGTTTTTTTGTTGGAAAGTGGTGAAAGTATTTTGTAGATGTATTAATTAATAAAATCTACATAAAGTGTTTAAGTATTACTAAATTGAGTTTTTTTATAGATAAGACCAACATACAGACACACCAGAGAATACTTGTTTACATTCTATGATTATATTGGAGTGTATATGTTCAATGGCTAACTATAAATATCGGGCATAATATATATTAATTTTATGTCAGGTGTTTATATTATAACTCTTAATGATTTAAGGACAAATAATGAGTAAGTTTGCCAAAACAGCCATTGCTGCGGCGATGGTCATGGGCGCAGTTGTTTCCAGTTCTGCATTTGCAGCAGGCAACAACGGTACCGCGCGCTTCTACGGCACCATTGAAGACTCCCCGTGCTCTATCGTTCCAGACGATCACAAACTGGAAGTCGATATGGGTGACATCGGTGCGGCTAAACTGACCGGCGGTGGCACCACCACACCGAAAGATTTCCAGATCCGTTTACAGGACTGCGTGTTTTCCACTGAAACAAACATGGAGACCACGTTCACCGGTACTAACTACGCGGGGCCAGCCAACACAGATAACTATGCGTTATTCAACGTTGACAGCGGTGTTGCCATGAAGAATGTGAGCCTGGTGATCGGCGATACCCATGGCAAAGGTTATAAAGTGGGCGAAAAGATTGTTCAGCCAATCGTGATGGATGCTTCAACCAGCAAAGGTAAAGACAAGCAAACGCTGAACTTTAAAGCCTGGCTGGTGGGTGAAACCGAAGCGCCGGATCTCGGCCAGTTCGAAACCCTGACCACATTCCAGATTACCTATCTCTGATGTGACAACCCCACAGCGTTCTGCTGTGGGGTTTTTCAACACGCAACAGATTTACGACTGTTTCACAAACGGATATGTGTATGCCTAATCACTCAAATTTTCGGCTGCGGGGAATCGCCTGCTATATTGCGCTGGCAATCTCAGGTGGATCAGTCAATGCATGGGCTGATGATTCCATTCAATTTGACCCCCGTTTCCTTGAGTTAAAGGGCGACACGAAAATTGATCTCGGTAAGTTTTCAAAAAAAGGGTATGTCGACGCGGGAAAATATAATTTACGTGTATTTATAAATAAACAACCCCTTTCTGATGAATACGACATTAACTGGTATGTTTCTGAAAACGATCCAACAAAAACGTATGCCTGCCTGACACCTGAGTTAGTGGCGGCGCTGGGGCTGAAAGAAGGGATAGCAAAAAGCCTGCAGTGGACGCACAACGATGAATGCCTTAAACCGGGGCAATTAGATGGGATGGAAGTCGAGAATGATTTAAGCCAGTCGGCGTTGCTGCTGACAGTGCCACAGGCTTATCTCGAATATACCAGCAGCGACTGGGACCCACCCTCACGCTGGGACGACGGTATTCCTGGCCTGATTGCCGACTACAGCCTCAATGCGCAAACCCGCCACCAGGAGCAGGGTGGCGAGGACTCACATGATATCAGCGGCAACGGTACCGTTGGGGCGAACCTGGGGGCATGGCGTTTCCGCGCAGACTGGCAAAGTGATTATCAGCACACCCGCAGCAACGATGACGACGATGACAGCAGTAACAGTACAACGAGCAAAAACTGGGACTGGAGCCGTTATTACGCCTGGCGGGCCTTACCCTCTTTAAAAGCGAAGCTGTCGCTGGGGGAAGATTATCTCAATTCCGATATTTTCGACGGCTTTAACTATATTGGCAGCAGCGTCAGCACCGATGACCAGATGCTGCCGCCCAACCTGCGCGGCTATGCGCCGGATGTCTCCGGCGTGGCGCACAGCAGTGCAAAAGTCACCATTAGCCAGATGGGCCGGGTACTTTACGAAACCCAGGTTCCCGCCGGGCCATTCCGCATTCAGGATATCGGCGACTCCGTCTCCGGCACACTGCACGTCCGCGTTGAAGAACAGAATGGTCAGGTGCAGGAATATGACGTTACGACCGCATCTATGCCATTCCTCACGCGCCAGGGGCAGGTGCGTTACAAAGTGATGATGGGGCGTCCGGAAGACTGGAACCACAAGACCGAAGGCGGCTTTTTCTCCGGCGGAGAAGCGTCATGGGGGGTGGCAGATGGCTGGTCGCTCTACGGTGGCGCGCTGGCAGATGAACACTACCAGTCGGCGGCGATGGGGGTGGGGCGCGACCTCGCACAGTTTGGCGCGCTGGCGTTCGATGTGACTCACTCGCACGTCAACCTGGATCATGACAGCGCATACGGCAAAGGAAAACTGGACGGCAACTCCTTTCGCGTGAGCTATGCCAAAGACTTTGACGAACTCAACAGCCGCGTCACCTTTGCAGGCTACCGTTTTTCTGAAAAGAACTTCATGACCATGAGCGAGTATCTGGACGCGAACCAGTCGGACATGGCGCGGACCGGTAACGACAAAGAGATGTATACGATCACCTATAACCAGAACTTTGCCGCTGCGGGTGTCTCGATCTATCTCAACTACTCCCATCGTACTTACTGGGATCGCCCGGAACAGACAAACTATAACCTGATGTTTTCCCACTATTTTAATATGGGGAGCATTCGCAACGTGAGCATCTCGGTGACCGGCTATCGCTACGAATATGACGATAACGCGGATAAGGGGATGTACCTCAGCATGAGCATTCCGTGGAGCGACAGCAGCACCGTGACCTACAACGGTTCCTACGGCAGCGGGTCGGACAGCAGCCAGGTCGGTTACTTTAAGCGCGTTGATGACGCAACGCACTACCAGGTTAACGTCGGTACCAGCGAACAGCACGGCAGCGTGGATGGTTATCTGAGTCACGACGGCTCGCTGGCGAAGGTTGATCTCAGCGCCAACTACCATGAGGGGGAATACCGCTCGGCGGGGATCGCCTTACAGGGCGGGGCAACGCTGACCGCGCATGGTGGGGCGCTGCATCGCACTCAAAGCATGGGCGGTACGCGCCTGCTGATTGACGCCGACGGGATTGCCAATGTGCCGGTCGAAAGCAACGGCGCGCCGGTGTACACCAATATGTTTGGCAAGGCGGTGGTCGCCGATATTAACAACTACTATCGCAATCAGGCGTATATCGATTTAAACAACCTGCCAGAAGATGCGGAAGCCACCCAGTCGGTGGTACAGGCAACCCTGACGGAAGGTGCAATTGGCTATCGCAAATTCAAAGTGATCAGCGGGCAAAAAGCGATGGCGGTACTGCGGTTGCGTGACGGCAGCTACCCGCCGTTTGGCGCGGAAGTGAAAAACGACGAGCAGCAGCAGGTTGGCATTGTGGATGATGAAGGCAATGTCTATCTGGCGGGAGTCAATGCGGGTGAGCATATGACGGTGTTCTGGGAAGGCAGCGCACAATGCGAGATCGTATTGCCGAAGCCGCTACCTGCCGATCTGTTCAGCGGCCTGTTGTTGCCGTGTGAACAAAAGGGAACGGCAGCCCCTGATTCTTCAGCGCCAGAAATTAAGCCTGTTATTCAGGACCAGACGCGGCAAGTCACACCAACGGAAGCGCCGACGTCAATTTCAGCTACTCAATAATCTGATTAAGGAACGATCAATGTCTTATAAATTATCCAGTTCAATGGTCGTCAGCACGGCGCTGGCGGCACTGCTTTCCACCGTCAGCCTGGCGGCGCACGCCTCGGTCACCCCGGACCGCACCCGTCTGGTGTTTAACGAAAGCGATAAATCGATCAGCGTGACGTTGCGTAACAACAACGAAAAGCTGCCTTACCTGGCGCAAAGCTGGCTGGAAGACGAGAAGGGCAACAAAATCACCTCGCCGCTGGCGGTACTGCCGCCGGTGCAGCGTATTGACGCCATGATGAACGGCCAGGTGAAGATTCAGGCGCTGCCGGACATTCACACGCTGCCATCTGACCGTGAAAGCCTGTTCTACTACAACGTGCGTGAGATCCCGCCAAAGACCGGGAAAGCCAACACCCTGCAAATTGCCCTGCAAACGCGCATCAAGCTGTTCTGGCGACCAAAGGCGCTGGAGAAGATTGACATGAGAAAACCGTGGCAGTTTAAGGTGACGCTCACGCGCAGCGGCCAGGACTATACCGTCAATAACCCGACGCCATACCACGTCATCATCAGCGATGCCAGCACACAGAAGAAAGGGCCGACCGCAGCCGGGTTTAAACCGCTGGTGATGTCGCCGAAAACGTCACAGCCGTTAAAGGCAAAAATGGACAGCGCCCCGGTGCTGACCTACATCAACGACTACGGCGCGCGCCTGCCGCTGATCTTCCGCTGTGAAGGGGACACCTGCAAGGTGGATGAAGATCAAAGCAGCAAAGGCTGATAACGGGAGAGCCAGGATGAAAGGATCGTGGGCGTGGTTGCTGGTGGGCTGCATCGGTAGTTGCTCCGTGACGGCAGGGAGCAAATCGGTGGATATGATTTTACGGGTGCTTGTTGATGCTCCGCCTCCTTGTACGGTAACGGGCGCGGAGGTGGAGTTCGGTAATGTTGTCATTACCAGAATTGGTGGCGTGAATTATAAGCGCCCCATTGATTACAAGCTTGTCTGTAACAACCTGGCCATGGATGACCTGCGTCTACAGATGCAGGCGGCAACGGTCGTGATTAACGGTGAAACGGTGATCAGCACGGGGATTCCTGGGTTTGGTATTCGGATTCAGAAGGCCAGCGATAGTTCGATACTCGACTTAACGTCTGGCGCATGGCTGCCGTTTAATTTCTCCTCGGGCGCACCAGCGCTGGAAGCGGTTCCGGTGAAACAGAGCGGCACGTCGTTAACGGCGGCGGAATTTAGCGCCAGCGCCACCATTGTGGTGGATTACCAATGAAACGGATCTCACTTCTTATGCTGTGGGGCTTTTGCTCCATGGCGCTCTCAAATGTCACTTTTCACGGTTATTTAGTGCAGCCGCCTAACTGCACCATTAGCGACGGTGAAACCATTGAATTAACCTTTCAGGACGTGAATATCGACGACATTAACGGCAGTAATTATGAGCAAATCGTGCCGTATCGCATTACTTGCGATACACCGGTTCGTGACCCTTTACTGGAAATGACCTTGAGCTGGAGCGGCACGCAGAGCGACTTTGACGATGCGGCGGTAAGCACGGACATCGCAGGCCTGGGGATTCGGCTTAAACAGGCAGGGCAGAGCTTTAAGCTGAATACGCCACTGGTGGTGGATGAAACGGCTTTGCCGGCGTTAACGGCGGTACCGGTCAAAAAGAGCGGCGTCGATTTGCCTGAGGCCAACTTTGAAGCCTGGGCTACGTTACAGGTGGATTACCAATGACGAAAAAACATGCGTTGGTTTTTATCAGCAGTCTGCTGTTACTGTGCAGCAGTACTGCTCCGGCGGTCGACAACCTGCACTTCACCGGCAATCTGCTCGGTAAATCCTGTACACCGGTGATCAACGGTAGTCTGCTGGCGGAGGTGCAATTTCCTACCATTGCCGCCAGCGATTTAATGCATCTTGGGCAGTCAGATCGAGTGCCGCTGGTCTTTCAGTTGAAGGATTGCAAAAGCTCTACGCTGTTTAGCGTCAGAGTGACGCTGGCGGGAACGGAAGACAGCGAACTGCCCGGATTTCTGGCTATAGACGCCTCATCGTCAGCGTCCGGGGTCGGGATTGGTATTGAAACGGCGGCGGGCGCAGCGGTGCCTATCAACGACACGACGGGCGTGACGTTCCCGCTGAATCAGGGCAGTAACACTCTCAACTTCAATGCCTGGTTACAGACAAAAAGTGGGCGGGATGTGACGCCCGGTGATTTCAGCGCCACGGCGACGGCAACCTTTGAGTATTTTTAAGATGAAAAAATGGATGATGTTTTTCGCGAGCCTGATATTGCTCGTAATGAGTGTAGGTACGCCAAAGAGTTATGCCAGGGATAAACTCACCAGCGCAACTTTTGATAGTGTGAAAATTTACTATGGGATGGGGAGAGCAGGTTTCACCACAGGAGCCTTACATGTCACTGTGTTAACCCCAGGCGAGGTTGCCTATGGGGTATACAATACTACCGGGTATATAGGCACTGACGCGAGGGTCGTTTCATGGACGGGGTCTGGCCCTGCGCCAACGTTGACTCTTGTTGACTATAGTAGCACTGATAACTCGTTTTGCCCTGGGATAAATACGACGCTGTTTCGATGCGCATATGAGACATTTAAAGTTACCGTTCAATCTGACAATTATGGCTGTCCGTGGATCGCCTCTTTTTATGAGGTATCAGATCAACATGCATATGGAATATATACTGGCCCAACGGATCATGCTACGGCATGCCCAACGATTCCGGTGACTTCATTTGATATTTCGTGGAATGAGAATTATGTCAGCCATAGTAAAGCGTTGCAGTTACAGTCCAATGGCTCGACCATCACCACCACGCTTTCGACCTACCTGATGCAAGACGGCAAACTCTGTGATGGCAGCGTTTTTGATAACAGAGGAGCATACTGCCGCGTGGTCTCGGAACTGTTAACCTTTACCTCTTACGGTTGCGATAAATCGACAGTAACGGTTTCCCCTACACGTCATCCAGTAACGGATAAACAACTGCACGATATTGTGGTGAAGGTGAATACCAGTAGCCGACAACCGATTGATTCTACGTGTCGTTTTCAGTATGTATTGAATGAATTGTAGTGACTCTGGTACGGATGGTCGGGTATCGGCCATCCGTTATGTCATGCGGTCATCCAGTTTTTTAGAATATTCGCCACCACGGGAGCGAAAGGTGCCAGATAACCGTCGACGGGGGTGAGTAATTCGTCGATAACCGCTTGCAGCAGGTCGTCATCCTCAAGCCCCTCTGAAGGGTCAATGCCATTAGCCCACAGAAGGCTGTCGGAAAGCTGCTTACGTTTTTCAATCAATGCCCGATTATTACGTTCACTATCGCCAAGGTTGAGTACCTTAATCGCATCGATAGCTCTCGGCGTCGTCCCTTCAATTCGACCACTGATCTTGAAGATAAACTCGGTTTCACATTCCGGCATAAGCGGCGTTAACAGCAATGGCTGGTTCTTATGCGAGTCGTCACACTGGCCTTTTGTTTTGCAGCTTGCAACGATATTCGTGAATTCCAGACTGCGAGCAGGAGCTAAATCCCTGGCTTCGACATGTTCATTAACGGTATCGCGGTTTGTACCTGTCACGCGATCGCAGCAATAAGCACAGAGATAAAATTGCTCCTGAGCGCACTGCTGGCTGAGATCGCCAACGATATCCCATTTTTTTTGCGCATAAAGTTCCTGAAACCACTGATTGGCATTTTTATCCCGTGGTTTTGCTCTCACCCACTGTTGCAAACTGGCCGGCGGTTGCCCTTTAGTTATTTCGCGCATGTTTAATTTCCTGTTTGCGCAGAAGCATTCTGGCTTTCACCAGTTCAAGATGGTTTTCAGGAAGTTCCAGGCTTAGCGTATTCAGAAGAGCGTTAGCGTTGATAAAGTCGTTTTTCTGAATCAGATCCAAAAGATCGTTAAGTTTTTCTGCCACTGTCGCATTGCGAATATCCGTATCCATCACATTCAAAAGCACAGTATTCGCATCTTGCCCATACAGAGACGGGAGCTGCGTTAATTCGCCATTATCCAGAGAATAAACCAGCACATCTTTGTAATCACTGATCACTAAAGGAGAGTGGGTTGTTAAGACAAACTGGCAATGTGGGAATGTTGTCGTCAGACGCTGGATGATTGTACGCTGCCATGTTGGATGCAGGTGCATGTCCACTTCATCAATTAATACAATTCCCTCGCCGTTTAGCGGGTTTTCTAACATCGGGTTCATCATTGCCAGGCGGCGAGCAATATCGCCGACTAACGCCATCAGTGATTTTTCACCCTGCGATAATTGCAGCACATTCAGTGTCTGGCCATTTTTATCAATCGACATATGCAGGCGAGGTTTACGCCTGACGCGTAAGTTGCTGAACCCTGGCATAAAGCGACTAATGGCCGTTCTGACGGCGGTCAACTGGCGATCCCGGGACGAGGCCATGATTGCCGTTAATGCATTTAAGACGGTGTTATCGAGATCTATCCTGGTACTGAGCTTATCCAGAACGTCTTGGGGTAAGCCCGATTCATTTTCTGCATCTTCGCGATTGCGAAACCACTCAAAGAAACGGCGGAAATCAATACCCTGATTCAGGGCGTTATCGTAGCCATCCAGTTGCAAAAAATTATGACGTTCTTTTATTTTCAACGGCACATCCAGCACGACACGTTCTACGGGATAGAAGGCGATAAGCGGGAAGGATGCCCCGCTATTCTGGGTGTATTGATCTCGATAAAACGCAGCCAATTGGCTGGCCTCTTGCAGGCTGGAGGCGGTGGTCGATTTTTTCCCACTGGCCGTTCTGGCAAGCAACCAACGGTAGGGCGTAGCGGCCTCCGTCGCTGGATGCGTATTCAGTACCTGAAGTTCAATTGTCGCCGAACTCCTACCGTTCAGAATAGCGTCTTCAGGAATAGGGCTACCGTTACCTTTTTCAGTACGAACTCGGGCAACGAACCAACTCAGGCTGGTTGCCAACGATTTTAATATTGATGTTTTACCTGCACCATTATTACCAATAAAAACGGTCACATTGCTCTTGAACTCCTCCACTGGAGCCAGATGAACTTCAAGTTCTTCAAACCGCCCCAGATTAGTGAGCTTAAGCGTGCGGATATTCATCATTGAGTGCCCTGCGTTGAGTTCTGTTTGGATAATCTTACACTTAACCGTCGACGTCTGTCAGTGAAAGCGTATGCCCGTCATGATGTCAGGGCAATTCCGGCGGCAGCCACTCATCCACTTCTATCAACACCAGCAATGCCGCATCACCACCGTACTCTTTCGGTGCCTGATGAAATGCCATTACATGGGGATGTTGCGCCAGCCACAGTGGCGTTTGCTGCTTCAAAATATGCTTACCATGACCATGCATCACACAGGCGCAAAACACATGTTCGCGGCGACAGGCGGCAATCAATGCGCCTAACTCCTGCTTGGCTTGCAGCTGCGTCAAACCGTGCAAATCCAAAAACAGCTCCGGTGAATAATCACCGCGCCGCAGTTTCTTCGCTTCAAAATGGCTGACATCCGGGCGAACATATTTCACCGGACCTTCGGTATTTAATAATGGTTGAAACTCATCGGAGAAATAATGGCTGGCATCGGCCTGCTCCTGAATCAACCGCTTGACCGGCACTTCGCTGATTTTTTTACGCTGCGGTCGGTGGACAATCGTGTCCTGCTTAATCTTGCGAGTCCCCGCCATCAACTGGCGAAACAGCGCCTGGTCCTCCTCGCTAAGTGTTGTTTTCTTTTTCATTTATCTGTCTCTATTTTTAATTTTCCTACAGTTTACCCGACTCACCGTACAATCGATCGCTTAAAACGTATTTTTCCTCACTCACCGCGCGTGAATGCTGATTTATCGTCATCTTCATGGCAAACTAGCCGCCGAAATTATTGCGATCATGCCCTGGAGGAATACGTGGATAAAATTTTCGTTGATGAAGCAGTAAATGAGCTGCAAACCATTCAGGACATGTTGCGCTGGTCGGTGAGCCGCTTCAGCGCGGCGAATATCTGGTACGGCCACGGCACTGATAACCCGTGGGATGAAGCCGTGCAACTGGTGTTGCCTTCACTCTACCTGCCGCTGGATATCCCGGAAGACATGCGCACCGCGCGTCTGACCTCCAGCGAAAAACACCGTATTGTTGAGCGCGTGATCCGCCGCGTCAACGAACGCATTCCGGTGGCTTACCTGACCAACAAAGCCTGGTTCTGCGGTCATGAATTTTACGTCGATGAACGCGTGCTGGTGCCGCGCTCGCCGATTGGTGAACTGATCAACAATAAATTTGCCGGACTCATCAGCAAGCAACCGCAGCACATTTTAGATATGTGTACCGGTAGCGGCTGCATCGCCATTGCCTGTGCTTATGCCTTCCCGGATGCAGAAGTCGACGCGGTTGATATCTCTCCCGACGCGCTGGCGGTTGCCGAACAGAATATCGAAGAACACGGTCTGATCCACAACGTCATTCCGATTCGCTCCGACTTGTTCCGTGATTTACCGAAAGTGCAGTACGACCTGATTGTCACTAACCCGCCGTATGTCGATGCGGAAGATATGTCCGACCTGCCAAACGAATACCGCCACGAGCCGGAACTGGGCCTGGCATCTGGCACCGACGGCCTGAAACTGACGCGTCGCATTCTCGGAAACGCGGCAGATTACCTCGCTGATGATGGCGTGCTGATTTGTGAAGTCGGCAACAGCATGGTACATCTTATGGAACAATATCCGGATGTTCCGTTCACCTGGCTGGAGTTTGATAACGGCGGCGATGGTGTGTTTATGCTCACCAAAGAGCAGCTGCTGGCGGCCCGTGAACATTTCGCGATTTATAAAGATTAAGTAAACACGCAAACACAACAATAACGGAGCCGTGATGGCTGGAAACACAATTGGACAACTCTTTCGCGTAACCACCTTCGGCGAATCGCACGGGCTGGCGCTCGGCTGCATCGTCGATGGTGTTCCGCCAGGCATTCCGCTGACGGAAGCGGACCTGCAACATGACCTCGACCGTCGTCGCCCTGGGACATCGCGCTATACCACCCAGCGTCGTGAGCCGGATCAGGTCAAAATTCTCTCCGGTGTTTTTGAAGGCGTTACTACCGGCACCAGCATCGGATTGTTGATCGAAAATACCGACCAGCGTTCTCAGGATTATAGTGCGATTAAGGACGTTTTCCGTCCAGGTCATGCCGATTACACTTACGAACAAAAATACGGCCTGCGCGATTATCGCGGCGGCGGGCGCTCTTCCGCCCGAGAAACCGCCATGCGCGTGGCGGCAGGGGCGATTGCCAAAAAATATCTCGCCGAGAAATTTGGTATTGAAATCCGCGGCTGCCTGACCCAGATGGGTGACATTCCGCTGGAAATCAAAGACTGGTCGCAGGTCGAGCAAAATCCGTTTTTCTGCCCGGACCCGGACAAAATCGACGCGTTAGATGAACTGATGCGCGCGCTGAAAAAAGAGGGCGACTCCATCGGCGCGAAAGTCACCGTTGTTGCCAGTGGCGTCCCCGCCGGACTTGGCGAGCCGGTCTTTGATCGCCTGGATGCCGACATCGCCCATGCGCTGATGAGCATCAACGCGGTGAAAGGCGTAGAAATTGGTGATGGTTTTGACGTGGTAGCGCTGCGTGGCAGCCAGAACCGCGACGAAATCACCAAAGACGGATTCCAGAGCAACCATGCGGGCGGCATTCTTGGCGGTATCAGCAGCGGGCAGCAAATCATTGCCCATATGGCGCTGAAGCCAACCTCCAGTATTACCGTGCCGGGGCGCACCATTAACCGCTTTGGCGAAGAAGTTGAGATGATCACCAAAGGTCGTCACGATCCTTGTGTTGGGATCCGCGCGGTGCCGATCGCGGAAGCGATGCTAGCGATCGTTTTAATGGATCACCTGTTACGGCAACGGGCGCAAAATGCCGATGTGAAGACTGATATTCCACGCTGGTAAAAAATGAACAAAACCGCGATTGCGCTGCTGGCCCTGCTTGCCAGTAGCGCCAGCCTGGCAGCGACGCCGTGGCAAAAAATAACCCAACCTGTGCCGGGTAGCGCACAATCGATAGGCAGTTTTTCCAATGGTTGTATCGTCGGCGCTGACACGCTGCCGATACAGTCCGAGCATTATCAGGTCATGCGTACCGATCAGCGTCGCTATTTCGGGCACCCGGATCTGGTGATGTTTATCCAGCGTCTGAGTCGCCAGGTGAGCAATCTGGGCATGGGTACGGTGCTGATTGGCGATATGGGGATGCCCGCTGGTGGTCGTTTCAACGGCGGTCACGCCAGCCACCAGACCGGACTGGATGTCGATATCTTCCTGCAACTGCCGAAAACACGCTGGACCTCCGCGCAGCTCTTGCGCCCGCAAGCTCTGGACTTAGTTTCCCGCGACGGTAAACACGTTGTCCCCGCGCTGTGGAAGCCAGAAATTTTCAGCTTGATCAAACTCGCCGCCCAGGACAAAGACGTCACGCGCATTTTTGTTAATCCGGCGATTAAACAACAACTTTGCCTTGATGCGGGCACCGATCGCGACTGGTTACGTAAAGTGCGACCCTGGTTCCAGCATCGCGCGCATATGCATGTACGATTACGTTGTCCTGCCGATAGTCTGGAGTGTGAAGATCAACCTTTACCGCCACCAGGCGATGGTTGCGGGGCAGAACTGCAAAGCTGGTTTGAACCACCAAAACCGGGAACAACAAAGCCTGAGAAGAAGACACCGCCTCCGTTGCCGCCTTCCTGCCAGGCGCTACTGGATGAGCACGTGATCTAATGGAAACGTTTAATAGCCTGTTTATGGTTTCCCCGCTGTTGCTGGGAGTTCTCTTTTTTGTCGCCATGCTGGCGGGATTTATCGACTCGATTGCCGGTGGCGGTGGGTTACTCACCATTCCGGCATTGATGGCGGCGGGGATGTCTCCGGCTAACGCGCTGGCAACTAATAAACTGCAAGCCTGCGGCGGCTCTATTTCCGCCACTATCTACTTTATTCGGCGCAAAGTGGTTAGCTTAAGCGATCAGAAACTCAATATCGCCATGACCTTTGTCGGCTCAATGAGCGGCGCGCTGTTGGTGCAGTATGTTCAGGCCGATGTCTTACGGCAGATTTTACCGATCCTGGTGATTTGTATCGGCCTCTATTTTTTGCTGATGCCAAAACTGGGAGAAGAAGATCGCCAGCGCCGGATGTATGGACTGCCATTTGCGCTGGTGGCGGGGGGCTGCGTCGGTTTTTACGATGGATTCTTTGGCCCGGCTGCTGGGTCGTTTTACGCGCTGGCCTTTGTTACGCTGTGCGGATTCAACCTCGCCAAAGCCACGGCCCACGCCAAATTACTCAACGCAACGTCAAACATCGGTGGTTTGCTGCTGTTTATTCTCGGCGGCAAAGTGATTTGGGCGACAGGATTTGTGATGTTGGTAGGACAGTTCCTCGGCGCGCGCATGGGGTCAAGACTGGTGTTGAGCAAAGGACAAAAGCTGATCCGCCCGATGATCGTTATCGTCTCGGCGGTGATGAGTGCCAAATTACTTTACGATAGCCACGGACAGGAGATCCTCCACTGGTTGGGGATGAACTAATGAACAGTACACACCACTATGAGCAGTTGATTGAGATTTTTAATAGCTGCTTTGCCGATGAATTTAATACCCGTCTGATTAAAGGCGACGACGAACCGATCTATCTTCCTGCTGATGCGGAAGCACCGTATAACAGAATCGTCTTCGCTCATGGCTTTTATGCCAGCGCCATCCACGAGATTTCGCACTGGTGTATTGCCGGGAAAGCGCGCCGTGAGCTGGTTGATTTCGGTTACTGGTATTGCCCGGACGGACGCGATGCCCAAACGCAAAGCCAGTTTGAAGATGTTGAAGTGAAGCCGCAGGCGCTGGACTGGTTGTTCTGCGTGGCGGCGGGATATCCGTTTAATGTTAGCTGCGACAATCTGGAAGGGGATTTCGAACCGGATCGTGTGGTGTTTCAACGGCGGGTACATGCGCAGGTGATGGATTATCTGGCAAACGGCATTCCCGAACGTCCGGCACGCTTCATTAAAGCACTACAAAATTATTATCACACGCCGGAACTTACGGCGGAACAGTTCCCGTGGCCGGAAGCGCTCAACTGAAGCCAGCGCCACGTTTTACAATGAGGAAAGAAGATGATCGCGGAGTTTGAATCACGCATTCTGGCATTAATCGACGGTATGGTTGACTATGCCAGTGATGATGAGTTGTTTGCCAGTGGGTATTTGCGTGGCCACCTGACATTAGCCATCGCAGAACTGGAAAGTGGTGACGACCACTCCGCTCAGGCGGTACATACAACCGTTAGCCAGAGTCTGGAAAAAGCTATTGGTGCCGGTGAATTGTCGCCGCGTGACCAGGCGCTGGTGACCGATATGTGGGAACACCTGTTTCAGCAGGCGTCACAGCAGTAAGTAATGTGCCGGATGCGGCGTTCACGCCATATCCGGCAAGCAATGCCAGAGCAGATTACCCCGCCTTAACCGCTTTACCCTTCAACAACTTCCGCACCCATAACCGATTCGGGTTTAACGCCGCCAGCGTACTGGCATCCATCGGAATCGGTTCTTCACTCATCTGTGCCGCCAGAATCTCGGCACACAGCGGAGCAGAACACAAACCGCGCGAACCTAAAGCAGCAAACATAAAGAGATCGTCATAAACCGGCGCGCTTACCGCTTCATCTTTCTTCTCCGCCAGCGACGCATATTCCACGAGTGTAGCGTCATAATCAGGCACGTTGCCTACCATTGGCAGATGATCGCGGGTGGCACAACGTACACCGCAACGCGCCTCTTTATCACTGACATCAACCGCTTTCGCCCATTGTGCCTGCGGGAAACAATCAATCAACCGCTGGCGATTCTGCTGCTGATCGTCCTCACTGTACGCCGTATCTTCGCTGCCGCGATGATAACTGGCACCAATACAATGATGTTGATTCGCCGGATTTTGTGGCGTGAGATAACCGTCATAGCACAGCACCTGTTTCAGTTTTGCCAGTTCCGGCGTTGTCGGAATATGGCTGACCTGACCGGCAACCGAATACACTGGCAGAGACGACGTTTGGCTGAAACGGCTGATTTGATGCCCGTTCGCCAGTACCACTACACTGTGTGTTGCTTGCTGATCACCTGCAAAATTCAACAACCAACCGTCATCCTTACGGGATAAATCCTGTAACTGATGTTGATAACGAATTTGCAAACCTTGCTGTTGTGCCAGTTCCAGCACATTACGGGTTAGTTCTGCCGGACACAGCCAGCCACCTTCCGGATAAGTAATACCGCTGCAATTTGTCGCAACGCCCGTAATTTGTTCAACCGCATTTGCCTCAACGGCTACAGCCAGTTCTGCGGGTAAATCCATCGACAACATCTGTGCGATTTTATGCTGGCTTTTCTCATCCCAGCCTAACTGCGTGACGCCGCACCAGTCATGATCAAATTTAACGGGTAATTGGTCGTAAAACCGACGAGCAAAAGTAAACGCATTAGAGAAAAAACGGTTTAGCGCTTCATCGTGTTTACTTAAAAGCGGATACAGCGCCCCCTGGCGATTGCCGGAAGCACCCAGTGCGGGAGCCTCATCCGCGCAATAAAGCGTTACTTGCCAGCCGCGACGCAATAGCGCCAGTGACAACAACGCGCTGGCAATACCGCCTCCAATAATTGCCGCTTCCTGTTTGTTGCTGCCCGTACGGTTAAACCACGGCGTGGAGCAGGGGAGGGGTAATGTCTGTTCCATCACCCCACAAAGCATTTCCCGTTTGCGCCCAAACCCTTTGCGCTTTTGCATGCTAAATCCGGCTTCCTGCAAACCGCGGCGGACAAAACCGGCAGACGTAAAGGTCGCCAGCGTGCCGCCCGGACGCGCTAACCTTGCCATGGCCTTAAACAGATTTTGCGTCCACATATCCGGGTTTTTCGCTGGCGCAAAGCCGTCCAGAAACCAGGCATCTACTTTTTGATTCAGCGAATCGTCCAGTTGGCTGGTCAGTTCGTTTATATCGCCAAACCATAAATCCAGCGTCACGTGGCCTTCATCGAACAATAAACGATGGCAACCGGGCAAGGGCATTGGCCACTGCGCCTGAAGTTGTTCCGCCCACGGAGCCAGTTCCGGCCAGTGATGATGCGCTAAGGCTAAATCCGCACGGGCGAGGGGAAATTTTTCAAAACTAATGAAATGTAAGCGTTGTAATTGCGCCTGTGGATGCGCTTCGCGAAACTGATCAAATGCCTGCCATAGCGTCAGGAAGTTTAATCCGGTGCCGAAGCCGCTCTCTGCTACCACAAACAGAGGATGTGGATGCTCAGGAAAACGTGCCTCTAATTGGTTACCCCCAAGAAAAATATAACGCGTCTCTTCCAGTCCGTTATCGTTGGAAAAATAGACATCGTCAAAATCTCGGGAAACAGGTGTACCCTCAGCATTAAATTCAAGGTTGGCAGGTTGTATGGCGTAGTGTTTCACGTAAGTTACTCGTCTTACAGGCGGTGGCTCGATCTTAGCGATGTGTGCCAGGCTGCGCAAATTTCTCTATTAATTGGCTGATCGGACTTGTTCGGCGTACAAGTGTACGCTATTGTGCATGCGAAACTTACTCTATGTGCGACTTACAGAGGTATTGAATGAAACGTGCAGTGATTACTGGCCTGGGCATTGTTTCCAGCATCGGTAATAACCAGCAGGAAGTCCTGGCATCTCTGCGTGAAGGACGTTCAGGGATCACTTTCTCTCAGGAGCTGAAGGATTCCGGCATGCGTAGCCACGTCTGGGGCAACGTAAAACTGGATACCACTGGCCTCATTGACCGCAAAGTTGTGCGCTTTATGAGCGACGCATCCATTTATGCATTCCTTTCTATGGAGCAGGCAATTGCAGATGCTGGCCTCTCCCCGGAAGCTTACCAGAATAACCCGCGCGTTGGCCTGATTGCAGGTTCCGGCGGCGGTTCCCCGCGTTTCCAGGTTTTCGGCGCTGACGCAATGCGCGGCCCGCGAGGCCTGAAAGCGGTTGGCCCGTATGTGGTCACCAAAGCGATGGCATCCGGCGTTTCTGCCTGCCTCGCCACGCCGTTTAAAATTCACGGCGTTAACTACTCCATCAGCTCCGCGTGTGCGACTTCCGCACACTGTATCGGTAACGCAGTAGAGCAGATCCAACTGGGCAAACAGGACATCGTGTTTGCTGGCGGCGGCGAAGAGCTGTGCTGGGAAATGGCTTGCGAATTCGACGCGATGGGTGCGCTGTCTACTAAATACAACGACACCCCGGAAAAAGCCTCCCGTACTTACGACGCTCACCGTGACGGTTTCGTTATCGCTGGCGGTGGCGGTATGGTAGTGGTTGAAGAGCTGGAACACGCGCTGGCGCGTGGTGCTCACATCTATGCTGAAATCGTTGGCTACGGCGCAACCTCTGATGGCGCAGACATGGTTGCTCCGTCTGGCGAAGGTGCAGTGCGCTGCATGAAGATGGCGATGCACGGTGTTGATACCCCAATCGACTACCTGAACTCTCATGGTACTTCGACTCCGGTTGGCGACGTGAAAGAACTGGCAGCTATCCGTGAAGTGTTCGGCGATAAGAGCCCGGCGATTTCTGCAACCAAAGCAATGACCGGTCACTCACTGGGCGCTGCTGGCGTACAGGAAGCTATCTACTCTCTGCTGATGCTGGAACACGGTTTTATCGCCCCGAGCATCAACATTGAAGAGCTGGACGAGCAGGCTGCGGGTCTGAACATCGTGACCGAAACGACCGATCGCGAACTGACCACCGTTATGTCTAACAGCTTCGGCTTCGGCGGCACTAACGCCACGCTGGTAATGCGCAAGCTGAAAGATTAATTCGGAGTGGTTACGCACCAATGCGGCCTCCGGCACTAACGCAAAAGGGAACCCGATGGTTCCCTTTTTCACATCATTGACAATCGCCGCCAGTTCCAGGCAAACTTCCCGCTTTGTCGATATCCTGCTAAAAAGACGTATGCGTTAAATCCTGCCAACGCACCGTAACCCTGAAACCAGAGAGATGAGACGGGGATACTCCTCGCCTTGCGCTGCATTCTGGAGTAATGCATGACTGCTGTAAGCCAAACCGAAACACGATCTTCTGCCAATTTTTCGCTCTTCCGCATCGCTTTTGCGGTTTTTCTCACCTACATGACCGTAGGTTTACCGTTGCCGGTTATCCCGCTGTTTGTTCATCATGAGCTGGGCTATGGCAACACCATGGTCGGGATTGCCGTCGGCATTCAGTTTTTGGCTACGGTGCTGACGCGTGGTTACGCCGGGCGACTGGCCGATCAATATGGCGCAAAACGTTCGGCGCTTCAGGGGATGTTAGCTTGTGGTCTGGCGGGGGGCGCACTGCTGTTGGCGGCGATTTTGCCCGTCTCCGCACCGTTCAAATTTGCTCTGTTGGTCGTTGGACGTTTGATTCTTGGCTTTGGTGAAAGCCAGTTACTGACGGGGGCTCTGACCTGGGGATTGGGCATCGTTGGGCCAAAACATTCCGGCAAAGTGATGTCATGGAACGGAATGGCGATTTACGGTGCCCTCGCTGTTGGTGCGCCGCTTGGCCTGTTGATTCATAGCCATTACGGTTTTGCCGCACTGGCGCTCACCACAATGGCATTACCCTTACTGGCGTGGGCCTGTAACGGCACAGTGCGCAAAGTACCGGCCCTGGCGGGAGAACGTCCATCGCTGTGGAGCGTTGTCGGGCTTATCTGGAAACCAGGGTTAGGTCTGGCACTACAAGGCGTTGGTTTTGCGGTTATCGGGACTTTCGTTTCGCTCTACTTTGCCAGCAAAGGATGGGCGATGGCGGGCTTTACTCTTACCGCGTTTGGCGGCGCATTTGTCGTGATGCGCGTCATGTTTGGCTGGATGCCGGACCGTTTTGGCGGCGTGAAAGTGGCGATCGTCTCTCTGCTTGTAGAAACGGTGGGCTTGTTGCTGCTCTGGCAAGCCCCAGGGGCGTGGGTCGCATTAGCAGGCGCGGCGTTAACTGGAGCCGGATGTTCGCTTATCTTTCCTGCGCTGGGCGTGGAGGTGGTTAAACGCGTCCCCTCACACGTTCGCGGCACCGCACTGGGCGGTTACGCCGCGTTTCAGGATATCGCCCTCGGCGTCTCCGGGCCGCTTGCGGGAATGCTGGCGACCACGTTTGGTTACTCTTCGGTATTTCTTGCCGGGGCGATCTCTGCGGTGCCGGGAATTATTGTCACGATACTGTCGTTTCGTCGGGGTTAACGAACCAGCCAGACCAGCATCAGGATAATCGCGACTAACAGTATCCACAGCGCGGGACGCGTTGCCATATTTTGCAACGTGTCCATCATCGGTGGAAAAGGATTAAGCAGCGGTTGCATATCACGCGGTTCAATCCCTTTAACCCGCCGTTGATAAAGCTGGTTAAGAATATCCTCGGCCTGGAAAGAAGAAAGCGATGATTGCGCAGAAAGGCCATATTTTTGTTGGATATATGTCGATAACGCCGCCAGTTCACTGGCATCTAAAGGTTGTTTTAGCGCCATCTGTAGTGATTCAAGCGTCGGCGTATTTTGCTGGCTTAGCGTCTGACGCGCCTGTAGCCAGGTCACCAGATGGTTAAACAGTTTCGCTGGAATTAACTCGCCATCTTTCACCCCGGAAAGTTCCAGCATCGATTGCCAGATCTGTTTGCTGGGTTCTCCCGTTGCCGCCGCAAGTTTGGTCACCAGCTGTTTGAGCGCATTGTGCTCCGCCGGTAATAAAGGACGGTCGGTTGCCTCGCGCTGCTGTGGTTGCGGAATAACCATTTTCCCTTCCTGCAACAGGGTGAGAATGGTTTTTAATTGCTCCGGTGAGAGCTGATTAAGCGGCGTCTGACCAAAGTTATGACGGATATACTCCGTGACCGCCTGACGATTATTCCCCAGACGTAAATACTCCCCTAATTGCGCTAAAAGCTGGCGGGCAGAATGGCTTTTTTGCGCGGCCAACAGACGTTGCGCCAGATTATGCTCAGCGGCAGGGAAGTGACGCGAAAGCAGCGGTGAATCTCCCGACAGACCAATATCATGCCTGATACCCGCCCACAGTTCTGCTCTTTGCTGTTGCGTCAGTGAGGTCACTTTCGTCATTAAGCTTTCCAGCGAAGTACGTTGCTGACTGGATAAAGGCTGATTGCCCGCGCCAGACGGCAGGTTATCTCCCTGACCTGGTGGTTGCCCAGGAGGAGGGCCGGAAATAGGTTGTATCATTACGTATCCTTATACCTGAAATCTTCGCAAGTATGCCTGGCCGCGAGATTATGGCACACTTGTCCGGTTAACTCTCGTCTCATACAGGTAACACAAACGTGAAAATCCTTGTTGATGAAAATATGCCTTATGCCCGCGACTTATTTAGCCGTTTGGGTGAGGTGACCGCGGTTCCCGGGCGTCCAATTCCCGTCGCTCAACTGGCCGACGCGGATGCGCTGATGGTGCGTTCGGTCACGAAAGTGAATGAATCTTTGCTGGCAGGAAAACCCATTAAATTTGTTGGCACTGCCACAGCGGGGACCGACCATGTCGATGAAGCGTGGTTAAAGCAGGCGGGAATTGGTTTTTCCGCTGCACCTGGCTGTAATGCGATTGCGGTGGTGGAATATGTTTTCTCCTCCCTGCTGATGCTTGCCGAACGCGATGGATTTTCACTGCACGAGCGTACCGTGGGGATCGTGGGCGTTGGTAACGTTGGTCGCCGTTTACAGGCACGACTGGAAGCGTTAGGGATTAAAACCTTACTTTGCGATCCGCCTCGCGCCGACCGTGGAGATGAGGGTGATTTCCGCTCGCTGGATGAATTAGTTCAGCATGCGGATATTCTGACTTTCCATACGCCACTCTTTAAAGACGGGCCGTACAAAACGCTGCATCTGGCGGATGAAAAACTGATCCGCAGCCTGAAACCAGGAGCGATTCTGATTAACGCCTGCCGTGGCGCAGTTGTCGATAATACCGCCCTGCTGACCTGCCTGAACGAAGGCCAGAAGTTAAGCGTAGTGCTGGATGTCTGGGAAGGCGAACCGGAACTTAACGTGGAATTGCTGAAAAAAGTGGATATCGGCACGCCGCATATCGCAGGCTATACCCTGGAAGGTAAAGCACGCGGTACTACGCAAGTGTTTGAAGCTTATAGCAAGTTTATTGGGCATGAACAGCACGTTGCGCTGGATACATTACTGCCCGCGCCAGAGTTTGGTCGCATTACGCTGCATGGCCCGCTCGATCAGCCAACGCTGAAAAGGCTGGTGCATTTGGTGTATGATGTGCGCCGCGATGACGCGCCACTGCGTAAAGTCGCCGGGATACCGGGTGAGTTCGATAAGCTGCGCAAAAACTATCTTGAGCGCCGTGAATGGTCATCTCTGTATGTAATTTGTGATGACGCCAGTGCGGCATCATTGCTGTGTAAACTGGGTTTTAACGCCGTCCATCATCCGGCACGTTAATCTCTTCTTCATGCTCTCTGCTGTAATATTGGCAGGGAGCTTTGCTATTTCTGGAGTAAACCACCATGTCTGAAGGCTGGAACATTGCCGTCCTGGGCGCAACTGGCGCTGTGGGCGAAGCCCTGCTTGAAACGCTGGCTGAACGTCAGTTCCCGGTTGGGGAAATTTATGCACTGGCACGTAACGAAAGCGCAGGCGAACAACTGCGCTTTGGTGGTAAGACAATCACCGTGCAGGATGCCGCTGAATTCGACTGGACGCAGGCGCAGCTGGCGTTTTTTGTTGCAGGCAAAGAAGCTACCGCTGCCTGGGTTGAAGAAGCGACCAACTCAGGTTGTCTGGTGATCGACAGCAGCGGATTGTTTGCTCTCGAACCCGACGTACCGCTGGTGGTGCCGGAAGTAAACCCGTTTGTACTGACCGATTACCGCAACCGGAATGTCATCGCCGTACCAGACAGTCTGACCAGCCAGCTGCTGGCGGCACTGAAACCGCTAATTGATCAGGGCGGTTTATCACGTATCAGCGTTACCAGCCTGATTTCAGCCTCCGCCCAGGGTAAAAAAGCGGTCGATGCGTTAGCGGGGCAGAGTGCTAAATTACTCAATGGCATTCCGATTGACGAAGAAGATTTCTTCGGGCGTCAACTGGCATTCAATATGCTGCCGTTACTGCCGGATAGCGAAGGTAGCGTGCGTGAAGAACGTCGTATCGTTGACGAAGTACGCAAAATCCTGCAGGACGAAGGGCTGATGATTTCGGCAAGCGTCGTCCAGGCACCGGTATTCTATGGTCATGCCCAGATGGTCAACTTTGAAGCACTGCGTCCGCTGGCGGCAGAAGAAGCGCGTGATGCGTTTGCTCAGGGCGAAGATATTGTGCTCTCTGAAGAGAACGAATTCCCGACTCAGGTGGGGGATGCTTCTGGTACGCCGCATCTTTCCGTTGGCTGCGTACGTAATGATTACGGTATGCCGGAGCAAGTTCAGTTCTGGTCGGTGGCCGATAACGTTCGCTTTGGCGGCGCGCTGATGGCAGTAAAAATCGCCGAGAAACTGGTGCAGGAGTATCTGTACTAATGTCCGACCAGCAACAACCGCCAGTTTATAAAATTGCGCTGGGCATTGAGTACGACGGCAGTAAGTATTACGGCTGGCAACGGCAGAACGAAGTCCGCAGTGTGCAGGAGAAGCTGGAAAAGGCGCTCTCCCAGGTGGCGAACGAACCCATCACCGTCTTCTGCGCCGGGCGTACTGACGCAGGTGTACACGGCACCGGGCAGGTTGTGCATTTCGAAACGACCGCGCAGCGCAAAGACGCTGCGTGGACGTTGGGCGTAAATGCGAATTTACCTGGTGACATCGCCGTGCGTTGGGTTAAAGCTGTACCTGATGATTTTCATGCCCGATTTAGCGCCACGGCTCGCCGTTATCGCTACATCATCTACAATCATCGGCTGCGCCCGGCGGTATTGAGTAAAGGAGTAACCCATTTTTACGAACCGCTGGACGCTGAACGGATGCATCGGGCTGCGCAATGTTTGCTGGGCGAGAATGATTTCACCTCGTTCCGTGCGGTGCAGTGTCAGTCCCGGACCCCGTGGCGCAACGTTATGCATATTAATGTCACGCGTCACGGTCCTTATGTGGTGGTAGATATCAAAGCGAATGCCTTTGTACATCATATGGTCAGGAATATTGTCGGCAGCCTGATGGAAGTCGGTGCCCACAACCAGCCGGAGAGCTGGATAGCAGAGTTGCTGGCGGCAAAGGACAGAACGCTGGCGGCAGCAACGGCAAAAGCGGAAGGGCTATATCTGGTCGCGGTGGATTACCCTGACCGATATGATCTTCCAAAACCGCCAATGGGCCCGCTATTTCTGGCGGACTAACGAGAATAACGCTCGGAACATTTCAGGCTGTAGCCAACGTAGTTACAGCCTGAAAGATGACGAGTACAAGGCATAGGCAAATATGGACCTGATTTATTTCCTCATCGATTTTATCCTGCACATTGACGTGCATCTGGCAGAACTGGTCGCGGAGTATGGCGTCTGGGTTTATGCCATTTTGTTCTTAATTTTGTTCTGTGAAACCGGTCTGGTGGTAACGCCGTTTTTACCGGGTGATTCATTGCTGTTTGTTGCCGGTGCGTTGGCATCACTGGAAACCAACGATCTCAACGTCCATATGATGGTGGTGCTGATGCTGATCGCCGCGATTGTGGGTGACGCGGTGAACTACACCATTGGACGGTTATTTGGTGACAAACTGTTCAGTAATCCGGATTCGAAAATCTTTCGTCGCAGTTATCTTGATAAGACTCATCAGTTTTATGAGAAACATGGCGGCAAAACGATTATTCTCGCCCGTTTTGTGCCGATCGTCAGAACGTTCGCGCCGTTCGTTGCGGGAATGGGCCACATGTCGTATCGTCATTTCGCCGCTTTTAACGTCATCGGCGCGTTGCTATGGGTACTGATTTTTACCTACGCGGGTTATTTCTTCGGAACGCTCCCCTTCATTCAGAGCAACCTTAAACTGATGATTGTTGGCATTATTTTTGTTTCAATATTGCCAGGTGTTTTCGAATTTATTCGCCACAAACGCGCTGCGGCACGCGCCGCAAAATAAAAAGTAACTCCGCGGTTCGACCACTTTTTTATCCAAAGTTTCGGGCTGTTATGTTTTAATGTGCAACATTCATGGTCTGTTGGGGGCAAAAATGGCATTATGCGTCCCCAAAGATAAAACTGGCATCGAACCAGGTTCAGACAGAAAGGTCCCTAATGAGCTGGATTGAACGAATTAAAAGCAACATTACTCCCACCCGCAAGGCGAGCATTCCTGAAGGGGTGTGGACTAAGTGTGATAGCTGCGGTCAGGTTTTATACCGCGCTGAGCTGGAACGTAATCTTGAGGTCTGTCCGAAGTGTGACCATCACATGCGTATGACAGCGCGTAATCGCCTGCATAGCCTGTTAGATGAAGGAAGCCTTGTGGAGCTGGGTAGCGAGCTTGAGCCGAAAGATGTGCTGAAGTTTCGTGACTCCAAGAAGTATAAAGACCGTCTGGCATCTGCGCAGAAAGAAACCGGCGAAAAAGATGCGCTGGTGGTGATGAAAGGCACCCTGTATGGAATGCCGGTTGTCGCTGCGGCATTCGAGTTCGCCTTTATGGGCGGTTCCATGGGGTCTGTGGTAGGTGCACGTTTCGTGCGTGCCGTTGAGCAGGCGCTGGAAGATAACTGCCCACTGATCTGCTTCTCCGCCTCTGGTGGCGCACGTATGCAGGAAGCACTGATGTCGCTGATGCAGATGGCGAAAACCTCTGCGGCGCTGGCAAAAATGCAGGAGCGCGGCTTGCCGTACATCTCCGTGCTGACCGACCCGACCATGGGTGGTGTTTCTGCAAGTTTCGCTATGCTGGGCGATCTCAACATCGCTGAACCGAAAGCGTTAATCGGCTTTGCCGGTCCGCGTGTTATCGAACAGACCGTTCGCGAAAAACTGCCGCCAGGATTCCAGCGCAGTGAATTCCTGATCGAGAAAGGCGCGATCGACATGATCGTCCGTCGTCCGGAAATGCGCCTGAAACTGGCGAGTATTCTGGCGAAGTTGATGAATCTGCCAGCGCCGAATCCTGAAGCGCCGCGTGAAGGCGTAGTGGTGCCACCGGTACCAGATCAGGAACCTGAGGCCTGATAACTGATAAGGGCAGGGCCACTGGCTCTGCCCTTTTGCTATTCTCACCGTAACGAATCAGCGGATACCATGATTATCAAACGCACTCCTCAAGCCGCGTCGCCTCTGGCTTCGTGGCTTTCTTATCTGGAAAACCTGCACAGTAAAACTATCGATCTCGGCCTTGAGCGCGTGAGCCAGGTCGCGGCGCGTCTTGGCGTTCTGAAACCAGCGCCATTTGTGTTTACCGTTGCGGGTACGAATGGCAAAGGCACCACTTGCCGTACGCTGGAGTCGATTCTGATGGCGGCAGGGTACAAAGTGGGCGTCTACAGTTCGCCGCATCTGGTGCGTTATACCGAGCGCGTACGCGTGCAGGGCCAGGAATTGCCGGAATCGGCCCACACCGCCTCTTTTGCGGAGATTGAATCGGCACGCGGTGATATTTCCTTGACCTATTTCGAGTACGGTACGCTGTCGGCGTTGTGGCTGTTCAAACAGGCACAACTTGACGTGGTGATTCTGGAAGTAGGGCTGGGCGGTCGTCTGGACGCAACCAATATTGTCGATGCCGATGTCGCGGTAGTAACCAGCATTGCGCTGGATCATACCGACTGGCTGGGGCCAGATCGCGAAAGTATTGGTCGCGAGAAAGCAGGCATCTTCCGCAGCGAAAAACCGGCAATTGTCGGTGAGCCGGAAATGCCTTCTACCATTGCTGATGTGGCGCAGGAAAAAGGTGCAATGCTACAACGTCGGGGCGTTGAGTGGAACTATTCCGTCACCGATCATGACTGGACGTTTAGCGATGCTCACGGCACGCTGGAAAATCTGCCGTTGCCGCTTGTCCCGCAACCGAATGCCGCAACGGCGCTGGCGGCACTGCGTGCCAGCGGGCTGGAGGTCAGTGAAAATGCCATTCGCGACGGGATTGCCAGCGCAATTTTGCCAGGACGTTTCCAGATTGTGAGCGAGTCGCCACGCGTTATTTTTGATGTCGCGCATAATCCACATGCGGCGGAATATCTCACCGGGCGTATGAAAGCGCTACCGAAAAACGGGCGCGTGCTGGCGGTTATCGGTATGCTACATGATAAAGATATTGCCGGAACTCTGGCCTGGTTGAAAAGCGTGGTTGATGACTGGTATTGTGCGCCCCTGGAAGGGCCGCGCGGTGCCACGGCAGAACAACTGCTTGAGCATTTGGGTAACGGCAAATCATTTGATAGCGTGGCGCAGGCATGGGATGCCGCAATGGCGGACGCTAAAGCGGAAGATACCGTGCTGGTGTGTGGTTCGTTCCACACGGTCGCACATGTCATGGAAGTGATTGACGCGAGGAGAAGCGGTGGCAAGTAAGTTTCAGAATCGGTTAGTGGGCACGATCGTGCTGGTGGCGCTGGGGGTGATTGTACTTCCAGGGCTGCTGGACGGGCAGAAAAAACATTATCAGGATGAGTTCGCGGCTATCCCGCTGGTGCCGAAAGCGGGCGATCGCGATGAGCCTGATATGATGCCAGCAGCCACTCAGGCGTTGCCGACGCAGCCGCCGGAAGGCGCAGCGGAAGAGGTGCGGGCAGGTGATGCCGCAGCACCGTCGCTCGATCCGGCCACTATTGCAGCCAATAACACCGAGTTTGAACCGGAACCTGCACCGGTCGTCCCACCGAAGCCGAAACCGGTAGAGCCGCCTAAGCCAAAGGTTGAAGCACCACCTGCGCCGAAGCCAGAACCGAAGCCGGTCGTGGAAGAAAAAGCAGCGCCAACGGGTAAAGCTTATGTTGTGCAACTGGGCGCGCTGAAAAATGCCGATAAAGTGAATGAGATTGTCGGTAAGCTGCGCGGTGCCGGTTATCGGGTTTATACGTCGCCATCCACGCCAGTGCAGGGTAAAATTACCCGTATTCTGGTTGGGCCGGATGCCTCGAAAGATAAGCTGAAAGGTTCGCTGGGTGAGTTGAAGCAACTTTCTGGCTTAAGCGGCGTGGTAATGGGTTATACACCGAATTAATATGGTCTTGCCTGATGCGATACTAACGCGTCTTATCTGGTACAGATAAGGCGTTCACGCCGCATCCGACACGCATTGCCCGATGCCGCAAAGGCATAAAAAGTCGATGGCGTTGAATATTTTTTCAGCGCCATTTTTATTGATGCGCGGGAAGGAAATCCCTACGCAAACGTTTTCTTTTTCTGTTAGAATGCGCCCCGAACAGGATGACAGGGCGTAAAATCGTGGGACACATATGGTCTGGATTGATTACGCCATAATCGCGGTGATTGCTTTTTCCTCTCTGGTTAGCCTGATCCGCGGCTTTGTTCGTGAAGCGTTATCGCTGGTGACATGGGGTTGTGCTTTCTTTGTTGCCAGTCATTACTACACTTACCTGTCAGTCTGGTTTACGGGCTTTGAAGACGAACTGGTTCGAAATGGGATTGCCATCGCGGTACTGTTTATCGCTACCCTGATTGTTGGTGCTATCGTGAACTTCGTGATAGGCCAGTTGGTGGAGAAAACGGGGTTGTCAGGCACCGATCGGGTGCTGGGCGTCTGTTTCGGTGCGTTGCGCGGTGTGTTGATTGTTGCTGCCATTCTCTTCTTTCTCGACTCCTTTACCGGGGTGTCGAAAAGCGAAGACTGGAGCAAATCACAGCTGATCCCGCAGTTCAGTTTTATCATCAGATGGTTTTTTGATTATCTGCAAAGCTCGTCAAGTTTCTTGCCCAGAGCGTAAGTGCTCTGAGATGTGGCTTAACGAGGAAAAAGACGTATGTGCGGTATTGTCGGTATCGCCGGTGTTATGCCGGTTAACCAGTCGATTTATGATGCCTTAACGGTGCTTCAGCATCGCGGTCAGGATGCCGCCGGCATCATCACCATAGATGCCAATAACTGCTTCCGTTTGCGTAAAGCGAACGGGCTGGTGAGCGATGTATTTGAAGCTCGCCATATGCAGCGTTTGCAGGGCAATATGGGCATTGGTCATGTGCGTTACCCTACGGCTGGCAGCTCCAGCGCCTCTGAAGCGCAGCCGTTTTACGTTAACTCCCCGTATGGCATTACGCTTGCCCACAACGGCAATCTGACCAACGCTCACGAGTTGCGTAAAAAACTGTTTGAAGAAAAACGCCGCCACATCAACACCACTTCCGACTCGGAAATTCTGCTTAATATCTTTGCCAGCGAACTGGACAACTTCCGCCACTACCCGCTGGAAGCCGACAATATTTTCGCTGCCATCGCTGCTACAAACCGCTTAATCCGCGGCGCGTATGCCTGTGTGGCGATGATCATCGGCCACGGTATGGTTGCTTTCCGCGATCCTAACGGGATTCGTCCGCTGGTACTGGGAAAACGTGATATTGACGAGAACCGTACAGAATATATGGTCGCTTCCGAAAGCGTAGCGCTCGATACGCTGGGCTTTGATTTCCTGCGTGACGTCGCGCCGGGCGAAGCGATTTACATCACTGAAGAAGGGCAGTTGTTTACCCGTCAATGTGCTGACAATCCGGTCAGCAATCCGTGCCTGTTTGAGTATGTATACTTTGCTCGCCCGGACTCGTTCATCGACAAAATTTCCGTTTACAGCGCGCGTGTGAATATGGGTACGAAACTGGGCGAGAAAATTGCCCGCGAATGGGAAGATCTGGAAATCGACGTGGTGATCCCGATCCCGGAAACCTCGTGTGATATCGCGCTGGAAATTGCGCGTATTCTAGGCAAGCCGTACCGCCAGGGCTTCGTTAAAAACCGCTATGTTGGCCGCACCTTTATCATGCCGGGCCAGCAGCTGCGTCGTAAGTCCGTGCGCCGTAAACTGAACGCCAACCGCGCCGAGTTCCGCGATAAAAACGTCCTGCTGGTCGACGACTCCATCGTCCGTGGCACCACTTCTGAGCAGATTATCGAGATGGCACGCGAAGCCGGAGCGAAGAAAGTGTACCTCGCTTCTGCGGCACCGGAAATTCGCTTCCCGAACGTTTACGGTATCGATATGCCGAGCGCCACGGAACTGATCGCTCACGGTCGCGAAGTAGATGAAATTCGCCAGATCATCGGTGCTGACGGGTTGATTTTCCAGGATCTGAACGATCTGATCGAAGCTGTTCGCGCTGAAAACCCGGATATCCAGCAGTTTGAATGCTCGGTATTCAACGGCGTCTACGTCACCAAAGATGTTGATCAGGGCTACCTCGATTTCCTCGATACGTTACGTAATGACGACGCCAAAGCAGTGCAACGTCAGAACGAAGTGGAAAATCTCGAAATGCATAACGAAGGATGATGCCTTCGCTCAGGGTGCCGTTCTGGCACCCTGACTTGCAACTCCCGCCGAAATCCTGCAAAGTCTGCCTGCAAGTCTGACAGGGCAACTATTTATGAAACGACTCATTGTAGGCATCAGCGGTGCCAGCGGCGCGATTTATGGCGTGCGTTTATTACAGGTTCTGCGCGATGTCACAGATATCGAAACGCATCTGGTAATGAGCCAGGCAGCGCGCCAGACCTTATCCCTCGAAACGGATTTTTCCCTGCGCGAAGTGCAGGCATTAGCCGATGTGACGCACGATGCGCGCGATATTGCTGCCAGCATTTCTTCCGGTTCTTTCCAGACGTTGGGGATGGTGATTTTACCCTGTTCAATCAAAACCCTGTCCGGCATTGTCCATAGCTATACTGATGGCTTACTGACCCGTGCGGCAGATGTGGTGCTGAAAGAGCGTCGCCCGTTGGTGCTCTGCGTGCGTGAAACGCCACTGCACTTAGGCCATCTGCGTTTAATGACTCAGGCGGCAGAAATCGGTGCGGTGATTATGCCTCCCGTTCCGGCGTTTTATCATCGCCCACAATCCCTTGATGATGTGATAAATCAGACGGTTAATCGTGTTCTTGACCAGTTTGCAATAACCCTTCCTGAAGATCTCTTTGCCCGCTGGCAGGGCGCATAACTCCGCTGTTGCCCTGTTTCAGGGCAATTTTGCAACCGCGATCAAATCCTCGACATTTTGTTTCTGCCATTCAATCGAAACGCTGCGATTCAACCGCTATACCTGCTATCTTCAACTTCATGACAATAATGCAACGTCTTATTAACATATTTAACGTTGAATGTTACTGCTGTCGTCAAGATGGCATAAGACCTGCATGAAAGAGCCTGCAAACACACAACACAATACACAACATAAAAAAGCCATTTTCACTTGAGGGTTATGTATGAAGAAGTCGATTCTCGCTCTGTCTTTGTTAGTCGGTCTCTCCGCAGCGGCTTCCAGCTATGCGGCGCTACCGGAGACGGTACGTATCGGAACCGATACCACCTATGCGCCGTTCTCGTCGAAAGATGCTAAAGGTGATTTTGTTGGCTTTGATATCGATCTCGGTAACGAGATGTGCAAACGGATGCAGGTGAAATGTACCTGGGTTGCCAGCGACTTTGACGCGCTGATCCCCTCACTGAAAGCGAAAAAAATCGACGCCATTATTTCGTCGCTCTCCATTACCGATAAACGTCAGCAGGAGATTGCTTTCTCCGACAAGCTGTACGCCGCAGACTCTCGTCTGATTGCTGCCAAAGGTTCACCGATTCAGCCAACGCTGGATTCACTGAAAGGTAAACATGTTGGTGTGCTGCAGGGATCAACCCAGGAAGCGTATGCCAATGATAACTGGCGCAGTAAGGGGGTCGATGTGGTGGCCTATGCTAACCAGGATTTGGTCTATTCCGATCTGGCTGCAGGACGCCTGGATGCTGCGTTACAAGATGAGGTTGCTGCCAGCGAAGGTTTCCTTAAGCAACCCGCCGGTAAAGATTTCGCCTTTGCAGGCCCATCAGTGAAAGACAAAAAATACTTCGGTGACGGCACCGGTGTAGGGCTGCGTAAAGATGATGCTGAACTGACGGCGGCCTTCAATAAGGCGCTTAACGAGCTGCGTCAGGACGGCACCTACGACAAGATGGCGAAAAAGTATTTCGACTTTAATGTCTACGGTGACTGATACGTCGCAGGGAAGCTGTACCTGATGGAATGATCATCATGGTGCACGCCAGGTTTGTTGCACTATCGTGGTGCATTGAAATGCATACTTAAGCATTTTTAATGAAAAATAATACGTCTAACGGGGCGGGATATTTTGCCTTGATGGTCAATTTTATGGCACGATAAGTGTAACAAACCTGTAAATATTCCCTATAAAAAGACAGTCAGTTGAGGACATTATGAAAAAACTGGTGCTATCGCTCTCTCTGGTTCTGGCCTTCTCCAGCGCAACTGCGGCGTTTGCTGCGATTCCGCAAAACATCCGCATCGGTACCGATCCGACCTATGCGCCATTTGAATCAAAAAATTCACAAGGTGAACTGGTTGGCTTCGATATCGATCTGGCGAAGGAGTTGTGCAAACGCATCAATACGCAATGTACGTTTGTCGAAAACCCACTGGATGCGTTAATCCCGTCCTTAAAAGCGAAGAAGATTGACGCCATCATGTCATCGCTTTCCATTACGGAAAAACGTCAGCAAGAAATAGCCTTCACCGACAAACTGTACGCTGCCGATTCTCGTCTGGTGGTGGCGAAAAATTCCGACATTCAGCCGACAGTCGAATCGCTGAAAGGCAAACGGGTAGGCGTATTGCAGGGCACCACCCAGGAGACGTTCGGTAACGAACACTGGGCACCAAAAGGCATTGAAATCGTCTCGTATCAGGGGCAGGACAACATTTATTCTGACCTGACTGCCGGACGTATTGATGCCGCGTTCCAGGATGAGGTCGCTGCCAGCGAAGGTTTCCTCAAGCAGCCAGTCGGCAAAGATTACAAATTCGGTGGCCCGTCTGTTAAAGATGAAAAACTGTTTGGCGTAGGGACAGGCATGGGCCTGCGTAAAGAAGATAACGAACTGCGCGAGGCACTGAACAAAGCCTTTGCCGAAATGCGCGCTGACGGTACTTACGAGAAATTAGCGAAAAAGTACTTCGATTTTGATGTTTATGGTGGTTAATCGCCATCGGTGAAAGAAAGTCCGCTCCCTTCGGGTAACCGGAGGGAGACAAGAGGCGGTAATTCACCACACACGACAGGACAGGCAGCATGTTGTATGGGTTTTCAGGTGTTATTTTACAGGGGGCGCTCGTCACGCTGGAGCTGGCTATCAGCTCTGTAGTGCTCGCTGTAATCATCGGTTTAATTGGCGCTGGCGGTAAGCTCTCGCAAAATCGGCTTTCGGGGCTGATTTTCGAAGGGTACACCACGCTGATTCGAGGCGTGCCGGACTTGGTGTTGATGCTGCTAATTTTCTACGGTTTGCAGATTGCACTAAACACGGTGACGGAGGCGATGGGCGTCGGGCAGATTGATATTGATCCGATGGTCGCAGGTATTATCACTCTCGGTTTTATCTACGGAGCTTACTTTACCGAAACGTTTCGTGGCGCGTTTATGGCAGTGCCGAAAGGACATATAGAGGCGGCGACGGCGTTCGGTTTTACTCGTGGGCAAGTGTTTCGGCGGATCATGTTTCCGGCGATGATGCGTTACGCCCTGCCAGGCATTGGCAACAACTGGCAGGTGATCCTCAAATCTACCGCACTGGTTTCGTTACTCGGCCTGGAAGATGTGGTCAAAGCCACGCAGCTGGCAGGCAAAAGTACCTGGGAACCGTTCTATTTCGCTATCGTCTGTGGCGTGATTTATCTTGTTTTCACCACCGTTTCCAATGGTGTGCTGCTGTTCCTTGAGCGCCGCTACTCCGTGGGTGTGAAGAGGGCTGACCTGTGATCGAAATCTTACATGAATACTGGAAACCACTGCTGTGGACTGACGGTTATCGCTTTACTGGCGTGGCGATCACCCTGTGGCTGCTGATTTTGTCGGTAGTGATAGGCGGAGTTCTGGCGCTGTTTCTGGCGATTGGTCGCGTCTCAAGTAATAAATACATCCAGTTTCCAATCTGGTTATTTACCTATATTTTTCGCGGTACGCCGCTGTATGTTCAGTTGCTGGTGTTCTATTCCGGCATGTACACGCTGGAGATTGTTAAGGGAACCGAGTTCCTTAACGCCTTTTTTCGCAGTGGCCTGAACTGTACCGTGCTGGCGCTGACGCTTAACACCTGTGCTTACACCACCGAGATTTTTGCCGGAGCGATCCGTTCAGTGCCGCATGGGGAAATCGAAGCCGCCAGAGCCTATGGCTTCTCGACCTTTAAAATGTATCGCTGCATTATTTTGCCTTCTGCGCTGCGTATTGCGTTACCGGCATACAGCAACGAAGTGATCCTGATGCTGCACTCTACTGCGCTGGCGTTTACGGCCACTGTGCCGGATCTGCTGAAAATAGCCCGCGATATTAACGCCGCCACGTATCAACCTTTTACCGCCTTCGGCATTGCCGCGGTGCTCTATTTAATCATCTCTTATGTCCTGATCAGCCTCTTTCGCAGAGCGGAAAAACGCTGGTTGCAGCATGTGAAACCTTCTTCAACGCACTGAGAATACGATGTCCGAGAATAAATTAAACGTTATCGATTTGCACAAACGCTACGGCGAACACGAAGTGCTGAAAGGGGTTTCACTGCAAGCGAATGCCGGAGATGTAATTAGCATCATCGGATCGTCGGGATCGGGGAAAAGTACCTTTCTGCGCTGCATTAACTTCCTCGAAAAACCGAGCGAAGGATCGATCGTGGTCAATGGCCAGACGATCAATCTGGTGCGCGACAAAGATGGTCAACTCAAAGTCGCCGATAAAAATCAGCTGCGCTTACTGCGCACACGCCTGACGATGGTATTCCAGCACTTCAATCTCTGGAGCCATATGACGGTGCTGGAAAACGTCATGGAAGCGCCGATTCAGGTGTTGGGCCTGAGCAAGCAGGAAGCGCGCGAGCGGGCGGTGAAGTATCTGGCGAAAGTCGGGATAGACGAACGTGCGCAGGGGAAATATCCGGTGCATCTTTCCGGCGGTCAGCAACAGCGTGTTTCCATCGCAAGGGCGCTGGCAATGGAACCGGAAGTTTTACTGTTTGATGAACCTACCTCGGCGCTCGATCCTGAACTGGTAGGCGAAGTGTTGCGTATTATGCAGCAACTGGCAGAAGAGGGGAAAACCATGGTGGTGGTGACCCACGAAATGGGCTTTGCTCGCCATGTTTCTACTCACGTCATTTTTCTCCATCAGGGGAAAATAGAGGAAGAAGGCGCGCCGGAGCAGTTATTTGGCAACCCGCAAAGCCCTCGTCTGCAACAGTTCCTTAAGGGATCGCTGAAATAATTCCCCCTCCGGTAGCTAACGCTGCCGGAGTATTTTCAAGGGAAATTTGCGAGTCCGCTTCCGCTGAAATGTAAAAGTTGCAGCCCGCTAAAAATACTTCTGAATTCGCTGTCCAAAGATAAAAACTGCCTGCTGCATTGGGTGTTAATCGTGGTTATTGTCGCGTCATCTTAAATTTGAGGGGTGACGGAACGCCATGACAATATCGACAACTTCCACGCCGCATGATGCGGTATTTAAATCTTTTTTACGCCATCCAGACACCGCCCGGGATTTTATTGATATTCATCTCCCCGCGCCGCTGCGCAAACTGTGTGATTTAACGACGCTTAAACTGGAACCAAACAGTTTTATTGATGAAGACCTGCGGCAATATTATTCCGACCTCTTGTGGTCTGTGAAAACGCAGGAGGGAGCGGGTTATATTTATGTGGTGATAGAGCACCAAAGTAAGCCGGAAGAATTAATGGCTTTTCGCATGATGCGCTATTCCATTGCGGCGATGCAAAACCATCTTGATGCAGGCTATAAAGAGCTTCCATTGGTGATCCCGATGCTGTTTTATCATGGTTGCAGAAGTCCTTATCCTTATTCACTCTGCTGGCTTGATGAATTTGCCGAGCCTGCTATAGCCCGCAAAATATATTCATCAGCTTTTCCGCTGGTGGATATTACCGTGGTGCCGGATGACGAGATTATGCAACATCGCAAAATGGCGCTGTTGGAGTTAATTCAGAAACATATTCGTCAGCGCGATCTGTTGGGATTAGTCGACCAAATTGTTTCGCTGCTAGTTACAGGAAACACTAATGACAGGCAGCTAAAAGCCCTGTTTAATTACGTATTACAAACGGGAGATGCCCAGCGTTTCCGTGCATTTATTGGTGAGATAGCGGAACGCGCACCACAAGAAAAGGAGAAACTGATGACTATTGCTGACAGATTACGTGAAGAAGGGCGGAATGATGGATTAATTCTGGGCAAACGCGAAGAAGCCCTGCGTATTGCTCAGGAGATGCTGGAGAGAGGTTTAGACAGAGAGTTAGTTATGATGGTGACCCGACTTTCACCAGACGATCTTATCGCGCAAAGCCACTAATCCTGTAACACCGGGAGTTAACTGGCGGATGTTTGCAGTAAACCACATCAGCGAACAACATCCGCCAGCGCCTCTTCTAAATCGTACCAGCGAAACGCAAATCCCGCTTCTTCCAGCCGTTTAGGCAGCGCGCGTTGTCCACCTAATACCAGTACTGAAGATTCGCCCATTAACAGCCGAATGGCGGTTGCGGGGACGCGCAAAATAGCCGGGCGATGCAGCGCATGACCGAGCGCATGGGCAAATTGTTCATTGCGTACCGGGTAGGGCGAAACCATATTAAATGGCCCGCGCAGCTCGTTATCCAGCAGCCAGAGAATGCCGTTGACCATATCATCAATATGAATCCAGGCCAGATACTGCCGACCGGAACCAATCGGCCCGCCCAGGCCAAGACGAAACGGCGGCAGCATTTTACCGAGAATACCGCCATCCGGTGCCAGCACTACGCCGGTACGCAGCAGGCACACTCGCGTTTTGTCACTTTGTGCCCGACAGGCAATTTCTTCCCAGCGGGCGCAGAGTTTATGGGTAAATTCGTTATGCGGCGGTTCCTCTTCGGTAACCACCACTTCACCTAAGTCGCCATAATAGCCCGTTGCCGAGCCGGAAATGAGTACCGACGGTGGCGTGTCGCTGGCATTAATCAAATCGACCAGTTTTTGCGTGATATTCCAGCGGCTTTGGCAGAGACGCTCTTTTTGCTCGTGAGTCCAGCGTTTATCAGCAATCGGCTCTCCGGCCAGGTTGATTACCGCATCAAAGCCGTTGAGGTTACTTTGATCGGCAAGCCCTTGCCATAGTGTCACCCGAGGGCCGAGAACGGAACTGGCTTTCTGCGGGTTACGCGTCACTACCGTGATTTGATGGCCCAGATCCAGCAAACGCGGAATCAAATGGCGACCAATTAATCCCGTCCCTCCGGTGATCACTATCTTCATGCAGCCTCCCGATATGGCGGTTAACGCTGCCAGCTTAAGGTCATGGATACCGAATCGGCGTAGCGCAGCGCGTGCAGTTTATCGATCTCCACTTCAGCATACGTCACCCAGTGATGTTCACGTGCGATATCGAGCACATCCTGAGTTAATTTTTCCAGCAAAGAGAAACGGTTATTCTCTACATGCTGAATAATGTTTTTCGTTACGGTGCGATAATTCAGCGCATCGTTGATATCTTCGCTAGTGCGCGCTTTATCGGCGGGGTAGTGGATCGTCACATTGATAACAATATCCTGACGGTTGTTAATTTCTTCTTCCTTAATTCCGATAAACGTACGTAAACGAAGGTTCTTTATACGAATAATAGCGGCAGGTTGTGCCATTGCAGGTTCTCCGTTGTTTTACTTAGGATGAAATAATACACGAGAACCTGTTTCTGTTAACTATCCGAACGCTCATCACCGAGTTGTGCTTTTAGCAGTGCCTGCCCGGTGGCAGGGCGCGAACGGATCCGCTCATGCCAGTTCTTGACTGCCGGATACATTGCGAGGTCAATTCGCTGGCGAGTCCAGGCATTAACCCACGGCCAGCAGGCAATATCCGCAATGCTGTAGTTCTCGCCACCCAGCCAGGGCGAGTTTTCCAGCCGCTTGTTCAGTACATGGTACAGACGCTGAGTTTCAACCTGATAACGTTCAATAGCGTAAGGAATGGTTTGGGGGGCTGCGTGATTAAAATGATGATTTTGCCCAAGCATCGGCCCCAGTCCGCCTACCTGCCAGAATAACCACTGTAATGTGGCGGCGCGTTCACGCGTTTCATGACTCAAAAAGAGCCCCGTTTTCTCAGCCAGATACAACAAAATGGCACCAGATTCAAAGAGGCTTAGCGGTTCGCCGCCATCGGCTGGAGAATGATCAACAATTGCCGGAATTTTGTTGTTAGGCGAAATGCGCAAAAATTCCGGGCGAAACTGACCGCCTTTCCCCAGGTCTACCTTTATCAAGCGATAATCCAGCCCTGCTTCTTCGAGAAACAGCGTAATTTTGTGACCATTTGGTGTCGGGGCGAAATAGAGATCGATCATTGCAGCTCCGGTTGTCTAATCATCTGAACACCACAAGTATAGAAAGCGCGGCGACTTACGTGAGTATTCGTCACGTGACAGTGACAAAAAGGCTCTATAGTTTGATAGCCAGCCCCCCTTTATTGCCGAGGACATAATGAGTAAACCCGCTATCACGCTTTGGTCAGATGCCCACTGTTTCTCCCCTTATGTGTTATCCGCCTGGGTGGCGTTGCAGGAAAAAGGCCTGTCGTTTCATATCAAGACCATCGACCTCGACAGCGGTGAACATTTGCAACCGACGTGGCAAGGTTACGGTCAGACACGCCGTGTGCCGTTATTACAAATCGATGATTTTGAGTTGAGTGAATCTTCTGCCATTGCGGAGTATCTGGAAGATCGATTTGCGCCACCGACCTGGGAACGTATTTATCCGCTTGATTTAGAAAATCGTGCGCGTGCACGACAGATTCAGGCCTGGTTGCGCAGCGATCTGATGCCCATCCGCGAAGAGCGTCCGACGGATGTTGTCTTTGCGGGGGCGAAAAAAGCGCCACTAACGGCCGAGGGAAAAGCCAGTGCAGAGAAACTGTTCGCGATGGCAAAACATTTGTTAGCACTGGGGCGGCCGAATTTATTTGGTGAATGGTGCATTGCTGATACTGATCTGGCGCTAATGATTAACCGCCTGGTACTACATGGCGATGAGGTGCCGGAACGCCTGGTGGATTATGCGACATTCCAGTGGCAGCGAGCGTCTGTCCAGCGTTTTATTGCTCTTTCGGCGAAGCAATCTGGCTGATAGCAACGAAAGAATCCAGTATCATAGCTTACGTTTTTTCGACGAGGAGTGAGTGATGAAACTGATGTTTGCATCGGACATTCATGGGTCGTTACCGGCGACGGAACGTGTTCTGGAGTTGTTTGCCCAAAGCGGTGCCCAGTGGCTGGTGATCCTTGGCGACGTGTTGAATCACGGCCCGCGTAATGCTTTACCGGAGGGTTACGCGCCAGCCAAAGTCGCTGAACGGCTTAATGAAGTGGCACATAAGGTTATCGCTGTGCGCGGCAACTGCGACAGCGAAGTGGATCAAATGCTGCTGCATTTCCCGATAACCGCGCCGTGGCAACAGGTATTACTGGAAAAACAACGTCTGTTTTTGACGCATGGTCATCTTTTTGGCCCGGAAAACCTACCTGCTTTAAACCAGAACGATGTGCTGGTGTACGGTCATACCCATCTGCCAGTGGCAGAACAGCGGGGGGAGATTTTCCACTTCAACCCCGGCTCGGTGAGTATTCCTAAAGGCGGTAATCCGGCGAGTTATGGCATGCTGGATAATGACGTACTTAGTGTAATCGCACTCAATGATCAAAGTATCATTGCGCAGGTCGCGATTAATCCGTAATTTACCCACAACTCAAAATGCGCCGTAAGAGCGCCAGAAAAAGAAGGTTTCCTGATAATGGAACAGCGTCGTTTGGCAAGTACTGAATGGGTGGATATTGTCAATGAAGAGAACGAAGTCATTGCACAAGCCAGCCGGGAACAAATGCGGGCACAGTGTCTGCGTCATCGTGCAACTTACATCGTCGTGCATGATGGCATGGGCAAAATTCTGGTCCAGCGTCGTACCGAGACAAAAGACTTTTTACCCGGCATGTTAGATGCGACCGCAGGCGGTGTGGTCCAGGCCGATGAGCAACTGCTGGAATCCGCGCGTCGCGAAGCGGAAGAAGAGTTGGGCATTGCCGGTGTCCCCTTTGCCGAGCACGGGCAGTTCTATTTCGAAGATAAAAATTGCCGTGTCTGGGGCGCGTTGTTCAGTTGCGTCTCTCACGGTCCCTTCGCCCTACAGGAAGATGAAGTCAGTGAAGTTTGCTGGCTGACGCCGGAAGAAATCACCGCACGCTGCGATGAGTTCACTCCAGACTCGCTGAAAGCGCTGGCGTTGTGGATGAAGCGCAATGCCAAAAATGAAGCCGTAGAAACTGAAACGGCAGAATGAAAAAAGAGCCGCAATTGCGGCTCTTAACATTTTTAGTGGTAGCCCATCAACTGAGCGCCGATCACCACGACGCTGGACATAATAAACAGCAGTCCAAGCAGTGTCGCGCCCACCTTCAGCCAGTTACGGAAGTCCACCCGGCAAACACCGAGCGTTGCCATTAACGAAGCTGAGGTCGGGTAAATGATGTGGCTGAAGCCATCACCAAACTGGAACGCCAGCACGGTAACCTGACGGTTAACACCGACCAGATCGCCAAGCGGTGCCAGTAACGGCATGGTTAACGCCGCCTGACCAGAACCGGACGTCACGAAGAAATTAAATACTGCCTGGAAGAGCAACATAAACCAGGCCGCGACCGCGTTATCCAGACCGCTAATGGCATTGGCAATGCTGTTGAGGATGGTATTTAACACGCTGGCATCACCCGCTTCACCATTACCGACCAGCAGCAAAATCCCTTTGGCGAAACCCACCAGCAGGGCAGGGGCGATCATCATTCGCGCCCCTTCGGTAAAGGATGAAGCCATGGTATTAACCGTCATGCCGTTAAGGCGGAAAACGACGCCGATGATGCCAATCACCAGACCCATGGTGAAGAACTGGCTGGCAATTTCTGGAATAAACCAGGCATTAACGATCACGCCCCAAATCACCCAGACCATTACGGCGGTCAGGACAATCAATACCAGCCAGTCACCAAAGGTAAACGGACGTTGTTCAACATCCGCCTGCTTTTCACGAAAGAAGCGGTCGGACTCATGCACGCGTGACAGAAGAGGATTCTTTTTCACTCGTGAGGCGTACACCATGGTAAAGATCAGGCCAATCAGAGTGGCGATAACCCATACCACGATGCGCAACCCGGAGCCAGAAAGCACCGGAACGCCGGCAATCCCCTGAGCAACGACCACACAAAACGGGTTCATCCACGAACTGGCAAAACCGATTTGCGTGGCAATATAAGTCACCAGGACGGTGGTAATACTGTCATAGCCCAGCCGGACCATTAGCGGTGCGATGATAATGGCAAAGGCGACGGCCTCTTCCCCCATACCAAATACCGCACCGCCAAGTGAAAACAGAATAAACAGCGCAGGAATAAAGAGAATTTCATTCCCGCGAGTATGGCGAATAAGCGCCAGGATACCGTTATCAATGGTTCCTGTACGCATCACAATGCCAAACGCGCCGCCAATCACCAGCATAAACATGATGATGCCAACGGCTGTCCCGTATTTCGATCCTGAGGTTAACCCTTCAAACGGGAAGTTCATCAGACCCGGGCGTTCATCGCCCGTCGTGAACAGTTGTACGCGGTGATACTCAGGTTCGCCTGCTTCGTTAGTCAGAATGCGGAATGAGTGTGGATCTACGACTTTGCGTGTTTTTGTTTGACCATCAACCTGATACTGCACTTCCTGACTGTCAAACATGCCCACCGGAACTACCCAGGTGGCAAGGCTGGTTAAAATGGCAACAAAAAAGATAATCACCAACGTATCGGGCATTGCCCATCTTCTTGTTGGTTTAGATTCAGTGATTGCGGACATAGCGCAAATATTCCCTTGCACAAAACAAAGTGGTAAGTATGCAAAGTGAGATGGCGCAATTCATTGATGCAGCGCAGTTAAGCAAGATAATCAGAAAGGATTAATGCAAATTAAGAGAATAAAAAACCGGAAATAGTGACTATTTCCGGTTCCGATATCCGCAGCGCAAAGCTGCGGATGATGACGAGATTACTGCTGCTGTGCAGACTGAATCGCAGTCAGCGCGATGGTGTAGACGATATCGTCAACCAGTGCGCCACGGGACAGATCGTTAACCGGCTTGCGCATACCCTGCAGCATCGGCCCGATGGAGATCAGATCGGCAGAACGCTGTACCGCTTTGTAGGTGGTGTTACCGGTGTTCAGATCCGGGAAGATGAACACGGTAGCGCGACCTGCAACCGGAGAGTTCGGCGCTTTGGATTTCGCAACGTCAGCCATTACCGCAGCGTCGTACTGCAGCGGACCGTCGATCATCAGGTCAGGACGTTTTTCCTGCGCCAGACGAGTTGCTTCGCGAACTTTTTCTACGTCGCTACCAGCACCAGAAGTACCGGTGGAGTAGGAGAGCATAGCAACGCGCGGTTCGATACCGAAGGCCGCAGCGGAATCAGCGGACTGAATCGCGATTTCTGCCAGCTGTTCTGCAGTCGGATCCGGGTTGATCGCACAGTCACCGTAAACGTAAACCTGTTCCGGCAACAGCATGAAGAACACGGAAGATACCAGGGAGCTGCCCGGTGCAGTTTTGATCAGCTGCAGCGGCGGACGGATGGTGTTTGCGGTGGTGTGAACAGCACCGGAAACCAGACCATCAACTTCATCTTGTTCCAGCATCAGCGTACCGAGAACCACGTTGTCTTCCAGCTGTTCGCGGGCAACGGTTTCGGTCATGCCTTTGTTCTTACGCAGTTCGACCAGACGACCAACATAGCTTTCGCGAACCACTTCTGGATCAACGATTTCAATGCCTGCACCCAGTTCTACACCCTGAGACGCTGCAACACGGTTGATCTCTGCCGGATTACCCAGCAGTACGCAAGTTGCGATACCACGTTCAGCACAGATAGCGGCTGCTTTAACGGTACGCGGTTCGTCACCTTCCGGCAGAACGATACGTTTGCCCGCTTTGCGCGCAAGTTCAGTCAGCTGATAACGGAACGCTGGCGGAGACAGACGGCGGCTGCGCTCAGAAGTGGCAGTCAGAGAATCGATCCAGTCAGCGTTGATGTAGTTAGCAACGTATTCCTGAACTTTCTCGATACGCTCGTGATCGTCAACCGGAACTTCCAGGTTGAAGCTCTGCAGGCTCAGAGAAGTCTGCCAGGTGTTGGTGTTCACCATAAATACCGGCAGGCCGGTAGCGAAAGCACGTTCGCACAGTTTAGAAATGCGCGCGTCCATTTCGTAGCCGCCAGTCAGCAGCAGGGCACCGATTTCTACGCCGTTCATGGCAGCCAGGCACGCGGCAACCAGCACGTCAGGACGGTCTGCGGAAGTCACCAGCAGAGAACCAGCACGGAAGTGCTCCAGCATGTGTGGAATGCTGCGTGCGCAGAAAGTGACGGATTTAACGCGGCGAGTATTGATGTCACCTTCGTTGATGATGGTCGCATTCAGGTGGCGAGCCATATCGATCGCACGAGTCGCGATCAGGTCAAAGCTCCACGGCACAGCGCCGAGAACCGGCAGCGGGCTGGATTCTTGCAGCTTCGCCGGATCAACGTTGTTCACTTTTGCTTTGGTGGAGTCGTCAAAAATCTCGGACAGATCCGGACGGGTACGACCCTGCTCATCAACCGGAGCGTTCAGTTTGTTAACGATAACGCCGGTAATATTGGTGTTTTTTGCACCGCCGAAGCTGTTGCGAGTCAGTTCGATACGCTCTTTCAACTGTTCCGGAGTATCAGTGCCCTGAGACATAACGAAGACGATTTCCGCATTCAGCGTTTTAGCGATTTCGTAGTTCAGAGACTGGGCAAACTGGTGTTTACGTGTCGGGACCAGACCTTCAACCAGAACGACTTCAGCGTCTTTGGTGTTAGCGTGGTAGTTCGCGACGATCTCTTCCATCAGCACATCTTTCTGATTGCTGGAAAGCAGACCTTCAACGTAGCTCATTTTCAGCGGTTCAGCGGCCGTCGTGGTGGAAGAGTTCGCACGCACGATAGTCGTAGTCTGATCGGGCGCATCGCCACCGGTACGCGGCTGAGCGATAGGTTTGAAAACGCTCAGACGAACGCCTTTGCGTTCCATTGCACGGATCACGCCAAGGCTGACGCTGGTCAGACCGACGCTGGTTCCGGTAGGGATCAGCATAATAATACGGGACACGGTTTATCCTCTTTCGTTACCGCCGATTTGGCGGGTTACAAAACAGCACCGCCAGCTTAGCTGGCGGTGTGAAATCAGGCAGTCAGGCGGCTCGCGTCTTGCGCGATAACCAGTTCTTCGTTGGTTGGGATAACCACCGCAGGACGGGTACCTTCTTTGTTGATGAAACCAGATTTGCCGAAACGTGCAGCCAGGTTGCGTTCATGATCAACTTCAAAGCCCAGCACGCCCAGTTTGCCCAGAGACAGTTCACGAACCATCGCGGCATTTTCACCGATACCACCGGTGAATACAACAGCGTCCAGACGACCATCCATCAGCGCAGTGTAGGCACCGATGTATTTCGCCAGGCGGTGGCAGTAAACGTCCATTGCGCGCTTCGCGTCTTCTTTCGTCGCGTAGTTGTCTTCAACATAGCGGCAGTCGCTGGTCACTTCGGTCAGACCCAGCAGGCCAGACTCTTTGGTCAGCAGTTTGTTGATTGCGTCAACGCTCATGCCCAGGGTGTCGTGCAGGTGGAAGATGATCGCCGGATCGATATCACCAGAACGGGTACCCATGACCAGACCTTCCAGCGGGGTCAGGCCCATAGAGGTGTCAACGCATTTACCGTTGCGGATAGCAGAAACGGAACCACCGTTGCCCAGGTGGCAGGTGATGATGTTCAGTTCTTCTACCGGTTTGTTCAGCATTTTTGCCGCTTCCTGGGTTACATAGAAGTGGCTGGTGCCGTGCGCGCCGTAACGACGGATGCCGTGCTCTTTGTACAGGTTGTACGGCAGGGCGTAGAGGTAAGACTCTTCCGGCATAGTCTGGTGGAACGCGGTGTCAAATACAGCAACGTTTTTGTCTTTCAGCTGTGGGAAAGATTTCAGAGCTTCTTCGATACCGATCAGGTGAGCCGGGTTGTGCAGCGGTGCAAAAGAAGCTGCATCTTTGATACCCTGAATAACAGACTCATCGATCACTACGGAGCTGGTATACTTTTCGCCGCCGTGTACGATACGGTGACCGATAGCAGTCAGCTGCGCAGACAGTTCTGGTTTTTGTGCCAGAATAGTATTAACGATAAAGTTGAGCGCTTCGCTGTGAGCGGCGCCTGCACCTAAAGCCGCTTCCTGTTTATTGCCGTCCATTTTCCATTTGATACGTGCTTCGGGCAGGTGGAAACATTCGGCTAAACCAGAAAGGTACTCTTCACCATTTACTGCATCGATGATGGCAAATTTCAGTGAAGAACTACCGCAGTTCAGAACCAGTACTAACTTACTCGACATGGAAGTACCTATAATTGATACGTGGCTAAAAAAACGTCAGGGAGCCATAGAGCGTAGCGCATGATGACACCGACATTTATGATTAACATCATGCACTGCAAATTTTTTTTGCATGATGGAAGAAATATCTTGAGTCTATGCCATTTTGCGTAATTTTCAGCCAATGGCATAATGTATATGAATTTGACGACTCAATGAATATGTACTACTTAGGCCTTCAGGCTGCTAAAGGATACCTGATAGTGGGTATGGAAGACAAAATGTTTTGAACGTTGTCCCGCTGAGTTGTGAATTTGCACAAATTTTTGAATCTTTATATGTGAAGTTGAGGTGAAGCATGTCAACGCCGGATAATCGTTCTGTTAATTTTTTTAGCTTGTTTCGCCGGGGACAGCATTACTCAAAGACGTGGCCGCTGGAAAAACGCCTTGCCCCAGTCTTTGTCGAAAATCGCGTTATCAAGATGACGCGTTATGCGATCCGTTTTATGCCGCCGATCGCCGTATTTACTCTCTGCTGGCAGATTGCCCTGGGCGGTCAGCTTGGGCCGGCAGTTGCCACTGCGCTGTTCGCCTTAAGTTTACCCATGCAGGGATTGTGGTGGCTGGGCAAGCGTTCTGTAACGCCATTACCCCCTGCTATCCTCAACTGGTTTTATGAAGTTCGCGGTAAATTGCAGGAGTCTGGACAGGTGTTGGCACCCGTTGAAGGCAAGCCTGATTACCAGGCATTAGCTGACACGCTTAAGCGCGCCTTCAAACAACTGGATAAAACTTTCCTTGATGATTTGTAATTGACCCCTGATTACGCATATAAAAGAAGGCATACTCAGCCTTCTTTTTTTTCACCGTAGTAGAGTGATACAGGAGTCAACAATGGAAATGACCAACGCGCAACGTCTTATTTTGTCTAACCAGTACAAGATGATGACTATGCTCGATCCGGCAAATGCTGAACGTTACCGTCGCCTGCAAACAATCATTGAGCGTGGTTATGGATTACAGATGCGTGAACTGGATCGCGAGTTTGGCGAGCTGAAAGAAGAAACCTGCCGCACTATCATCGACATTATGGAGATGTATCATGCGTTGCATGTTTCCTGGTCTAATTTGCAGGACCAGCAATCCATCGATGAACGTCGTGTCACCTTCCTCGGCTTTGACGCCGCCACTGAAGCACGTTACCTCGGTTATGTCCGCTTTATGGTTAATGTGGAAGGGCGCTATACCCATTTTGACGCCGGAACTCACGGTTTTAACGCCCAGACGCCAATGTGGGAAAAATATCAGCGCATGCTTAATGTGTGGCATGCCTGCCCGCGTCAGTACCATTTGAGCGCCAACGAAATTAATCAAATTATCAACGCCTGAGGAGGCCCGCGTGCGGTGCAAAGGTTTTCTGTTTGATCTTGATGGAACGCTGGTGGATTCCCTGCCTGCGGTAGAGCGGGCGTGGAGCAACTGGGCCAGACGTCATGGGTTAGCGCCGGAAGAGGTGCTGGCTTTCATTCACGGTAAACAGGCGATCACCTCTCTGCGCCATTTTATGGCGGGCAAATCCGAGGCTGATATTGCCGCCGAGTTTACGCGTCTGGAGCAAATCGAGGCCACGGAAACCGAGGGTATTACCGCGCTTCCGGGGGCAATCGCCTTACTCAATCATTTGAATAAAGCAGGTATTCCGTGGGCCATTGTGACTTCTGGCTCCATGCCGGTAGCGCGAGCGCGCCATAAAGTAGCTGGGCTTCCCGCACCAGAGGTGTTTGTAACCGCTGAGCGAGTGAAGCGCGGAAAACCAGAACCTGATGCGTATCTGTTAGGCGCGCAGCTGCTGGGGCTTGCGCCGCAGGAGTGTGTGGTGGTGGAAGATGCTCCCGCTGGCGTGCTTTCTGGCCTGGCGGCGGGGTGTCATGTCATTGCGGTTAACGCTCCGGCAGATACCCCGCGCCTGAATGAGGTCGATTTAGTCCTCCACAGTCTGGAGCAAATTACTGTGACCAAACAGCCAAATGGCGATGTTATTATTCAGTGAAACACCTGATCATGATTTAGCCCCGTCTCGTCGGGGCTTTTTTATGGCAGAATCAAGTCATCCCCCTCAATTAACAAGGATAAGTTGTGAACGGTGAATTGATTTGGGTTCTTTCATTACTGGCCGTTGCCATCGTCTTGTTTGCGACGGGCAGAGTGCGTATGGATGCGGTCGCTTTGTTTGTTATTGTCGCGTTTGCATTAAGCGGAACGCTGACGGTCCCCGAAGTATTTTCCGGCTTTTCCGATCCTAACGTTGTCCTGATTGCCGCCTTGTTCATTATTGGCGATGGTTTGGTCCGTACCGGTGTTGCCACTGTAATGGGGACATGGCTGGTCAAAGTGGCGGGCAACAGTGAAATCAAAATGTTGGTTTTGTTGATGCTGACCGTCGCGGGGCTTGGCGCGTTTATGAGTTCAACCGGCGTTGTCGCTATCTTTATTCCCGTGGTGTTAAGCGTTGCCATGCGTATGCAAACTTCGCCGTCGCGCCTGATGATGCCGTTGAGTTTTGCCGGGCTGATTAGCGGCATGATGACGCTGGTGGCGACGCCGCCGAACCTGGTAGTCAACAGTGAATTGCTGCGTGAAGGCTATCACGGCTTCAGTTTCTTTAGCGTAACACCTATTGGCCTGGTCGTGCTGGTGCTGGGTATTTTGTATATGTTAGTGATGCGTTTCATGCTGAAAGGGGATACCCAGACCCCGCAGCGCGAAGGCTGGACGCGTCGAACCTTTCGCGATCTTATCCGTGAATATCGACTGACCGGGCGTGCGCGTCGTCTGGCTATTCGCCCCGGTTCGCCAATGATTGGTCAACGGCTGGACGATCTCAAATTACGTGAGCGTTATGGCGCTAACGTCATCGGTGTTGAACGCTGGCGGCGTTTTCGTCGCGTTATCGTGAACGTTAATGGGGTTTCTGAATTTCGCGCGCGTGACGTTTTGCTTATTGATATGTCTGCGGCTGATGTCGATCTCCGGCAATTTTGTAGTGAGCAATTGCTGGAGCCGATGGTACTGCGCGGCGAGTATTTTTCTGACCAGGCCCTTGATGTGGGCATGGCAGAGATTTCATTAATTCCTGAGTCTGAACTTATTGGTAAATCGGTGCGCGAAATTGGTTTTCGTACCCGCTACGGACTGAATGTGGTGGGGCTAAAGCGCAATGGCGAGGCGATGGAAGGTTCGCTGGCGGATGAGCCTCTGCTGCTGGGCGATATCATCCTGGTTGTGGGTAACTGGAAACTGATCGGTATGCTGGCAAAACAGGGGCGTGACTTTGTGGCGCTGAACTTACCAGAAGAAGTGAGTGAAGCATCGCCAGCACACAGTCAGGCACCTCATGCCATTTTTTGCCTGGTGTTGATGGTGGCGTTAATGCTGACCGATGAAATTCCTAATCCTGTTGCCGCTATCATCGCCTGCCTGCTGATGGGGAAATTCCGCTGTATAGATGCTGAAAGCGCCTATAAATCCATTCACTGGCCGAGCATTATTTTGATCGTTGGGATGATGCCATTTGCTGTGGCATTACAGAAAACGGGAGGTGTCGCGCTGGCGGTGAAAGGGCTGATGGACATTGGCGGCGGTTATGGGCCACATATGATGCTGGGGTGTTTGTTTGTCTTGTCGGCGGTTATTGGGCTATTTATTTCTAATACCGCGACGGCGGTGTTGATGGCTCCGATTGCGCTGGCTGCTGCCAAAACGATGGGTGTGTCGCCTTATCCATTTGCGATGGTCGTGGCGATGGCAGCATCCGCCGCCTTTATGACACCGGTTTCTTCACCGGTTAACACACTGGTTTTAGGCCCGGGAAATTACAGCTTCAGTGACTTTGTGAAGTTGGGGGTACCGTTCACCATTATCGTGATGGCGGTTTGTGTGGTGATGATCCCGATGCTGTTTCCGTTTTGACAAGAGGCTGATGTCGCATCCGGCGCTTATTGCCCGATGCGACGCAGACTCCGGCTGCTTACAGCGGTGAATCCTGGCTAATCTCATCGAGCGAAAGATGGAAGCTGGGAACAAAGACTTCCATGAAGTAGTCCATCTCCTGGCTGCGGCGCGCTTCAAGCGTCGCTTCCAGTCGCGTTTTTGCCAGCAAGAATTCATTATTTCCCGCCGCGAGTTCTTCCAGACATTTCAGATATGCACAGAGTGCATCTGCCTGTTTCACCAGCGATTTTTCTTCATCGCTATATGCATGCTCGTCAATTAACGGCGCAAAGATATCCCGCAGCTCTTCCGGAACCATATCGACCAGTTTTTGCTGAGCGATTTTTTCAATCGCCTTGTACTCCTGAGCGATTTGCGAATTGAAGTATTTCACCGGGGTAGGGAGATCGCCGGTAAGCACTTCTGAGGCATCGTGGTACATCGCCAGTAAAGCGATACGTTCGGCGTTGACATTACCGCCAAATTTCCGATTTTTGATAGCAGCCAGCGCATGGGCGACCATCGCTACCTGCAAACTGTGTTCGGACACATTTTCCGTCCGCACGTTGCGCATTAGCGGCCAGCGGTTAATGAGTTTCAGGCGGGAGAGATGGGCAAAAAAATGGCTCTGTTTCATAGTGACCTTACGTATGATGACATCATCAGGTCATTGTGGCGGGATAACACTGCCGGATGCAATCTCCGGCAGTGAAATTAAGATTACAGCTGATGATAACCAGAAAGGAAACGCGCGAACTTACTCAAAGACAGCTCGATATCATCGACACGCGGTAGCGTGACAATGCGGAAGTGATCCGGCCACGGCCAGTTGAATGCCGTCCCTTGCACCAACAGAACTTTTTCCTGCAACAGGAAATCCAGCACCATTTTCTGATCGTCGTGAATATTAAAGCGTTTGGCGTCGATTTTCGGGAACATGTACAGCGCACCACGAGGTTTCACGCAGGAAACGCCCGGAATATCATTGATCAATTCCCATGCGCGGTTACGCTGCTCATAAAGACGACCGCCAGGGGTAATAAATTCACTGATGCTCTGATAACCGCCCAGCGCGGTCTGAATGGCGTGTTGCGCAGGAACGTTAGCACACAGGCGCATTGAAGCCAGCATTTCCAGACCTTCGATGTAACCTTTGGCGTGTTTTTTCGGCCCGTTCAACACCATCCACCCCTGACGGAAGCCAGCAACGCGGTACGTTTTCGACAGTCCGTTAAAGGTAATGGTCAGCAGATCAGGTGCCAGCGGCGCAATTGAGTGATGCTCAGCGTCGTCGTAGAGAATTTTGTCATAAATTTCATCGGCGAAGATAATGAGATTATGCTGACGTGCAATCTCCACTATCTCCATTAAAAGCTCTTTGGAATATACCGCGCCGGTTGGGTTATTTGGGTTGATAATAACGATCCCACGCGTACGAGGCGTAATTTTAGCGCGAATATCATCAAGGTCCGGGAACCAGTCAGAGGATTCATCGCAAAGATAATGCACCGCTTTACCGCTGGAGAGCGAAACCGCCGCGGTCCATAGTGGGTAATCAGGTGCAGGAACCAACATTTCGTCCCCGCTGTTCAGCAATGCCTGCATTGCCTGAACGATAAGCTCCGATACACCATTGCCGATGTAAATATCTTCCACGGTAACATCACGCATGCCACGAGCCTGGTAGTGCTGCATGATGGCTTTACGTGCGGAGTAAAGCCCTTTGGAATCGCAATACCCTTGAGCGGTAGGCAGGTTGCGAATCACGTCAACGAGGATTTCATCTGGCGCGTCAAAACCGAACGGGGCAGGATTGCCGATGTTCAGTTTCAGTACCTTGTTACCTTCTTCTTCCAGGCGTTTTGCTTCTTTCAGCACCGGACCACGGATGTCGTAACAGACATTCTCTAATTTGCTGGATTTTTCAATGGGGGACATGAATCTTGACCTTTTTTGCTGTTATCGCCACTCCCTGCCGTGGAAGTCAGCTTAGAACAATGTACTCCCCCAGGACGGCGTTTTGAAGGTCTGCAGAATAAGATTTTGCCAGAGTGGAAGGCTTGATTGTGCTGTTAATAACTTAATAATGGCAAAATAATGAGGTGTATATGCTTAATAATTAATGTTATGTAGTGAATTGTTCTGATTCTTAATTGTGAGTGTGGTTTTTTTATCTGTAAGATAATTGTTTGAAAATGCCTCGTTTAAGAATTCACTAATGAATCGTGATGATGATATTTCCGCATTACGGAGAGTTTAACAGCGTGATGATTTCCGAGGTGTCGTAATGGGTGCAAGGTGTGAAACTATTGTTAAGCGGGATTAATGAATGAGGATGATGCTAATTAATTATTATTTAATATTCAAAAAGGTTTTGTTGTGCTTATTAATAATAGAAGATTACTTTGCCTAACATAACATAACTTTGCATCAGATAATTCGCAATGACCCTTATAAATAAAAGGTTTTTGGGGTAAAATGCTCGCATAAATGACGGATCCCTGCTCTTGATGCCGCCTCACCATTGCTGTTTGTACGTGTTCGCGTATGACCAGCGATGCTGCACGAGAGTGGAACAAGGACTCACATTTACATTTATACAAACACGCGCATGTCATAAATACAAAAGAGTGAGTAACTTAATAGATATGCGATTCCTGAAGATATATTCTGTGATCTACTTCAGGCATTATAACGGAACAATGTGAGTCGCTTTTTTAGTGCAACTCATATGCATTTTTACTTTCGTCCGGGTTCCGGATGAAACTGCCAGGGAGGCACATTACAAATGGAATTGCTTGTTTGTGTGTGCACAGCATTAACCAGCTCAGTATGAGCCGCCAGTAAGTGATAATATATGATAAGTGCAAATCGTCCGATAATTAACCTCGACCTCGATCTGCTGAGAACATTTGTTGCTGTTGCCGATCTGAACACTTTTGCTGCCGCAGCTGCCGCTGTGTGTCGTACTCAGTCCGCCGTAAGTCAGCAAATGCAGCGTCTGGAACAACTCGTTGGGAAAGAGCTGTTCGCTCGTCACGGTCGCAACAAACTGTTAACTGAACATGGCATTCAACTTCTTGGTTACGCCAGAAAAATTCTGCGTTTTAATGATGAGGCCTGCTCATCATTAATGTTCAGTAATCTTCAGGGCGTGTTAACTATCGGTGCTTCAGATGAATCTGCCGATACGATCTTACCTTTCCTGTTAAATCGCGTGAGTTCGGTTTATCCGAAACTAGCGCTGGATGTCCGCGTTAAACGTAATGCCTATATGGCAGAAATGCTGGAATCCCAGGAAGTGGATTTGATGGTAACCACCCATCGTCCTTCAACGTTTAAGGCATTGAACCTGCGTACCTCGCCAACACACTGGTACTGCGCAGCGGAATACGTATTGCAAAAAGGCGAGCCGATCCCTCTTGTATTGCTGGATGATCCTAGCCCGTTTCGCGATATGGTGCTGGCGACGCTTAATAAAGCAGATATTCCCTGGCGACTGGCTTATGTCGCCTCGACGCTTCCGGCAGTTCGTGCGGCAGTAAAAGCCGGTCTTGGCGTGACGGCAAGGCCGGTCGAGATGATGAGTCCGGACCTGCGTGTGCTGAGTGGAGTAGATGGCTTACCGCCGCTACCCGATACCGAATATTTGCTGTGCTATGACCCGTCCAGTAATAATGAGCTGGCCCAGGTGATCTATCAGGCGATGGAGAGCTACCATAATCCGTGGCAATACAGCCCAATGTCTGCTCCGGAAGGCGATGACTCATTGTTGATTGAAAGGGATATCGAGTAATCGACGGACCATAGATAATTTCTGAGACAATAGTGTAAAAACGAGCCGCTGGGGGTGTTTTAAACCCCAGCGGCTTTTTTTTAGTAAAAAGCCTTCCTCGTATCGTGCAGAACGTACAAAACTGTTCGTTTTTCAATCACCAGAGATTCACGTCCCGAACGCACAAATAATCGCCTGAAAAAAATCACCTGCTACAATGATGTTAAAAAATACGTAAATTTGTTGCTGCGTTTTTGTTATGGAATGACAAAAGCGTGTCACAGATCAAGAAAATACTCTCTTTTGGGGGGAGGAATCGACACAAATTCCTGTCAAAATAGACCCGTATTTTTTCCATTGCTTCACAACGGACACGATTCAACAACATCTAATTATCCTGGAGTCGTCAAGGATCTGGGGTGAAAGGGCATTAAATGCTAATGGTGTTGATATTATGTAAACTAATGTGAAGAAACTTTTGTTAAAGTTGACAAAAGGTTATAGAAAGGAGTAAAAGACCACATCAATTAGCTGTATAAAAGAATTTCTACAGTGATTGTAAGGTTTTTTTTATTCCTCCCCATGAATCGATGTGGCGTCCATCTGCCGTGAAGAGCAGTGAATCTGGCGCTACTTTTGATGAGTAAGCAATGAGTATGTCAACATCCACTGAAGTCATCGCTCATCACTGGGCATTCGCTATCTTTCTTATCGTTGCCATTGGCCTGTGTTGCCTGATGCTGGTAGGCGGTTGGTTTTTAGGCGGTCGCGCACGCGCAAGGTCGAAAAACGTTCCGTTTGAATCCGGTATCGACTCGGTCGGCTCCGCCCGCTTACGCCTGTCCGCCAAGTTTTATCTGGTGGCCATGTTCTTCGTTATCTTCGACGTTGAAGCGCTGTATCTGTTCGCATGGTCAACCTCTATCCGCGAAAGCGGCTGGGTAGGCTTTGTGGAAGCTGCAATTTTTATTTTTGTGTTACTGGCAGGTCTGGTTTATCTGGTGCGTATTGGCGCGCTGGACTGGACGCCCGCGCGTTCACGCCGCGAGCGTATGAACCCGGAAACGAACAGTATCGCTAATCGTCAACGCTAACCGCGAGGCATTAAGATGGATTATACGCTCACCCGCATAGATCCCAACGGTGAGAACGACCGTTACCCCCTGCAAAAGCAGGAGATCGTAACCGACCCTCTGGAGCAAGAAGTTAACAAAAACGTGTTTATGGGCAAGCTCAATGACATGGTTAACTGGGGTCGTAAAAACTCAATTTGGCCGTATAACTTCGGTCTTTCCTGCTGTTACGTTGAGATGGTGACTTCGTTTACCGCGGTGCATGACGTGGCGCGTTTTGGCGCAGAAGTATTGCGTGCTTCGCCGCGTCAGGCTGACCTGATGGTGGTGGCAGGAACCTGCTTTACCAAAATGGCACCGGTTATTCAGCGTCTGTATGACCAGATGCTGGAACCCAAATGGGTTATCTCAATGGGTGCCTGTGCCAACTCTGGCGGTATGTACGATATTTATTCCGTTGTGCAGGGCGTTGATAAATTCATCCCGGTTGATGTGTATATCCCGGGCTGCCCGCCGCGTCCTGAAGCGTACATGCAGGCACTGATGCTGTTGCAGGAATCTATCGGCAAAGAACGTCGTCCGCTCTCCTGGGTGGTTGGCGATCAGGGCGTTTATCGCGCCAATATGCAATCAGAGCGCGAACGCAAGCGCGGTGAACGCATTGCCGTAACCAACCTGCGTACACCTGACGAGATTTAATTTGCGCCTGTCGGCAAAGGGATTTTTCTTCGCTTATTCCTAAATCTATTTCGCGAAGCTTACTGCGCCGACAGTCACCACGGACCATTTGCAATGGTGAACAATATGACCGACTTAACCGCGCAAGAACCCGCCTGGCAGACCCGCGATCATCTTGATGATCCGGTGATTGGCGAACTGCGCAACCGTTTTGGGCCGGATGCCTTTACTGTTCAGGCGACTCGCACCGGGGTTCCCGTTGTGTGGATCAAGCGTGAACAATTACTGGAAGTTGGCGATTTCTTAAAGAAACTGCCGAAACCTTACGTCATGCTGTTTGACTTACACGGCATGGACGAACGTCTGCGCACACACCGCGAAGGGTTACCTGCCGCGGATTTTTCCGTTTTCTACCATCTGATTTCTATCGATCGTAACCGCGACATCATGCTGAAGGTGGCGCTGGCAGAAAACGACCTGCACGTACCGACCTTCACCAAACTGTTCCCGAACGCTAACTGGTATGAGCGTGAGACCTGGGATCTGTTTGGCATTACTTTCGACGGTCATCCTAATTTGCGCCGCATCATGATGCCGCAAACCTGGAAAGGTCATCCGCTGCGTAAAGATTACCCGGCACGCGCTACCGAATTCTCGCCGTTTGAGCTGACCAAAGCCAAACAGGATCTGGAAATGGAAGCCCTGACCTTCAAACCGGAAGAGTGGGGGATGAAGCGCGGCACCGAAAACGAGGACTTCATGTTCCTCAACCTCGGTCCGAACCACCCGTCTGCGCACGGTGCTTTCCGTATCGTTTTGCAGCTCGATGGCGAAGAGATTGTCGACTGCGTACCAGACATCGGCTACCACCACCGTGGTGCGGAGAAAATGGGCGAACGCCAGTCCTGGCATAGCTACATTCCGTATACCGACCGTATCGAATACCTCGGCGGCTGCGTTAACGAAATGCCTTACGTGCTGGCGGTAGAGAAACTGGCCGGGATCACCGTGCCGGATCGCGTTAACGTCATTCGCGTAATGCTTTCTGAGCTGTTCCGCATCAACAGCCATCTGCTGTATATCTCCACCTTTATTCAGGACGTCGGCGCGATGACGCCAGTGTTCTTCGCCTTTACCGATCGTCAGAAAATTTACGATCTGGTGGAAGCAATCACGGGTTTTCGTATGCACCCGGCGTGGTTCCGTATTGGCGGCGTAGCGCACGACCTGCCGCGCGGCTGGGATCGCCTGCTGCGTGAGTTCCTCGACTGGATGCCGAAACGTCTGGCGTCTTACGAGAAAGCGGCGCTGCAAAATACCATTCTGAAAGGTCGTTCCCAGGGCGTTGCCGCCTATGGCGCGAAAGAGGCACTGGAGTGGGGCACCACTGGCGCGGGCCTGCGTGCTACCGGGATCGACTTCGACGTGCGTAAGGCGCGTCCGTATTCTGGCTATGAAAACTTCGACTTTGAAATCCCGGTGGGTGGTGGTGTTTCTGACTGCTACACCCGCGTAATGCTGAAAGTGGAAGAGCTGCGCCAGAGTCTGCGCATTCTTGAGCAGTGCCTCAACAACATGCCGGAAGGCCCGTTCAAAGCGGATCACCCGCTGACCACGCCGCCGCCGAAAGAGCGCACGTTGCAACATATCGAAACCCTGATCACCCACTTCCTGCAAGTGTCGTGGGGTCCGGTGATGCCAGCCAATGAATCTTTCCAGATGATTGAGGCGACCAAGGGGATCAACAGTTACTACCTGACCAGCGACGGTAGCACCATGAGTTATCGCACCCGTATCCGTACGCCGAGTTATGCGCATTTGCAGCAAATTCCGGCGGCGATCCGCGGCAGCCTGGTGTCTGACCTGATTGTTTATCTGGGCAGTATCGATTTTGTTATGTCAGATGTGGACCGCTAATTATGCACGAGAATCAACAACCACAAACCGAGGCTTTTGAGCTGAGTGCGGCAGAGCGTGAAGCGATTGAGCACGAGATGCACCACTACGAAGACCCGCGTGCGGCGTCCATTGAAGCGCTGAAAATCGTTCAGAAGCAGCGTGGCTGGGTGCCGGATGGCGCGATCCACGCGATCGCCGATGTGCTGGGTATTCCGGCGAGCGACGTCGAAGGTGTGGCAACGTTTTATAGCCAGATCTTCCGCCAGCCGGTTGGCCGCCATGTGATCCGTTATTGCGACAGCGTGGTCTGTCATATCAACGGTTACCAGGGCATCCAGGCGGCGCTCGAGAAAAAGCTGAACATCAAACCAGGACAAACGACATTTGACGGTCGCTTTACGCTGCTGCCAACTTGCTGCCTGGGGAACTGTGATAAAGGGCCAAACATGATGATCGATGAGGATACTCACGCACATCTGACCCCGGAAGCGATCCCTGAACTGCTGGAGCGGTATAAATGAAAAACATTATCCGTACTCCCGAAACGCATCCGCTGACCTGGCGTCTGCGCGATGACAAACAGCCAGTGTGGCTGGACGAATACCGCAGCAAAAACGGTTACGAAGGGGCACGTAAAGCGCTGACCGGGCTGTCGCCTGACGAGATCGTCAACCAGGTGAAAGATGCTGGCCTGAAAGGGCGCGGCGGCGCAGGCTTCTCGACGGGCCTGAAGTGGAGCCTGATGCCGAAAGACGAATCCATGAACATCCGTTACCTGCTGTGTAACGCTGATGAAATGGAGCCGGGCACCTATAAAGACCGCCTGCTGATGGAGCAACTGCCGCACCTGCTGGTGGAAGGTATGCTTATCTCCGCGTTTGCGCTGAAAGCTTACCGTGGCTACATCTTCCTGCGCGGCGAATATATTGAAGCGGCAGTGAATCTGCGCCGTGCCATTGCCGAAGCCACCGAAGCGGGTCTGCTTGGCAAAAACATTATGGGAACAGGTTTCGACTTCGAATTGTTCGTCCATACCGGGGCAGGGCGCTACATCTGCGGTGAAGAAACAGCGTTAATCAACTCCCTGGAAGGGCGTCGCGCTAACCCACGCTCGAAGCCTCCATTCCCGGCAACCTCCGGTGCATGGGGCAAACCGACCTGTGTCAATAACGTCGAAACCCTGTGTAACGTTCCGGCGATCCTTGCTAACGGCGTGGAGTGGTATCAGAACATCTCGAAAAGTAAAGATGCTGGCACCAAGCTGATGGGCTTCTCCGGTCGGGTGAAAAATCCGGGTCTGTGGGAACTGCCGTTTGGCACCACCGCACGCGAGATCCTCGAAGATTACGCCGGTGGTATGCGTGACGGTCTGAAATTCAAAGCCTGGCAGCCAGGCGGCGCGGGCACCGACTTCCTGACCGAAGCGCACCTTGACCTGCCGATGGAATTCGAAAGTATCGGTAAAGCGGGAAGCCGTCTGGGTACGGCGCTGGCGATGGCTGTTGACCACGAGATCAACATGGTGTCGCTGGTGCGTAACCTGGAAGAGTTTTTCGCCCGTGAGTCCTGCGGCTGGTGTACGCCGTGCCGCGACGGTCTGCCGTGGAGCGTGAAAATTCTGCGCGCGCTGGAGCGTGGCGAAGGTCAGCCGGGCGATATCGAAACACTTGAGCAACTGTGTCGATTCTTAGGTCCGGGTAAAACTTTCTGTGCCCACGCACCTGGTGCAGTGGAGCCGTTACAGAGCGCCATCAAATATTTCCGCGAAGAATTTGAAGCGGGAATTAAACAGCCGTTCAGCAATACCCATTTGATTAATGGGATTCAGCCGAACCTGCTGAAAGAGCGCTGGTAACCGAATTTCGATTAACGCTCAGTCTCTGACTGAGAAAACTGGAAGCATGCTAATGGCTACAATTCATGTAGACGGCAAAGAATACGAGGTTAACGGAGCGGACAACCTGCTGGAAGCTTGTCTGTCTCTGGGCCTTGATATTCCTTACTTTTGCTGGCATCCGGCGCTGGGAAGCGTCGGTGCTTGCCGCCAGTGTGCGGTGAAGCAATACCAAAACGCGGAAGACACGCGTGGTCGCCTGGTGATGTCCTGTATGACACCGGCTTCCGATGGCACCTTTATTTCCATTGACGACGAAGAAGCGAAACAGTTCCGTGAAAGTGTGGTCGAGTGGTTAATGACCAACCACCCGCACGATTGTCCGGTATGTGAAGAAGGCGGTAACTGTCATCTTCAGGATATGACCGTGATGACCGGACACAGCTTCCGTCGCTACCGTTTCACCAAACGTACCCACCGTAATCAGGATTTGGGGCCGTTCATCTCTCACGAAATGAACCGCTGCATCGCCTGCTACCGCTGCGTGCGTTACTACAAAGATTACGCTGACGGCACGGACCTGGGCGTTTACGGTGCGCACGACAACGTCTACTTCGGTCGCCCGGAAGACGGCACGCTGGAAAGCGAATTTTCCGGTAACCTGGTCGAAATTTGCCCGACCGGCGTATTCACCGACAAAACGCACTCCGAGCGTTACAACCGTAAATGGGATATGCAGTTTGCGCCGAGCATCTGCCAGCAATGTTCCATCGGCTGTAACATCAGCCCCGGCGAGCGTTATGGCGAACTGCGTCGAATCGAAAACCGTTACAACGGTACAGTAAACCACTACTTCCTCTGCGACCGTGGTCGTTTCGGTTACGGTTACGTGAACCTGAAAGATCGTCCGCGTCAGCCAGTACAGCGTCGTGGCGATGATTTCATTACCCTCAACGCCGAACAGGCAATGCAGGGCGCAGCAGATATTCTGCGTCAGTCGAAGAAAGTGATCGGTATTGGTTCTCCGCGTGCCAGCGTGGAAAGCAACTTTGCGCTGCGTGAGCTGGTGGGCGAAGAAAACTTCTACACCGGTATCGCTCACGGTGAGCAGGAACGTCTGCAACTGGCGCTGAAAGTGCTGCGTGAAGGCGGCATTTATACGCCGGCACTGCGCGAAATCGAATCTTACGATGCGGTACTGGTGCTGGGCGAAGACGTTACCCAGACCGGCGCGCGCGTCGCGCTGGCAGTTCGTCAGGCGGTAAAAGGTAAAGCGCGCGAAATGGCGGCAGCACAGAAAGTGGCTGACTGGCAGATTGCGGCAATCCTCAACATCGGTCAACGTGCTAAGCATCCGCTGTTTGTTACCAACGTTGATGACACCCGTCTGGATGATATCGCGGCGTGGACTTACCGCGCACCGGTTGAAGATCAGGCGCGTTTAGGTTTTGCCATCGCCCATGCGCTGGATAACTCCGCGCCAGCGGTTGACGGTATCGAACCTGAGCTGCAAAGCAAAATCGACGTCATCGTGCAGGCACTGGCTGGTGCGAAGAAACCGTTGATTATCTCCGGGACGAACGCTGGTAGCGCTGAAGTGATTCAGGCGGCGGCTAACGTGGCGAAAGCCCTGAAAGGTCGCGGCGCTGACGTTGGTATCACCATGATTGCCCGTTCCGTCAACAGCATGGGGCTGGGCATTATGGGTGGCGGTTCGCTTGAAGAAGCGTTAACCGAACTGGAAACCGGACGCGCCGACGCGGTGGTGGTGTTGGAAAACGATCTGCATCGTCACGCTTCTGCTACCCGCGTGAATGCTGCGCTGGCTAAAGCGCCGCTGGTGATGGTGGTTGACCATCAACGCACAGCGATTATGGAAAACGCCCATCTGGTACTTTCTGCTGCCAGCTTTGCTGAAAGCGACGGTACGGTGATTAACAACGAAGGCCGTGCCCAACGTTTCTTCCAGGTTTACGATCCGGCTTATTACGACAGCAAAACTGTCATGCTGGAAAGCTGGCGCTGGCTGCACTCGCTGCATAGCACCCTGCTGAGCCGTGAAGTGGACTGGACGCAGCTCGACCATGTGATTGACGCTGTTGTGGCGAAAATCCCGGAACTGGCGGGTATCAAAGATGCTGCGCCGGATGCGACATTCCGTATTCGTGGGCAGAAACTGGCCCGTGAGCCGCACCGTTACAGCGGTCGTACCGCCATGCGCGCCAATATCAGCGTTCATGAGCCGCGTCAGCCGCAGGATATTGACACCATGTTCACCTTCTCGATGGAAGGTAACAACCAGCCGACCGCGCACCGTTCGCAAGTGCCGTTTGCCTGGGCACCGGGCTGGAACTCCCCGCAGGCGTGGAACAAATTCCAGGACGAAGTGGGCGGCAAACTGCGCTTTGGCGATCCGGGCGTGCGTCTGTTTGAAACCAGCGAAAATGGTCTGGATTACTTCACCAGCGTACCGGCACGCTTCCAGCCGCAGGACGGGAAATGGCGTATCGCGCCGTATTACCACCTGTTTGGCAGCGATGAATTGTCACAGCGTGCTCCGGTCTTCCAGAGCCGTATGCCGCAGCCGTACATCAAACTCAACCCAGCGGATGCCGCGAAGTTGGGTGTGAACGCAGGTACACGCGTCTCCTTTAGTTACGATGGCAACACGGTCACGCTGCCGGTTGAAATCGCCGAAGGACTGACGGCAGGGCAGGTGGGCTTGCCGATGGGCATGTCCGGTATTGCTCCGGTGCTGGCTGGCGCGCATCTTGAGGATCTCAAGGAGGCACAACAATGAGTTGGATATCACCGGAACTGATTGAGATCCTGCTGACCATCCTCAAAGCGGTGGTGATCCTGCTGGTGGTAGTCACCTGTGGGGCATTCATGAGCTTTGGCGAACGTCGCCTGCTGGGTCTGTTCCAGAACCGTTACGGACCTAACCGTGTTGGCTGGGGCGGTTCGCTCCAGCTGGTCGCGGACATGATCAAGATGTTCTTTAAAGAAGACTGGATCCCGAAATTCTCGGATCGCGTCATCTTTACCCTGGCACCGATGATTGCCTTTACCTCGCTGCTGCTGGCCTTTGCGATTGTGCCAGTCAGCCCAGGTTGGGTGGTTGCCGACCTGAACATCGGGATTTTGTTCTTCCTGATGATGGCCGGTCTGGCGGTCTACGCGGTGCTGTTTGCGGGCTGGTCAAGTAACAACAAATACTCGTTGCTGGGGGCGATGCGTGCTTCTGCGCAGACCCTGAGCTACGAAGTGTTCCTCGGGCTTTCCCTGATGGGCGTGGTGGCGCAGGCCGGTTCATTCAACATGACCGACATCGTCAACAGCCAGGCGCACGTGTGGAACGTCATCCCGCAATTCTTTGGTTTTATTACCTTTGCCATCGCGGGCGTGGCGGTGTGTCACCGTCACCCGTTTGACCAGCCGGAAGCCGAGCAGGAACTGGCGGATGGTTACCACATTGAATATTCCGGTATGAAGTTCGGTCTGTTCTTCGTGGGCGAATACATCGGGATTGTGACCATCTCTGCATTGATGGTGACGCTGTTCTTCGGTGGCTGGCAAGGCCCGTTGTTACCGCCATTCATCTGGTTCGCGCTGAAAACCGCGTTCTTTATGATGATGTTCATTTTGATTCGTGCGTCGTTACCGCGTCCGCGTTATGACCAGGTAATGTCCTTCGGCTGGAAAATCTGCCTGCCGCTGACGCTGATCAACTTGCTGGTAACGGCGGCTGTCATTCTCTGGCAGGCGCAATAAGGGGCAATAAGACCATGACCTTAAAAGAATTGTTAGTAGGTTTCGGCACTCAGGTTCGTAGTATCTGGATGATCGGCCTGCACGCGTTCGCCAAACGCGAAACGCGAATGTACCCGGAAGAGCCGGTCTATCTGCCGCCCCGTTATCGTGGTCGTATCGTTCTGACCCGCGACCCGGACGGCGAAGAGCGTTGCGTAGCCTGTAACCTCTGTGCGGTAGCCTGCCCGGTCGGCTGTATCTCGCTGCAAAAGGCAGAAACCAAAGACGGTCGCTGGTATCCGGAATTTTTCCGCATCAACTTCTCACGCTGCATTTTCTGTGGTCTGTGCGAAGAAGCCTGTCCGACCACGGCGATTCAGTTAACCCCGGATTTCGAAATGGGGGAATACAAGCGCCAGGATCTGGTTTACGAAAAAGAGGATCTGCTGATCTCCGGTCCGGGCAAATACCCGGAATATAACTTCTACCGGATGGCAGGTATGGCAATCGACGGCAAAGATAAGGGTGAAGCAGAGAACGAAGCCAAGCCTATCGACGTCAAGAGCCTGTTACCGTAAGGAGAGGGGCAATGGAGTTCGCTTTTTATATCTGTGGCCTGATAGCCATACTTGCGACCTTGCGAGTGATCACCCATACCAATCCGGTACACGCACTGCTGTACCTGATTATTTCGCTGCTGGCGATTTCTGGGGTGTTCTTCTCACTGGGCGCTTACTTCGCCGGTGCGCTGGAAATTATCGTCTACGCGGGTGCCATTATGGTGCTGTTCGTGTTCGTGGTGATGATGCTCAACCTGGGCGGTTCAGAAATCGAACAGGAACGCCAGTGGCTGAAACCGCAGGTGTGGATTGGTCCGGCGATTTTGTCGGCCATCATGCTGGTGGTGATTGTTTACGCCATCCTTGGTGTTAATGATCAGGGTATCGACGGTACGCCAATCAGTGCTAAAGCAGTGGGTATTACGCTGTTCGGGCCTTACGTACTGGCGGTGGAACTGGCTTCTATGCTGCTGCTCGCGGGTCTGGTTGTGGCCTTCCACGTTGGTCGTGAAGAGCGTGCGGGTGAAGTGCTGAGCAATCGTAAAGACGACAGCGCGAAAAGAAAAACGGAGGAGCACGCATGATCCCCTTACAACATGGACTGATCCTCGCGGCAATCTTATTCGTTCTTGGCTTAACCGGTCTGGTTATCCGTCGCAATCTGCTGTTTATGCTGATTGGTCTGGAAATCATGATTAACGCCTCCGCGCTGGCCTTTGTGGTCGCCGGAAGCTACTGGGGCCAGACCGACGGTCAGGTGATGTACATTCTCGCCATCAGCCTCGCGGCGGCAGAAGCAAGTATCGGCCTTGCGCTGCTGCTGCAACTTCACCGTCGTCGCCAGAACCTGAACATCGATTCAGTAAGTGAGATGCGCGGATGAACATGCTTGCCTTAACCATTATTTTGCCATTGATTGGCTTTGTCCTGCTGGCGTTCTCCCGTGGGCGCTGGTCTGAAAACGTCTCGGCGATCGTGGGCGTTGGCTCTGTGGGCCTGGCGGCGCTGGTAACTGCCTTTATCGGCGTTGACTTCTTCGCTAACGGTGAGCAGGCATACAGCCAGCCGCTGTGGACGTGGATGTCGGTAGGCGACTTTAACATCGGTTTTAACCTGGTGCTGGACGGCCTGTCGCTGACCATGCTCTCGGTGGTCACTGGTGTGGGTTTCCTTATTCACATGTACGCCTCCTGGTATATGCGCGGTGAAGAGGGCTACTCTCGCTTCTTCGCTTACACCAACCTGTTCATCGCCAGCATGGTAGTTCTGGTTCTTGCCGACAACCTGCTGCTGATGTACCTCGGCTGGGAAGGCGTGGGCCTGTGCTCCTATCTGCTGATCGGGTTCTATTACACCGATCCGAAGAATGGCGCAGCGGCAATGAAAGCGTTCGTCGTGACCCGTGTGGGTGACGTGTTCCTCGCTTTCGCGCTGTTCATTCTCTACAACGAACTGGGCACCCTGAACTTCCGCGAAATGGTGGAACTGGCACCAGCGCACTTTGCTGATGGCAATAACATGCTGATGTGGGCGACGCTGATGCTGCTGGGCGGTGCGGTCGGTAAATCTGCGCAGTTGCCGTTGCAGACATGGCTTGCCGACGCGATGGCGGGCCCGACGCCTGTCTCCGCGCTGATCCACGCCGCAACGATGGTAACCGCGGGTGTCTACCTGATCGCCCGTACCCACGGCCTGTTCCTGATGACGCCGGAAGTTCTGCATCTGGTGGGCATTGTTGGGGCGGTTACGCTGCTGCTGGCCGGTTTTGCCGCGCTGGTACAGACCGATATCAAACGTGTTCTCGCTTACTCTACCATGAGCCAGATTGGCTACATGTTCCTCGCGCTTGGCGTGCAGGCATGGGATGCGGCGATTTTCCACTTGATGACTCACGCGTTCTTTAAAGCGCTGCTGTTCCTGGCATCCGGTTCCGTCATTCTGGCCTGCCATCACGAACAGAACATCTTCAAGATGGGCGGTCTGCGTAAATCTATTCCGCTGGTTTATCTCTGCTTCCTGGTGGGCGGCGCAGCACTGTCGGCACTGCCGCTGGTCACTGCGGGCTTCTTCAGTAAGGATGAGATCCTCGCGGGTGCGATGGCGAATGGACATATCAATCTGATGGTGGCAGGTCTGGTCGGTGCGTTTATGACCTCGCTTTACACCTTCCGTATGATTTTCATCGTCTTCCACGGAAAAGAACAAATTCACGCTCACGCCGTGAAAGGGGTAACTCACAGCCTGCCGCTGATTGTGCTGCTGATCCTTTCCACCTTCGTTGGCGCACTGATTGTACCGCCGCTGCAGGGCGTGCTTCCGCAAACGACGGAGCTGGCGCACGGCAGCATGTTGACCCTGGAAATTACTTCTGGCGTGGTCGCGGTGGTCGGCATTCTGCTGGCTGCCTGGCTGTGGCTGGGTAAACGTACTCTGGTGACCTCCATCGCCAACAGTGCGCCGGGCCGTCTGCTGGGCACCTGGTGGTACAACGCCTGGGGCTTTGACTGGCTGTACGACAAAGTGTTCGTCAAGCCGTTCCTGGGTATTGCCTGGTTGCTGAAACGCGATCCGCTGAACTCAATGATGAACATCCCGGCTGTCCTTTCCCGCTTTGCAGGTAAAGGTCTGCTGTTAAGCGAGAACGGTTATCTGCGCTGGTATGTGGCATCCATGAGCATCGGTGCGGTCGTGGTGCTGGCACTGTTGATGGTACTGCGTTGAGTTAAGGATTGTGGGATTGCCCCTGGGCATATAAGAACGTAGGTCGGATAAGCCGCATTCGCGGTGCATCCGACACTACCCCCAGTCCGAAGAGAATTTTCTGTCGTGAGAATTCGTTGAAAATCCGGTCCTGACGGGACTTTTACAAGGAATAAAGATCGCCATGTTACTACCCTGGCTAATATTAATTCCCTTTATCGGCGGCTTCCTGTGCTGGCAGACCGAACGCTTTGGCGTCAAGGTGCCGCGCTGGATCGCGCTGATCACCATGGGATTGACGCTGGCGCTGTCGCTGCAACTGTGGTTGCAGGGCGGTTATTCACTGACGCAATCCGCCGGAATTCCGCAGTGGCAGTCTGAATTCGACATGCCGTGGATCCCGCGTTTTGGTATCTCTATCCATCTCGCCATTGACGGGCTATCGCTGCTGATGGTCGTGCTGACCGGTCTGCTCGGTGTGCTGGCGGTACTCTGTTCGTGGAAAGAGATCGAAAAATACCAGGGCTTCTTCCACCTCAACCTGATGTGGATCCTGGGCGGCGTTATCGGCGTGTTCCTTGCCATCGACATGTTCCTGTTCTTCTTCTTCTGGGAAATGATGCTGGTGCCGATGTACTTCCTGATCGCACTGTGGGGGCATAAAGCCTCTGACGGTAAAACGCGTATCACGGCGGCAACCAAGTTCTTCATTTACACCCAGGCGAGTGGTCTGGTGATGTTGATCGCCATCCTGGCGCTGGTATTTGTTCACTACAATGCGACTGGCGTCTGGACCTTCAACTATGAAGAGCTGTTGAATACGCCAATGTCCAGTGGTGTGGAATATCTGTTGATGCTGGGCTTCTTCATCGCGTTTGCGGTGAAAATGCCGGTGGTACCGCTGCATGGCTGGCTGCCGGATGCGCACTCACAGGCTCCGACCGCCGGTTCCGTGGACCTCGCGGGGATCTTGCTGAAAACCGCTGCTTACGGTCTGCTGCGTTTCTCCCTGCCGCTGTTCCCGAACGCGTCGGCAGAGTTCGCGCCAATCGCTATGTGGCTGGGTGTTATCGGCATCTTCTACGGTGCGTGGATGGCCTTCGCCCAGACCGATATCAAACGTCTGATCGCCTACACCTCGGTTTCCCACATGGGCTTCGTGCTGATTGCTATCTATACCGGCAGCCAGTTGGCCTACCAGGGCGCGGTAATCCAGATGATTGCGCACGGCTTGTCAGCGGCGGGTCTGTTTATTCTTTGTGGTCAGCTTTATGAACGTATCCATACCCGCGACATGCGCATGATGGGCGGTCTGTGGAGCAAGATGAAATGGCTGCCAGCACTGTCGCTGTTCTTTGCGGTGGCAACGCTTGGGATGCCAGGCACCGGTAACTTCGTCGGCGAATTTATGATTCTGTTCGGCAGCTTCCAGGTTGTCCCGGTGATTACCGTTATCTCTACCTTTGGGCTGGTCTTTGCATCTGTTTATTCGCTGGCGATGTTGCATCGCGCTTACTTCGGTAAAGCGAAAAGCCAGATTGCCAGCCAGGAACTGCCAGGGATGTCGCTGCGTGAGCTGTTTATGATCCTGTTGCTGGTGGTGCTGCTGGTACTGCTGGGCTTCTATCCGCAGCCGATTCTGGATACCTCGCACTCCGCGATTGGCAATATCCAGCAGTGGTTTGTTAATTCCGTTACTACTACAAGGCCGTAAATCGCCATGACAATAACTCCACAAAACCTGATCGCACTGCTACCGTTGCTGATCGTCGGCTTGACGGTGGTGGTTGTGATGCTCTCCATTGCGTGGCGACGCAATCATTTCCTCAACGCTACGCTCTCGGTTATTGGGCTTAACGCGGCGCTGGTTTCGCTCTGGTTTGTCGGCCAGGCGGGCGCTATGGACGTTACGCCGCTGATGCGCGTTGATGGTTTCGCCATGCTTTACACCGGGCTGGTATTGTTGGCGAGCCTCGCCACCTGTACTTTCGCCTACCCGTGGCTTGAAGGCTATAACGACAACAAGGACGAGTTCTACCTGTTGGTGTTAATTGCCGCCCTGGGCGGGATCCTGCTGGCGAATGCCAACCATCTGGCGTCTCTGTTCCTCGGTATCGAACTGATCTCTTTGCCGCTGTTTGGCCTGGTCGGTTACGCTTTCCGCCAGAAACGTTCGCTGGAAGCCAGTATCAAATACACCATTCTCTCTGCCGCAGCGTCTTCTTTCCTGCTGTTCGGTATGGCGCTGGTGTATGCGCAGTCTGGCGACCTGTCGTTTGTCGCGCTGGGTAAAAACCTCGGCGACGGTATGCTCAACGAGCCGCTGTTGCTGGCAGGTTTCGGCCTGATGATTGTTGGCCTCGGCTTCAAACTCTCTCTGGTGCCGTTCCACCTGTGGACGCCAGACGTATACCAGGGCGCGCCTGCGCCGGTTTCCACTTTCCTGGCGACGGCGAGCAAAATCGCTATCTTCGGTGTGGTGATGCGTCTGTTCCTCTACGCACCGGTGGGTGACAGCGAAGCGATTCGGGTGGTGCTGGCGATTATCGCCTTTGCCTCCATCATCTTCGGTAACCTGATGGCGCTGAGCCAGACCAATATCAAACGTCTGCTCGGTTACTCATCTATCTCTCACCTCGGCTATCTGCTGGTGGCGCTGATTGCGCTGCAAACGGGCGAGATGTCGATGGAAGCGGTAGGGGTTTACCTGGCCGGTTATCTGTTCAGCAGCCTCGGCGCGTTCGGCGTGGTCAGCCTGATGTCCAGCCCGTATCGTGGCCCGGATGCTGATTCCCTGTTCTCTTACCGCGGTCTGTTCTGGCATCGTCCGATCCTCGCGGCAGTGATGACGGTGATGATGCTGTCTCTGGCCGGTATTCCGATGACGCTGGGCTTTATCGGTAAGTTCTACGTGCTGGCAGTCGGTGTTCAGGCACACTTGTGGTGGCTGGTGGGCGCCGTGGTTGTCGGTTCGGCAATCGGCCTCTACTACTACCTGCGCGTGGCGGTGAGCCTGTATCTTCACGCCCCGGAACAACCGGGTCGTGATGCGCCGTCAAACTGGCAGTACAGCGCGGGCGGTATCGTGGTGCTGATCTCTGCACTGTTGGTACTGGTGCTGGGTGTATGGCCACAACCGCTGATTAGCATTGTGCGGTTAGCCATGCCGCTGATGTAAGCTGTCAGTTCGTAATTCAGAAAGCCGCCGACATGTTCGGCGGTTTTTTTTTGGTGCCCTGACCCCATCACCCAACAATAACCGTCAGCGCATGATTCCCCTGTCGCAGTATACGCCGATAAGCGCTAATTAATTTTTCCATATCAAGCATGATGGATGCAAAGAGTTGCCCCTCTAACTCTTCTGAAAAGGTTACTCCCGGATAAATCTCCATTTCATTGAGTCGCTGAATGGAAAACTGTTTACGCAGCACATTTCGGTCAAGAGCTTCCAGGCGGTCGATTGTCGCAGCTAACTCCTGATTCCAGGTCAACCCCAGGAAACCATCTATGCCATCTTCGAGGCTGTGTTCACCAAGCACGGCACGACTCAACGGATCATTCTTCGCTGGATCGAACGCAGAGGTGCCTGTCAGGCCAAAATGTAAAAAATCCCAGCGTTTATCAATATCCAGTCGGCGTAATCCTGAAAGCGTGTCATGAATATTGTCCATTAAAGGTTTTTCAGCTGACTCAAGCAGTTGGTTAATCTTTTCTGAGTCGATTTCCGCAAAATAGCCAATCATTCCCATTTATTTTTCCTCCGTTGAATTTCATGTTTCGCATCTTAAAACAGATGAGGGAAAATAAAATGCGCATGTTGCTTTTTCTGGACCCGCCTCGAGAAAATTTTATTGTTTACTGTTGTATAACAAGGTGATAACGCCATCCACGACCTGGGCCATTTTCTGATAATTCAATCTGTCTGCGGTATCACCGGGCAAGTGGTATTGTTTATTACGATAAAAAGCGGTGTCGGTAATCATTACGGCGGGAATATCGTGTTGCCAATAATTAAGGTGGTCAGAGAAATCAATGCCGGGAATAAACCCTGGGGCATTCATAGAATAAACAGATAAATCCTGAGATGACAACAATGCCGCTTTTAGCTGACGAACGGCGTTGATATCCTGCATTCTGCCGACCACGGCAATAAAGTCTCCCCGATCGGGATAAAGCCAGGACATTGCCGGGTAAGGGTAATCCTGACTACCAGGCGCAGAGTCGTAATAGCCAATCATCTCCAGCGCTATCATTAATCTAACTGGACGCTCAAGCGAAGCTGCATGTACCGCGCTCCCCATTTCATCGCTACGAAAGAAGGGCGGTTCTTCCGACGCATAGGCGACCAGCTGCACGCCAGTTTTCGGTGCTTGCTGCTGTAACAAACGTGCCAGTTCGAGTAATCCTGCCACGCCACTGGCGTTATCATCCGCGCCCGGCGTATAGGTCAATTGATCGTTTTCATAACTGCTGGCAGAGTCATAGTGCGCACCAATAATAATCAGCGGTCCATCGGCAGGACCATAATCAGCAACAATGTTTTTGTAGGGGCCACCCGTAATGGGGGCGTCCTGCGAGGTAACTCTGGCACCGCTACTGACAAAGACCTCTTTTATATACTCTGCGGACCTTTTCAGATTATCAATATTGTCGGCACTACGGGGATGCACAGTTTGTGTAAGATAACGAACTGTTTTTTCTAATTGCTCAGGACTTGCGTGTCGGGGCGTTGGCGGTAATGCATTGACCCAGGGTTGGTAAAAAATAATCAGAGGGAGTGAAAACAGAATTAATATAATAAAAGCAAAGTTTATTTTTTTTCATATGCAAATTATTAATGGGTTGCGTTATTGAATCATTATTTGTTATAGGTTTCGATATTGTATTTTATCAAGATCAGCAGGATGATACAAAGAGTGTATTTTATGTCTGGTGCCTGAGTTTATTTAAAAGGATTTTATATGCGAAATAAAAATATAATCATGTTGCTTATGAGTAGTTTGATTTTGTCAGGATGTGGGCCGGAATCTGAGAATAAGGAAAGTCTGCAACAACAACCCAGTACTCCCACGGACCAGCAAGTGCTTGCCGCGCAACATGCTGCAATAAAAGAGGCCGAGCAAAGATCCGTCGCCGCTAAAGCCACTGCAGACGCGAAAGCAAAAGCCTTAGCCCAGCAAGAAGCGCAACAATATTCAGACAAACAGGCTTTGCAGGGGCGCTTACAGGCGGCTCCAAAATATCAACATGCAGCCAGAGAAAAAGCAGCCTCCCAAATCGCAAATCCAGGAACCGCTCGCTATCAGCAGTTCGATGATAATCCGGTTAAGCAGGTAGCGCAAAACCCGTTGGCGACATTTAGCCTTGACGTCGACACCGGCAGTTATGCGAATGTACGCCGTTTTCTCAATCATGGGCAGTTGCCTCCGCCAGATGCAGTGCGGGTGGAGGAGATGGTGAATTATTTTCCGTCAGACTGGGTTATTAATGATAAAAGTAATAATAAAGAACCTGTTCCCGCCAGTAAGCCAATACCTTTCGCTATGCGCTACGAACTGGCACCTGCGCCGTGGAATGAACAGCGAACATTGCTGAAAGTTGATATCCTGGCGAAAGATCGCAAAAGTGAAGAGTTACCAGCTTCTAATCTGGTCTTTCTTATCGACACTTCTGGTTCAATGATTTCTGATGAACGTTTGCCACTTATCCAGTCTTCGTTGAAATTATTGGTCAAAGAACTTCGTGAGCAGGATAACATTGCCATCGTGACCTATGCTGGCGACTCCCGTATTGCGTTGCCTTCTATCTCCGGGAGTCACAAGGCGGAAATTAATGCCGCAATTGATTCGCTGGATGCCGATGGCAGTACCAATGGCGGTGCCGGGCTGGAACTGGCTTATCAGCAGGCGGCGAAGGGGTTTATTAAGGGTGGCATCAATCGCATTTTATTGGCCACTGATGGTGATTTTAACGTCGGCATTGACGATCCTAAATCGATTGAATCAATGGTCAAAAAACAGCGGGAGTCCGGTGTTTCTCTGTCCACGTTTGGCGTGGGGGATAGCAATTACAACGAGGCAATGATGGTGCGAATCGCCGATGTTGGCAACGGTAACTACAGCTACATTGATACCCTCGCTGAAGCACAGAAAGTATTGAACAGTGAAATGCGGCAGACGTTGATTAGCGTAGCAAAAGATGTCAAAGCGCAAATTGAGTTTAACCCCGCGTGGGTAACGGAATACCGTCAGATTGGTTATGAAAAGCGTCAACTTCGGGCGGAAGATTTTAATAACGACAACGTTGATGCGGGTGATATTGGCGCAGGTAAACATATAACGTTGTTATTCGAATTAACGCTGAAAGGGCAAAAAGCATCAATTGATAAGTTACGCTATGCCCCGGATAACAAATCAGCGAAATCGGACAAAACAAAAGAACTTGCCTGGTTAAAGATTCGTTGGAAATACCCGCAGGGAAAAGAAAGTCAGTTAGTTGAATTCCCGCTGGGGCCAACAATAAACGCGCCCTCTGAAGATATGCGTTTTCGCGCAGCAGTAGCTGCATATGGGCAAAAGTTACGCGGTTCTGAATACCTGGATGAAATCTCATGGCAGCAGATAAAACAGTGGGCTCAGCAGGCAAAAGGGGAAGATCCACAGGGTTACAGGGCGGAATTTATTCGCCTGGTTGAACTGGCGGGTGGTGTGACTGACATCAGTCAGTGATGACTTTTTAGCAAACTATGTTCGACCAGTCAGCATATTTGCTGACTGGTCGAATTAATTAACAATGATGTTAACTTACTCTTTTGCCTGATGCTCTATTTTGGGGTTGTGAGTGTTTTATTTCTAAGTCTCTATAATAATCATTGATATTTGCATCGCCATATTTATCTAAATAACAATTTCTGTTTACCTGTCGATGTTGAAAATCAATTTCGTACTGCTCTTCTGCTGAATATTTTTTAAATCTGTCAGCATAGTTTTTTAATAACGTATAGGGAGCGCTGTCAGAATTGCTTTCCCTTTGTTCAATTACTTCTTTGGCTGACATGCACACAAATGCACCGCAACTTTGGCTTAAGTATTGCTGAAGATCGGCATGTAAAAATATTATCTCGGGTTCAGTTAAATGAACTTTTATATTATTATTCGACATTTCTCCCATGAGTTCAGAATTAAAACTATTAATGATGCGCTTAAGTGAATTTTCTTTTTCATGGCCTAGTGCACGTAATGAATTGAATATGATGCATTTTATTTGTTGTGTGTTATTTTTTTCATTAACTATTTTTTGTAGCGAAACTAATATCCAGTGTCCGCCAGTATTTATGGGGAATAACTGGACTGCTTTCGGCCATGATGGATCGCTCTTAATATTATCATTGAGAGCGATTTCCAGGTAAGTGCTGTTGGAATCGGGGAGGTAGAAATCAGTAGGATAATTGACTTGAGTATTTTTTGCATTAGCGGCTATCTTTTTAAGATAGCAAGCTATTTCATCTGTGGTTAATTGACGATTTTTATCCCAGAAGTTTGTCCCATCGCTCAGTTCATTATTCTTATCATTTAAAAGTACCTTTGAAAGCGACTGTTTTTCTGATATAAGAGGAATGTCCTCACCGATAATTGTCATTAATTTCGAAGGGGAGAATAGTTTTTTGAACAAGAGATCATCTGAATCATGTGATTTGAGGGGGTGTTTGGTTGCGGTATGTGCCAAATTATATAATTTTAAACAGGCATTTTTAATAAGTCGGATAATCGATAGGGTCTCATTTGTTGGGTTTCTAACAATATGGTAAAGAATATCTTCAGCTTTTTTCCCAAATTCATCATAACCTAACGCAATGTTATGCAGTAACTCAATACTTTCTTCATCTCCGGATAACGCTGTTTTTTTTAAAGACTGCAGTAATTCATCGGTCACAGTAAATTTTTCTGCAAATGTCTGACTGAGTTGGGTTTGAGATAATTGACAATAATTGCTGACAACTGTAACCATTATAGGCTCCTTTTAGTTGCAAAGGTTGTGCTGAATGAAGATAAAAAGAGGCAACTTATTGCTCTGAATATAGTGCGTAAGGAGATGAATAAATATCAAAAATCGCTCAATATGCCCGTGTGGGTGGATATATGTGGCGTGGGTTGCGATAACAGGGCAAGTTTAGCCCTGTTTTTAATAATAAGCAGAGTTAAACGTTAAACACGGTGAAATCATTCGCCAGTTCAGTCGCCGGGAAAATTGACCGACATTCACGTAACAGGTGCTGACAACCTTTGTCATCATAGCGCGAGCTGACGTGGGTAATGATTAGCTTACCGACTCCAGCCTCACGGGCCAGTGTCGCAGCCTGGCGTGTAGAGCTGTGGCCGCGACTATTGGCTTTGGCTTCCATGGTTATATCCAGCGTCGCTTCGTGCACCATGACATTGACACCTTTAGCCAGGTCAAGTGCGGCATCGCAGGGGCCGGTATCGCCGAAAATAGCGAGCGCTTTACCTGGCACTGGAGCGGCTAAGTAATCTGCGCCGTTAATCTGCCTTCCATCTTCCAGCATGATTGTTTTGCCCGCTTTTAATGCCTGAAACAGTGGGCCAGGCGGTACGCCAGCAGCTTTTAATGCCTGGGCATTTAATGCACCCGGTTTATCATGTTCTTCAATACGATAGCCATAGCATTCCAGTGGGTGTTCCAGCGGATAAGCGGTCACTTTGCGCAGGCCATCATCGAAAATTTCGCCAGCGCCAATTTCGACAATTTCCAGCGGATAATCGGTCCATGAGCCGCTAATCCGCAGCGCGGTCTCCACAAATTCACGGATACCTTGCGGACCATAAATCGTTAAGGGTTGGACAATACCAGACATAGAACGACTGCACAGCAAGCCGGGTAAACCAAAGAGATGATCGCCATGAAGGTGACTGATAAAAATCTTGTCCAGTTTTCCAGGGTTAAAGGCGGTATGCAGTAGCTGATGCTGGGTGCCTTCACCGCAGTCAAACAACCAAAGACCGCTCTGGGTCGGATGTTGCAGGTTAAGCAATATTGCCGTGACATTGCGCGTACGGGTTGGCACACCGGCTGAAGTACCTAAAAAAATTAATTCCATGAGTTCATCACGTTTCAAAAAATATTCCGGCTAGTATAAGGCATACATCTAAAAGGAGAGCATTATGATTGAATGGCAAGATCTGCATCACTCTGAATTATCGGTTTCCCAGCTTTATGCCTTATTACAACTGCGTTGCGCGGTGTTTGTTGTTGAGCAGAATTGCCCTTATCAGGATATCGATGGTGATGATTTGACGAGGGATAATCGCCATATTCTCGGTTGGAAAAATGATGAACTGGTGGCGTATGCGAGGATTCTGAAAAGTGATGATGATCTTGAACCGGTCGTTATTGGTCGGGTGATTGTCAGTGAAGCGTTGCGTGGCGAAAAAGTGGGGCAGCAGCTGATGAGTAAAACACTCGAAACATGCGCGCACCACTGGCCTGATAAGCCTGTTTACCTCGGGGCGCAGGCGCATCTGCAAAACTTCTACCAAAGTTTTGGCTTTATCCCTGTGACGGAGGTCTATGAAGAAGATGGTATCCCACACATTGGGATGGCACGCGAGGTAATTCAGGCGTAATCAATAACCATTGTCTATAGTTAGTGACAGGTTTTACGCAAATGGAGAACGAGAATGTCTAATCAGTTTGGTGATACACGTATCGATGACGACCTGACGCTGCTTAGTGAAACACTGGAAGAGGTGCTCCGCTCCTCTGGCGATCCCGCCGATCAGAAATATGTTGAGCTGAAAGCGCGTGCAGAAAAAGCGCTGGATGATGTGAAAAAACGGGTTAGCCAGGCTTCAGACAGTTATTACTATCGGGCGAAGCAGGCAGTTTATCGTGCTGATGACTACGTCCACGAAAAACCCTGGCAAGGAATTGGTGTGGGTGCGGCCGTTGGGCTGGTACTAGGACTGTTGCTGGCACGCCGTTAAAACCTCCCTACACCGGGGTACTGCATTTTTTTTGTCGTACCCCGTATAATGTGAGGCTTTTAACAGGGAGAGGTCCGCGTGCAATCACTTACTACGGCGCTGGAAAATCTACTGCGCCATTTGTCGCAAGAGATTCCGGCGACACCCGGCATTCGGGTTATCGATATTCCTTTCCCTCTCAAAGACGCTTTTGATGCCTTGAACTGGCTGGCCAGTCAGCAGGTGTATCCGCAATTCTACTGGCAACAACGTAATGGTGATGAAGAAGCTGCCGTCCTGGGTGCGATAACCCGTTTTACGTCGTTGGACCAGGCACAACGTTTTCTTCGCCAGCACCCGGAACACGCCGACTTACGCATCTGGGGGTTGAATGCGTTTGACCCGTCGCAGGGCAATTTACTTTTACCACGCCTCGAATGGCGACGCTGTGGCGGTAAAGCCACGCTGCGGCTGACGCTATTCAGCGAAAGATCCCTTCAGCATGATGCGATTAAGGCAAAAGAATTTATCGCCACACTGGTGAGTATTAAACCCTTGCCTGGGTTACATTTAACCACCACCCGAGAACAACACTGGCCGGACAAAACGGGCTGGACGCAATTAATCGAACTGGCAACGAAAACCATCGCCGAAGGCGAGCTCGACAAAGTGGTGCTTGCTCGGGCAACTGACCTGCATTTCGCAAGTCCGGTCAATGCGGCGGCGATGATGGCTGCCAGTCGTCGACTGAATCTGAATTGCTACCATTTTTACATGGCCTTTGATGGCGAAAATGCTTTTCTTGGCTCTTCACCGGAACGATTATGGTGGCGGCGTGACAAAGCGCTGCGTACTGAAGCGCTGGCGGGAACGGTAGCAAATCATCCTGATGATAAGCAGGCGCAGCGGTTGGGTGAGTGGCTGATGGCGGATGATAAAAACCAGCGCGAGAACATGTTGGTGGTGGAGGATATCTGCCAACGATTGCAGGCCGATACCCAGACGTTGGATGTTTTACCGCCGCAGGTACTGCGTCTGCGTAAAGTGCAGCATCTTCGCCGCTGTATCTGGACTGCACTCAACAAAGCGGATGATGTGATCTGTTTACATCAGTTGCAGCCAACGGCAGCAGTTGCTGGCTTACCGCGCGATCTGGCGCGACAGTTTATCGCCCGTCACGAACCGTTCACCCGAGAATGGTACGCCGGTTCTGCGGGCTATCTCTCATTACAACAAAGCGAATTCTGCGTTTCCCTGCGCTCAGCAAAAATTAGCGGCAATGTCGTGCGTCTATATGCTGGCGCGGGCATTGTCCGTGGTTCCGACCCCGAGCAAGAGTGGCAGGAAATCGACAACAAAGCGGCAGGGCTGCGTACTTTATTACAAATGGAATAGTAATGAGTCGCATCATTACCGATTCATATCAATAATCTATTTTTGTAGCTCCTTATACTTAGCCGCAATATTGATACCGGACAAACTCATGTCAGTAAGCGCATTTAACCGACGCTGGGCGGCGGTCATTCTGGAAGCATTAACGCGTCAAGGCGTCAGACACATCTGTATCGCCCCTGGCTCGCGTTCTACACCGTTAACGTTAGCGGCGGCGGAGAATTCCGCATTCATTCACCACACCCATTTCGATGAGCGTGGACTGGGGCATCTGGCGCTGGGGCTGGCGAAAGTCAGCAAGCAGCCGGTGGCGGTGATTGTGACCTCCGGCACGGCGGTAGCAAATCTCTATCCGGCACTGATTGAAGCCGGGTTAACCGGAGAAAAACTGATCCTGTTAACCGCCGATCGCCCGCCGGAGCTCATTGACTGCGGCGCGAATCAGGCAATTCGTCAGCCGGGAATGTTCGCCTCTCACCCCACGCACAGTATTTCACTGCCGCGCCCGACCCAGGATATCCCCGCACGTTGGCTGGTTTCTACCATCGACCATGCTCTCGGTACGCTTCATGCGGGCGGAGTCCATATCAACTGCCCGTTTGCTGAACCGCTGTATGGCGAAATGGACGACACCGGGCTTAGCTGGCAACAGCGTCTGGGCGACTGGTGGCAGGACGATAAGCCGTGGCTGCGTGAAGCGCCTCGTCTGGAAAGTGAAAAACAGCGCGACTGGTTCTTCTGGCGACAAAAGCGCGGCGTGGTGGTTGCCGGGCGCATGAGTGCGGAAGAGGGCAAAAAAGTCGCACTGTGGGCGCAAACTCTTGGCTGGCCGCTGATTGGCGATGTGCTGTCGCAAACCGGACAGCCGCTGCCGTGTGCCGATCTCTGGTTAGGCAATGCCAAAGCGACCAGCGAACTGCAACAGGCGCAAATTGTGGTGCAACTGGGAAGCAGCCTGACGGGCAAACGGCTCCTGCAATGGCAGGCAAGCTGTGAACCCGAAGAGTACTGGATTGTTGATGACATTGAAGGGCGACTTGATCCGGCACACCATCGCGGACGTCGCTTAATTGCCAATATTGCCGACTGGCTGGAGCAACATCCGGCAGAAAAACGCCAGCCCTGGTGCGTTGAAATCCCGCGCCTGGCGGAACAGGCAATGCAGGCGGTTATTGCCCGTCGCGATGCGTTTGGCGAAGCCCAACTGGCGCATCGCATCAGCGACTATCTGCCTGAACAGGGGCAATTGTTTGTCGGTAACAGCCTGGTAGTACGTCTGATTGATGCGCTTTCGCAACTTCCGGCAGGTTACCCGGTGTACAGCAACCGAGGTGCCAGCGGTATCGACGGGCTGCTCTCGACCGCCGCTGGCGTTCAGCGGGCCAGTGGCAAACCGACGCTGGCGATTGTGGGCGATCTCTCAGCACTTTACGATCTCAACGCGCTGGCGTTATTACGTCAGGTTTCCGCGCCGCTGGTATTAATTGTGGTGAACAACAATGGCGGGCAAATTTTCTCGCTGTTGCCAACGCCGAAAAACGAGCGCGAGCGTTTCTATCTGATGCCGCAAAACGTCCATTTTGAGCACGCCGCCGCGATGTTCGAGCTGAAATATCATCGTCCGCAAAACTGGCAGGAACTTGAAACGGCACTTGTCGACGCCTGGCGCACGCCGACCACCACGGTAATTGAAATGGTGGTTAACGACACCGATGGTGCGCAAACCCTCCAGCAACTGCTGGCGCAGGTAAGCCATTTATGATCCTGCACGCGCAGGCAAAACACGGTAAACCAGGTTTACCCTGGCTGGTGTTTTTGCACGGTTTTTCCGGCGATTGCCATGAATGGCAAGAAGTGGGCGAGGTGTTTGCCGACTACTCACGGTTGTATGTTGATCTCCCTGGTCACGGTGGTTCGGCGGCGATTAGCGTCGATGGATTTGATGATGTCACCGGCTTACTGTGTAAAACCTTGGTTAGTTACAACATCCTTGACTTCTGGCTGGTGGGGTACTCGCTTGGCGGACGGGTGGCGATGATGGCGGCTTGCCAGGGGCTGGCGGGGCTTTGTGGGGTTGTTGTCGAAGGCGGGCATCCTGGGTTGCAAAATGCTGAACAACGCACGCAACGTCAGCGTTCCGATCGCCAATGGGCGCAGCGTTTTCGCACAGAACCGTTAACGGCGGTATTTGCTGATTGGTATCAACAGCCTGTTTTTGCCTCACTCAATGACGAACAACGCCGGGAGCTGGTTGCGCTGCGCAGCAACAATAATGGCGCAACGCTTGCCGCCATGCTGGAGGCGACTTCTCTCGCCGTCCAGCCCGATTTACGTGCTAACCTTAGCGCCCGCACATTTGCGTTTTATTATTTATGTGGTGAACGTGACAGCAAATTCCGCGCCCTGGCGGCGGAACTGGCTGCCGAATGCCATGTCATTCCTCGCGCCGGACATAACGCGCATCGGGAAAATCCCGCTGGCGTAATCGCAAGTCTGGCGCAGATCTTGCGTTTCTGACTAAAGGACACAATATGATTTATCCTGATGAAGCAATGCTTTACGCACCGGTTGAATGGCACGACTGCTCCGAAGGTTTCGAGGACATTCGTTATGAAAAATCTGCCGACGGTATCGCAAAAATCACCATTAATCGTCCGCAGGTGCGCAATGCCTTCCGTCCTCTGACGGTAAAAGAGATGATCCAGGCACTGGCAGATGCGCGTTATGACGACAACATCGGCGTGATCATTCTGACTGGCGCAGGCGATAAAGCGTTCTGCTCCGGTGGTGACCAGAAAGTGCGTGGTGATTACGGCGGCTATAAAGATGATTCCGGCGTACATCACCTGAACGTGCTGGACTTCCAGCGTCAGATTCGTACCTGTCCGAAACCAGTTGTCGCGATGGTGGCTGGCTACTCCATCGGCGGCGGTCACGTTCTGCACATGATGTGCGATCTGACTATCGCGGCAGATAATGCCATCTTCGGTCAGACTGGCCCGAAAGTCGGTTCCTTCGACGGCGGCTGGGGCGCTTCCTACATGGCTCGCATCGTCGGACAGAAAAAAGCGCGTGAAATCTGGTTCCTGTGCCGTCAGTACGACGCGAAACAGGCGCTGGATATGGGCCTTGTAAACACCGTGGTACCGCTGGCGGATCTGGAAAAAGAAACCGTGCGCTGGTGCCGTGAAATGCTGCAAAACAGCCCGATGGCGCTGCGCTGCCTGAAAGCTGCACTGAACGCCGACTGTGACGGTCAGGCAGGTCTGCAGGAGCTGGCGGGCAACGCCACCATGCTGTTCTACATGACGGAAGAAGGTCAGGAAGGTCGCAACGCCTTCAACCAGAAACGTCAGCCTGACTTCAGCAAATTTAAACGGAATCCGTAATGCGTAGCGCGCAGGTATACCGCTGGCAGATCCCCATGGACGCGGGGGTGGTTCTGCGCGACAGGCGGTTAAAAACCCGCGAAGGGCTGTACGTTTGCCTGCGTGAGGGCGAGCGCGAAGGGTGGGGGGAGATCTCCCCACTGCCGGGCTTCAGCCAGGAAACCTGGGAAGAGGCGCAAAGCGTGCTGCTTGCCTGGGTAAATAACTGGCTGGCAGGCGATTGCGAATTACCGCAGATGCCTTCCGTGGCCTTTGGCGTAAGCTGTGCATTGGCGGAGCTGGCAGATACGCTCCCGCAGGCGGCCAATTACCGTGCGGCACCACTGTGTAATGGCGATCCTGACGATCTGATCCTCAAACTTGCCGATATGCCTGGTGAGAAAGTGGCGAAGGTCAAAGTGGGATTGTACGAAGCCGTGCGCGACGGCATGGTGGTGAATCTGTTGCTGGAGGCAATTCCGGATCTGCATTTGCGTCTTGACGCGAATCGCGCCTGGACACCGCTGAAAGGCCAGCAGTTTGCCAAATACGTTAACCCGGATTATCGCCACCGCATTGCTTTTCTCGAAGAGCCGTGCAAAACCCGCGATGATTCGCGTGCGTTTGCCCGTGAAACCGGCATTGCCATTGCCTGGGATGAAAGCCTGCGTGAGCCGGATTTTGCCTTTGTGGCGGAAAAAGGTGTGCGCGCGGTAGTTATCAAACCCACGCTCACGGGCAGCCTGGATAAAGTACGCGAGCAGGTGCAGGCGGCGCACGCGTTGGGGCTGACGGCGGTGATCAGTTCTTCTATTGAGTCGAGCTTAGGCTTAACGCAACTGGCGCGGATTGCCGCCTGGTTAACGCCAGACACCATTCCGGGGCTGGACACGCTGGATCTGATGCAGGCGCAGCAGGTTCGTCGCTGGCCGGGTAGCCCGCTACCGTTAGTGGAAGTTGATGCACTGGAGCGGCTGTTATGATCTTCTCTGACTGGCCGTGGCGTCACTGGCGGCAAGTGCGGGGAGAAGCCATCGCCTTACGTCTTAATGACGAGCAACTTAACTGGCGCGAGCTTTGTGCTCGCGTCGATGAATTAGCCTCCGGCTTTGTGGCGCAGGGCGTTGTTGAGGGCAGCGGCGTGATGTTGCGGGCGTGGAATACGCCGCAAACGCTGCTCGCCTGGCTGGCGTTACTGCAATGCGGGGCGCGGGTGTTGCCCGTGAACCCTCAGCTGCCGCAACCGTTGCTTGAAGAATTGCTGCCCAATCTGACGCTGCAATTTGCGCTGGTGCCGGATGGGGAAAACACGTTTCCGGCGTTAACGTCGCTGCACATTCAGCTGGTTGAAGGCGCACATGCCGCTGCGTGGCAGCCGACGCGTCTGTGCTCAATGACGTTGACCTCCGGCTCTACCGGTTTGCCGAAAGCCGCTGTTCATACTTATCAGGCCCATCTTGCCAGTGCGCAAGGTGTGTTATCGCTGATACCGTTTGGCGAGCACGATGACTGGTTGCTCTCTTTACCGCTGTTTCACGTCTCCGGTCAGGGAATTATGTGGCGCTGGTTATACGCTGGTGCGCGGATGACGGTACGTGATAAACAGCCCCTGGAGCAAATGCTGGCAGGCTGTACTCACGCTTCACTGGTACCAACACAACTCTGGCGTTTGCTGGTTAACCGTAGTTCCGTTTCCCTGAAAGCGGTTTTACTTGGCGGCGCGGCTATCCCGGTCGAGTTGACGGAACAGGCGCGCGAGCAGGGGATTCGTTGCTTTTGCGGCTATGGTCTGACCGAGTTTGCCTCCACGGTGTGTGCGAAAGAAGCCGACGGTCTGGCAGACGTTGGTTCGCCGCTGCCGGGTCGGGAAGTGAAAATCGTTAATGATGAAGTGTGGCTGCGGGCTGCCAGTATGGCAGAAGGTTACTGGCGTAACGGGCAACGGGTTCCACTGGTTAATGACGAAGGCTGGTACGCCACGCGCGATCGCGGTGAGATGCATAATGGCAAGCTGACCATTGTCGGACGTTTAGACAATCTATTCTTCAGTGGCGGTGAGGGTATTCAGCCGGAAGAAGTCGAGCGCGTTATTGCTGCACATCCTGCGGTTTTGCAGGTGTTTATCGTCCCCGTTGCCGACAAGGAGTTTGGTCATCGGCCGGTAGCGGTGGTGGAGTATGACCAGCAAACCGTTGATCTTGACGAATGGGTGAAAGACAAGTTGGCTCGTTTTCAACAACCGGTGCGCTGGCTGACTTTGCCGCCGGAGCTGAAAAACGGCGGTATTAAAATTTCACGTCAGGCGTTAAAAGAGTGGGTGCAACGCCAGGATTAAGAAATCATTAGTTTCACTTCGCAATTTTGCCATTCCATTGCCGTTGATAATAGGTTTATCTGTTAATCTGTAAATTGATGTGAAAACTCTTATCAAACAGGATAATGCAATGGAATGGCTGGTCAAAAAATCGTGCTGCAATAAACAAGATAACAGACATGTACTTATGCTCTGCGATGCTGGCGGCGCGATAAAAATGATCGCCGAAGTGAAGAGTGACTTCGCCGTGAAAGTGGGGGATTTACTCTCGCCTTTGCAGAATGCGCTTTATTGTATTAATCGTGAAAAGCTGCATACGGTGAAAGTCCTCTCGGCAAGCAGTTATAGCCCCGATGAGTGGGAACGGCAGTGTAAAGTGGCAGGGAAAACTCAGTAACGTTGTTTTGTCGTGGGCAGGAAAATCAGCATCAACCCGCTCATAATACAGGCTACTCCCAGTAGTGCTTTCAGCGAAAAAGTTCCTTCCCAGCCGGGAAGTACCATTGAAGCAATCCATACCAGCACATAACTCATACTGAGCAAGGCATAGGCTTTGCTTAGTGCAAGTTTATGTAGTGTTTTATACCAACAAAAAACGGAAAGCAGATAACCCAGCAGCCCGAGTAACAGTATCCGGGCATCCAGGCCAAAAGCTAACAGCGCCGCGATAAAATCCCATAAGTGCGTCATCGGCGGCAGATGACTCGCCGCAAAACCCAGGCTTAATTGCGCAGCGGAGGCGATAATGACGCTGAATAATCCCCACATCAGGCCCATTACACGGTACTCCCGAGGATCACAATGCCACCAATAATGAACGCCACCCCACACCAGTGACGCGGCGATACCGGTTCGTGCCACAGTTTTACTGCAGCCAGCGTCACCCAGACAAAATTCAGACTTAACATCGGGTAGGCAATGCCTACCGGTACGTTCTGCAAGACCAGCAGCCAGAGCACCATGGCAAGACCAAGACAAGCCAGCGCCAGTCCCAGCCACAGCACGATATGTTTGCGCCGTTTGTTTATCGCCACAAAGCAGGTTGCTTGTTTCTGACACAACTGCCCGGCAACGCTAAGCAAGCTGGCAAAGACTAATGTTAGCCAGATCATTTGGGACGATACTGAATCAGCACCAGACGCTCCTGACGATCGATGGCATCTGCGGGCGGAATGGCGAGACTGTTGATATCTTCATCGCGGTCAACCGAAAGCACGAGTGTAATAATCCCCTCCTGACGATGTTGATTAAGCCAGTTTGCGAACTCATCACCGCTGACAAACCTCCCTTTCGCATCCGGATAATTAAGGCCGTATTTCAACTCACCCGTCTGGCGATACATGATGATGTCATCGCGTTGCAGGCTCCATGCCAGACCTGCGGCAACGCCCACGCTGTCAGTAAGAATATAGCGGCTTGGCTGCAGTGATTCTTGTGTCATCTCGACAAAAAATTGCGGATGTTTTCCTTCCATGACTCTGTCAGGAATTGAAAATCCTACCAGCAACGCCAGCCCCAGCGGGCAAAGCGCGGCAAAAGACCAGGTCTTTTCGACGTTTGTTAAGGTGTACCAGCCGAAAAATGCCCATAGCGAAAAAATCGACCAGGCACAAAAGACTTTATAGCTCTCGAAGGTTTGCCACACTGGCGTGTTCATTGGTCCCCATGGGGAGACCACAAACGTAGCAATAATGCCAGTGACACCAAAAGCGATGTTAATCCAGCCATTAATCCGCAGCGCCAGAGGATTATTTTTTGCTGCCAGCAAAGCGTAATGCGCCATCAGCATTGCCAGAGGTGCAAAGCAGGAAAGAATATAGGTGGGCAATTTGCCTTTAGCGACGGAGAAAAACAGCAGCGGCATTATCGTCCAGCTCAACAAATAGACGGTTGCGGAATGCTTGCGGTTTTTCCAGCCTGCGTACAGTGCTCCGGGGAGTAATCCCAGCCACGGCAGGCTACCGGCAATGATGACCGGCAAGTAGTACCAGAACGGAGCTCTATGCTGAGCATCATCCATTGCAAAGCGTTGAATATGCTCAACCCAGAAAAAATAGTGCCAGAAGTCAGGCTCCCGCTGCGCTATCGCCAGTCCCCAGGGGAGAACCGTCAGTACGCAACTGATAACCGCCAGCCAGCCGTAAATAAAGAGATCTTTCCAGCGTTTTTGCGTTGCAACCCATGGAAGCACGCTTAATACCGGCACGGCAAGGGCGAGAAAACCTTTGGTCATCACCCCCATGCCGCAGGTGATTCCCAGCAGTAAAAATCCCGCGCTTTTGCCTTTCCACGTCTGTGCCTGCATTGCCAGCCAGAAGCTGCACATTCCCGCCACCAGCCAGAAGGCAATAAACGGATCGAGCACGGCATAAGTGCCGATGGCATAGACAATGAACAATGAGAGGTAAATCACTGCGGCGAGTAATGCCAGACGTTTATCGCGCCATAAGCGCAGAGTAAACCAGGTCACAAGCGCGGCAGTTAACAGGGTCGCAAAGATAACGCCTGCCCGCACACCAAAGTTATTCGCGCCAAATAGCCATTGCCCAATGCTGTTAATCCAGTATCCAGCAATGGGTTTTTCGAAATAACGTAGCCCTAACAGATGGGGCACAATCCAGTCGCCGGATGCCAGCATTTCTCGACTGATTTCCGCATAACGCGTTTCATCGGGTTGCCATAGCAGACGCGTGCTGATCGGTAACAGGTAATAGCAGGCAATAAACGCGAAGAGGCCGATAAGGTAACGTACCGATTTCATCAGCGACTACCCGCAATTTGTTGGCAACCCAGCCAGCCTTCACGTCCGGCAATATTTCCGCGAACAACTTGTCCGAGCGGCAACATCCCTGATAACAGTTCGCTTAAAGGGCAAAATGTCACGCCTTCCTGAGCTGCGCGTTTGAGGAGATCCACAAAATTATGCTGATAAGCGCAGCCTTCAACTTCTGCATGAATGGTATAAACCGGCGTGCCTTTATCTCGCAGGATGCGGTTGAGTAACCAACCGTTAAAATCTTCTGCTTTCACATCCCGACCAATCACTTCATCCCAGGTGGGTAAGGTCACCGGGATTTGCGCAGTGCCGGGTTTTCCTGAGTCGAGCAAGGGACGAAACGGCATCACCCCACGACAATCGCTGTTGTAGCGCAAATGGAACCCTTCTTTTGCTTCGATCACCTGTTGGTCGGCACGCCAGCCAGCGGCAGCGGAGCAGGTTATTGGTTGGCCGATAATCTCTTCCAGGGTACGAAGGCCTCGTGCAATATCGTCGACCATCGTTTGCCGATCCCAGTTGCCGCTATGGGCTTGCCAGGCGTGGTGATCCCAGGCGTGCAGGCCGACTTCGTGGTATTTAGCCGCTTCACGAATGATATCGGCATTGGCATGACCAATCTCTTTACCTGGCCAGGCCGTACCTGCCAGTAAAATATCCCAGCCATAAAGCGATGCCGCGTTTGAGCGCAGCATCTTCCACAAAAACTGTGGCTTCACCAGTCGCCAGAGATGGCGGCCCATATTGTCCGGGCCGACGCTGAAAAAAATGCTGGCCTGAATATTATGCTTACTCAAGATTTCCAGCAGACGCGGCACGCCTTCACGGGTGCCACGAAAGGTATCGACATCAATGCGTAAGCCGACTTTGGTCATGATGGTTTATCCGTAAGATCAACGGTGCGCAGGAAGAAATCCAGCGTTTCGTCGATGGTTTCCTGCATATCAATTTTCGGTTCCCAGTCCAGGCAGCGGCGGGCATTGCGGATGCTCGGTTTACGATGCTCTACGTCCTGATATCCTTTGCCGTAGTAGCTGCTACTTTCGACAACACGAAAGCCCGCAAACGGTGGGAAGTAATGGCGCAGCGGATGTTTTTCGAAGCTCGCCAGCAGCATCTCCCCCAGTTCTTCAATGCTCGCTTCGTTCTCAGGATTGCCAATGTTGATAATTTCGCCATCGCAGCGATTTCCCGCATTTTCGATAATGCGGTATAACGCCTCGATACCATCCCGAATATCAGTAAAGCAGCGTTTTTGTTTTCCGCCATCAATCAGCTTAATCGGTGAACCTTCTACCAGATTGAGAATGAGTTGCGTAATAGCGCGGGAGCTGCCAATTCGCGCTGCATTAAGGTTATCCAGTCGTGGCCCCATCCAGTTAAACGGGCGGAAGAGGGTGAACTGTAAACCTTCTTTTTCGCCATAGGCCCAGATCACTCGATCAAGTAATTGTTTAGACACCGAATAAATCCAGCGTGGTTTATTCACCGGGCCGACGATTAAATTAGAATGGTCCTCATCGAAGTATTTATCGCTACACATCCCATAAACTTCTGAAGTCGACGGGAAGATGATTCGCTTACGGTACTTCACGCAGTAGCGGATAATGCGCAGATTCTCTTCGAAATCGAGTTCAAATACGCGCAGCGGGTTGCGGGTATATTCAATCGGCGTGGCTATCGCCACCAAAGGCAAGACGACATCACATTTTTTGACGTGATACTCAATCCATTCGGAATGAATACTGATATCGCCTTCGACAAAGTGAAAATGCGGATGATTCAGAAAACGGCTTATCGCATCGCTGCCAATATCCAGACCGTAAACTTCATAATGATCTTCGCGCAGCAGGCGTTCTGTCAGATGGTTGCCAATAAAGCCATTCACCCCGAGGATGAGTACCCGGGTACGGCGTCGGGCGGCACAGGCAGGCTGGCTATTCAAGCGTGAACCTTGCACCAGGCCCAGCGTCTGCGCTAATTGCGAGCCCTGCATAGTAATGCCGCCGCCCGCCTGTCCAGTGACGATTTCCAGCGCGCCATCGCCACAGGCAATCAGCAGTGGCGCAACAGAAATCACGCTCCCCGGTTGTGCTGCGGGCGCATGAGAATGTACGCGTGACGACCAGACGGTAAATTTTTGATTACCAACATAGCTGAAGGCACCCGGCCACGGATCGGCGACTGCACGCACCATGTTATGCAATACTGCTGCCGATTTGTGCCACTCGAGGAAGCTGTCTTCTGGCGTTCTGCGACCAAAACAGGTGGCTTCGTTTTCGCACTGGGCGATTTCCAGAATATTACCGTCTTTAATGGCGGGTAATGTCTGCTCCAGTAGCTGTCGCGCGGCATGGCATAACTTATGATGCAGCGTAATGGCGATATCGTCTGGCGCAATGGCAATGCGCAGTTGGGCTACAATGGCCCCAGCATCGGCACGTTTCACCATTCGGTGCAATGTCACGCCAGTTTCCGTTTCACCGTTCACCAGCACCCAGTTCAGCGGCGCGCGACCACGATATTTTGGTAACAGTGAACCATGCAGATTAAATGCGCCTGCAGGAGCGAGCTGCAAAATCTTGTCGTGAATAAGATGGCGATAATAAAAAGAGAAAATCACATCTGGTGATAGTTGGGCAATGCGTTCCACCCACAGCGGATGGTTAACGTCATCCGGCGCATAAACCGGAATGCCTCTTTCCGCTGCCAGACGAGCCACCGAACCATAAAAGGCTTTTTCACCGGGATTATCAGTATGGGTAAAAATGGCGCTAATTTCGTAACCGGCAGCCAGCAGGGCTTCAATACCGAGGCATCCCATATCGTGGTAGGCAAAAACGACGGTTTTCATTATTCATTTTCCTTGCTGGATGGACGGATAACTTGCTGAACAAAATAGCGGGGGCGGGCGCGGACATCGGTGTAGATCCTGCCGATATATTCACCGAGCAATCCCATGCCGATAAACTGAGCGCCAATAAAAGTAAACAGCACGGCAAATAGCATAAAGACGCCTTCTGCCGCCCATTGGGGTCCGAAGGTCAGGCGTAAAATCACCAACAGCACCGCAATGCTAAAACCGCCAATCGCAATAATGCTGCCGAGCAGACTCAGCATACGTAGCGGCGTAGTGGTAAGGCAGGTCACCAGGTCGTACATCAAATTAATCAGGCGCATAAAGCTGTATTTGGATTCACCAAACTCACGCTCGGCATGATGCACTGGAATTTCAATGGCACGGCGGGCGAAGATATTCGCCAGAATCGGGATAAAGGTGCTGCGTTCATGGCAGTGCAACATCGCATCGACAATATGACGGCGATAGGCGCGCAGCATACAACCATAGTCACCCATCGCTTTGCCAGTGGTGCGCTGAATAAGCCGGTTAATCATCTTCGAAGCGGTTTTACGAAACCAGCTGTCCTGGCGGTTCTGGCGTACAGTCCCTACCACGTCGTAACCTTCATCGGCTTTTGCCACCAGACGGGGGATTTCCTCTGGCGGATTCTGGAGATCGGCATCGAGGGTAATAATTAAGTCGCCGGTGACGTGACTGAATCCCGCCATAATCGCTGAATGTTGCCCGTAATTGCGGTTAAGCAAAATAGACACAATATGGCTGCCCTCCGCTTGTGAGGCTTCGACCAGCATATGCGCGGAATTATCGCTACTGCCGTCATCAATCAGCAGGATCTCATACTCTTTCCCCAGTGATTCACAGGCTTTTGTGGTGCGCCTGATTAATTCCGGTAAGCTTTCCTGCTCGTTATAAACGGGAATAACCACCGAGACTTTCTTAACAGGGTGGATTTCAAACATGGCTTATTGTCCTGCGAGTTGCTGAAGGGCTGTGATGACGCGGTCGGCATCGGCGGTAGTCATATCCGGGAACAGCGGCAACGAACAGATGCGTTCGCTATTCCATTCGGTATTCGGTAACGACAGCGTGGGAAAACGCTCGCGATAATATTTTTGTGTGTGAGCGGCGCGGAAATGTAACCCGGTACCAATACCTCTTTCTTTTAACGCTTCCATCAACGCATCGCGACTGATACCACAACGTTGTTCATCGACACGAATAATAAACAGATGCCAGGCGTGAACGTGCGGCCAGGCGGGAAGGCTTAATGGCTGAAAGGGGAGAGCTGCCAGTGCTTGCTGATATTGCTGGGCAATTTCGCGCCGACGGGTGTTGAGGTGCTCTAATTTTGCTAACTGTGTCAGGGCAATCGCGGCGTTAATATCGGTCAGATTGTACTTATAGCCCGGTGTTAAGACTTCAGCTTGCGGTGCACGGCCCCAGGTTTGTCTGTCATAGGCATCGACACCCAGACCGTGAAATTTCAGCATCCGTAGCTGGCGGGCAAGGTTTTCATTATCAGTTACAATCAGGCCACCTTCAGCACAGGTAATATTTTTAATGGCATGAAATGAAAAAATAGCGGTACCTTTTGCGCCAATATGTCGCCCTTTGTAATACGTACCGACGGCATGGGCAGCATCTTCGATAACTGCGATGCCGTAACGTTCGCCAATGGCGCGAATGGCGTCAATATCTGCTGGCGCACCGGCATAATGCACCGGAATGATGGCTTTAGTGCGTGGCGTAATGGCTGACTCGATCGCTTCAGGCGTGACCATCAGCGTATCGCGGTCGACATCCACCATTACCGGCGTTGCACCCAACAAGGAGATCATATTGAGGGTTGAAACCCAGGTCAGGGAAGGCGTAATCACTTCATCGCCCTTGCCTATTTCCAACGCCATTAGCGTGATATGCATTCCGGCGGTGGCTGAACTGACCGCGATGGCATGCTGATTTCCCGTCAACTGGCAAAAGGCTTGTTCAAGCGCCTGATTCTTCGGACCGGTTGTGATCCAACCGGATTCGAGAACCTCTTTAACTGCAGCGAGTTCCTCCACGCCCATTGCTGGTCGCGAAAAAGGCAAAAATTCTGACATTGCTTTTCCTTCCGCCATTGAATACCTGTCCACTTATATTTGCTATAAAGAGTGTTGTGTATATTTTGCCATTTGGAGCAAAATTTTAAGGATAGAATATTAACTTAACCTTAAGAAACTAATATTAGACGTAAATATTGAAATTTTTATATTTTTTCTTATTTAGGCTTTGCATTTGGCAAAATTTTGAGGCATTTTGCCGGCATCGCAGGATTTTTAATATTACACCAACTGCTAATTATCGCCAGAAATGTCGCTCAATTTCACGGTAATTGTCTGGTTGCGCTTGTCTATAGGTGGAGTTTACGTGTTAGCTTTTTGCCGCTCTTCGTTGAAGTCAAAAAAATATTTCATCATTTTACTGGCGCTCGCTGCAATTGCCGGACTGGGTACTCATGCCGCCTGGAGTAGCAATGGTTTGCCACGTATCGACAATAAAACGCTGGCCAGACTGGCACAGCAGCACCCGGTTGTCGTTTTGTTTCGCCATGCTGAACGTTGCGATCGTTCAACCAATCAATGCTTGTCAGATAAAACAGGTATTACGGTCAAAGGTACCCAGGATGCCCGTGAACTGGGCAACGCTTTTAGTGCTGATATCCCTGATTTCGATCTTTATTCCAGTAATACCGTCCGGACCATTCAGTCGGCGACCTGGTTTTCAGCGGGTAAAAAATTGACGGTAGATAAACGACTTCTTCAATGCGGTAATGAGATTTATAGTGCAATTAAGGACTTACAAAGCAAAGCACCTGATAAAAATATCGTTATTTTTACCCATAATCATTGCCTGACATATATTGCTAAAGATAAGCGTGATGCGACATTTAAACCTGATTATCTGGATGGTTTAGTCATGCATGTGGAAAAAGGCAAAGTTTATCTGGATGGGGAATTCGTTAACCACTAAATTTTCAATCTGACAGCCAGTAATGGCTGTCATCATTGTTACAGAAGACCTTTCAAACGTAACGTTTTTCGGGTGGCGACATTCAAATCATAGTGCACTAGATCTTCAGGTTTTACCCACGCGTAGTCCTGAAACTCTTCGTTTATTTTCACTTCTCGGTTGGCAGAAACGCAGTCAAAAATCAGGTAAATCATATAAATCTCTTCCTTGCGACCATCTGCATACGTCTTGGTGCGAATATCATCGCTGAAGGTCCACGGCGTGATTTCTGTCAAAAGCAGCTGTTCTCCCAGTTCTTCGCGAATTTCGCGGCGTAGTGCCTCTTCAATTCGTTCGCCAGGCTCTACGCCGCCACCCGAAAGCGCCCATTGACCGGGGAAAACGCCGCGATCGTCGGCCATTTTACACAGCAAATAAGCACCATCATTTTGAATCAAAGGGCATACAATAGTCCGTTGTCGCACAGGGGTATTCCTTATAAATAAAAAGAAACCATGAGAATACGGTAACTCAGAAATATGTGAAAGTGACAGTAATCTCTTTTGCGATGATAACTGTACTTATTATTATTTTTGTGTGTATCGATAAAGTGTGTTTATTTTTGCGGCGTTTAATTATTTAAGAAGTATTTAGTTACAATAAGTGACTAGATCCCTTTTTTCGCTCATTGAATCCTCTGCGCCAGGCAGTACAATCCCGCAGCTTTGGGAATTTTGATTAATTGCTTGTGGGAAAGGGGATATGAAAAAAATTGCGCTAGCAGGTCTGGCCGGAATGCTGTTGGTTTCTGCATCGGTCAATGCAATGAGCATCAGCGGTCAGGCGGGTAAAGAATACACCAATATTGGTGTCGGTTTTGGGACTGAATCGACGGGCCTGGCGTTAAGCGGTAACTGGACACATAACGACGACGACGGTGACGTCGCGGGCGTGGGGCTGGGGTTGAATCTGCCTCTCGGGCCGTTAATGGCGACCGTTGGCGGAAAAGGCGTTTACACCAACCCGAATTACGGCGATGAAGGTTATGCCGCAGCGGTAGGAGGTGGTTTGCAGTGGAAAATTGGCAACAGTTTCCGTCTGTTTGGCGAGTATTATTACTCCCCGGATTCGCTCTCCAGCGGTATTCAAAGTTATGAGGAAGCGAATGCGGGCGCGCGTTACACCATTATGCGTCCAGTCAGTATTGAGGCGGGCTATCGCTACCTGAACCTTTCTGGTAAAGACGGTAACCGCGACAACGCCGTGGCTGACGGCCCGTATGTTGGGGTTAACGCCAGTTTCTGATCCCTTCCGGCGCGGCATTCTGCCGCGCCATTCAGTTTCTTACTACGCCTTATCTCCCTTTGCGTTATAGTGATTCGATAACAAAAGCAGGAGATAACCATGTTAAAAGTGGAAATGTTATCCACCGGGGATGAAGTGTTACACGGGCAAATCGTTGACACTAACGCTGCCTGGCTGGCCGATTTTTTCTTTCATCAGGGGTTGCCATTATCTCGCCGCAATACGGTGGGGGATAACCTTGATGACTTAGTCACCATTCTTCGCGAACGGAGTCAGCACGCCGATGTGCTGATCGTTAACGGCGGGCTGGGGCCGACCAGTGATGATTTAAGCGCACTCGCCGCTGCGACAGCAAAAGGTGAAGGCCTGGTGTTGCATGAAGCCTGGCTCAAAGAGATGGAACGCTATTTCCACGAACGTGGACGAGTAATGGCACCGAGCAACCGTAAACAAGCGGAGCTACCTGCCAGTGCTGAATTTATCAATAACCCGGTAGGCACCGCCTGTGGTTTTGCCGTGCAGCTCAATCGTTGCCTGATGTTCTTTACCCCCGGCGTACCGTCAGAATTTAAGGTGATGGTCGAGCACGAAATCCTGCCGCGCCTGCGCGAGCGTTTTTCTTTACCGCAGCCGCCGGTTTGTCTGCGTTTAACTACCTTTGGTCGTTCGGAAAGCGATCTGGCGCAAAGCCTGGACTCCCTGCAACTGCCGCCGGGCGTAACAATGGGCTATCGCTCCTCAATGCCGATTATCGAACTGAAACTCACCGGACCGGCAAGCGAGGAACAGGCGATGGAAAAACTGTGGCTGGACGTTAAACGTGTTGCCGGACAGAGCGTGATTTTCGAAGGCACCGAAGGACTGCCCGCGCAGATCAGTCGCGAATTGCAGAGCCGCCAGTTCAGCCTGACGTTGAGCGAGCAATTCACCGGTGGTTTATTGGCTTTGCAACTTTCTCGCGCAGGTGCTCCATTGCTGGCGTGTGAAGTGGTTCCTTCACAGGAAGAAACCCTGGCGCAAACTGCGCACTGGATTACAGAACGGCGGGCCAACCATTTTGCCGGGCTGGCACTGGCTGTTTCGGGTTTCGAGAACGAGCATCTCAACTTTGCGCTAGCCACGCCAGACGGCACTTTCGCTCTGCGTGTGCGTTTCAGCACTACGCGCTACAGCCAGGCTATCCGTCAGGAAGTGTGCGCAATGATGGCACTGAATATGCTGCGCCGTTGGTTAAACGACCAGGACATCGCCAGTGAGCATGGCTGGATTGAGGTTGTTGAGTCCATGACCTTATCTGTCTGATTCCGCCACTCTGTGCCGGTTTACTGCACCGGCACATTCCCCCTCCGGCAAAATTTGTCCAACCTGTTGTACTCAATAAGAAAAAATCCGTGCGCTAATTCACAAATTTGTGCGTAATTTCTCCAGTCCGCTGGACGAGGAGCGGGATTTGATGCGCTTCACAATTTTACTCCCCCTGAGCAACGAGACTGATTCCAGTATCTAAGACTGGAGTCCAGTATGTTGGAATCAAGCAAAGTTCCCGCCCTGACACGGGCTATTGATATTCTCAATTTGATTGCCCGCATTGGCCCCTGTAGTGCTGCGACGATCATTGACACATTGGGGATCCCTAAAAGCACGGCCTATTTGCTGCTTAATGAACTCAGGCGTCAGCGTTTTCTTAGCCTTGATCACCAGGAAAATTTTTGTTTGTGGACCAGGCTGGTGGAGCTTTCCGGTCATGCGTTAAGCAAGATGGATCTCCGGGAACTGGCTCGACCGCGTTTGACGCAACTGATGGATACCACCGGGCTGTTATGTCACCTGGGGATTATTGATAACGGCAGCGCTTATTACATTTTGAAAGTGGAGTCATCAGCCACTATCAGCGTGCGTTCCCATGAAGGAAAAAGCCTTTCGCTTTATCGCTCCGGAATAGGTAAATGCCTGCTTGCCTGGCAACCTGCAGCTGTACAGCAAAGTATTATCGAAGGGCTGATCTGGGAGCAGGCGACACCCACAACGATTACTCATCCACAGCAACTTCACGAAGAACTGGCGCGTATTCGCCGTCAGGGCTGGAGCTATGACAACGGCGAAGATTACGCCGATGTCCGTTGTGTCGCTGCGCCGGTTTTTAACGCCAATAACGAGCTTACCGCTGCGATCTCGGTGGTCGGTACCCGCTTACAAATCAATGAAGAATACCGTGATTATCTGGCGGGCAAGGCCATTGCCTGCGCCAGGGATATTTCACGTCTGTTGGGATGGAAAAGTCCCTTTGACTTACAGGCCTCATAACAATGGAGAACAGCATGACCCTACCAAAAATCAAACAGGTTCGCGCCTGGTTTACTGGCGGTGCGACAGCAGAAAAAGGCGCTGGCGGTGGTGATTATCACGACCAGGGGGCGAATCACTGGATTGACGATCATATTGCCACCCCGATGAGTAAATACCGCGATTACGAGCAGTCACGCCAGTCATTTGGCATTAACGTTCTTGGCACGTTGATTGTTGAAGTCGAAGCAGAAAACGGCCAGACCGGATTCGCCGTTTCGACAGCCGGTGAAATGGGCTGTTTTATTGTCGAAAAACACCTTAACCGTTTCATTGAGGGTAAATGTGTCAGTGATATCAAACTGATCCACGATCAAATGCTCAATGCCACCCTGTATTACTCCGGCTCTGGTGGCCTGGTGATGAATACGATTTCCTGTGTCGATCTGGCTCTGTGGGATCTGTTCGGCAAAGTGGTCGGGCTTCCGGTTTATAAACTTTTAGGCGGCGCAGTTCGTGATGAGATTCAGTTCTACGCCACAGGTGCGCGTCCGGATCTGGCAAAAGAGATGGGCTTTATCGGTGGCAAAATGCCGACGCACTGGGGGCCACATGATGGCGATGCGGGGATCCGCAAAGATGCCGCTATGGTCGCGGATATGCGTGAAAAATGCGGTGAGGATTTCTGGTTAATGCTCGACTGCTGGATGAGTCAGGACGTGAACTATGCCACCAAACTGGCCCACGCTTGCGCGCCCTATAACCTGAAATGGATCGAAGAGTGCCTGCCGCCACAGCAGTATGAAGGTTATCGCGAACTGAAACGCAACGCACCAGCGGGGATGATGGTCACCAGCGGTGAGCACCACGGCACATTGCAATCTTTCCGTACGCTTTCAGAAACCGGTATCGACATTATGCAGCCGGATGTTGGCTGGTGCGGTGGCTTAACCACGCTGGTGGAAATTGCCGCAATCGCCAAATCCAGGGGGCAACTGGTGGTGCCGCACGGTTCGTCTGTTTACTCCCACCATGCGGTGATCACCTTCACCAATACGCCATTCAGTGAATTCCTGATGACCAGCCCGGATTGTTCAACGATGCGTCCGCAATTTGATCCGATTCTGCTTAATGAGCCGGTTCCGGTGAATGGTCGTATTCATAAATCAGTGCTTGATAAACCCGGTTTCGGCGTTGAACTCAATCGTGACTGCAATTTGAAACGCCCCTACAGCCACTAATCACTCCGGGCGTTGCTGTGACAACGGTAACGCCCACATATTCTAAGGAGCTTTTTATGAGCACCGCTTTGCTTGACGCCGTGGTGAAGAAAAACCGCGCGCGTTTAATTCCGTTTATGTTGGCGCTGTATGTGCTGGCGTTTCTCGACCGTTCGAATATTGGTTTTGCCAAACAGACCTACCAGATTGATACCGGGCTGAGTAATGAAGCTTATGCGCTGGGAGCAGGCATTTTCTTTGTGGTATACGCGTTTCTGGGGGTTCCGGCGAATCTTTTGATGCGCAAACTGGGGGCAAGAACCTGGATTGGTACGACAACACTGCTGTGGGGATTTCTTTCGGCTGCCATGGCATGGGCCGATACTGAAGCGAAATTTCTGATTGTTCGCACTCTGCTTGGTGCTGCGGAGGCTGGGTTTTTCCCTGGTATGATTTATCTCACCTCGCAATGGTTTCCGCAGCGTAATCGCGCCAGCATTATGGGGCTGTTCTATATGGGCGCACCGCTGGCGTTAACACTGGGATCACCGCTTTCTGGCGCGCTGCTGGAGATGCATGGATTTATGGGGCATCCCGGCTGGTTCTGGATGTTTGTTATTGAAGGATTGTTGGCAGTCGGCGCTGGGGTATTCACATTCTTTTGGCTTGATGACACACCGGAGCAGGCACGTTTTCTGAGTAAAGAAGAAAAAACGTTGCTTATCAACCAACTGGCAAGTGAAGAACAACAGAAAGTGACTTCCCGACTGAGCGATGCGCTGCGTAATGGGCGAGTCTGGCAACTGGCGATTATCTACCTGACCATTCAGGTAGCGGTTTACGGATTAATTTTCTTCCTGCCGACCCAGGTTGCTGCATTGCTGGGGACAAAAGTGGGCTTTACGGCGTCGGTGGTCACCGCCATTCCGTGGGTTGCGGCCTTGTTTGGAACCTGGCTTATTCCGCGCTATTCCGATAAAACCGGCGAACGGCGTAATGTCGCAGCGCTGACATTACTGGCGGCGGGCATTGGTATTGGTCTGTCCGGGCTGCTTTCTCCAGTACTGGCGATCGTAGCGCTGTGTGTTGCAGCCATCGGGTTTATTGCCGTGCAGCCGGTGTTCTGGACGATGCCGACACAACTGCTTTCCGGTACGGCGCTGGCTGCGGGGATTGGTTTTGTAAACCTGTTTGGTGCAGTGGGCGGGTTTATTGCCCCGATCCTGCGCGTGAAAGCAGAAACGTTATTTTCCAGCGATGCGGCGGGATTACTGACGCTGGCAGCGGTGGCGGTCATCGGTTCGCTGATTATTTTCACTCTGCGTGTAAATCGCACTGTTGCGCAGACCGACGTGGCACATCATTAAATAGGTTAAGGAACACGATGAACGCATTATTAAGCAATCCCTTTAAAGAACGTTTACGCAAGGGCGAAGTGCAAATTGGTCTGTGGTTAAGCTCGACTACTTCTTATATGGCAGAAATTGCCGCCACCTCCGGTTATGACTGGTTGCTGATTGACGGGGAGCACGCGCCAAACACCATTCAGGATCTTTATCACCAGCTACAGGCGGTAGCGCCCTATGCCAGCCAACCCGTGATCCGTCCGGTGGAAGCCAGTAAGTCGCTGATTAAACAAGTCCTGGATATTGGCGCGCAAACTCTACTGATCCCGATGGTCGATACTGCCGATCAGGCACGTCAGGTGGTGTCTGCCACGCGCTATCCTCCCTACGGTGAGCGTGGTGTTGGGGCCAGTGTGGCACGGGCTGCTCGCTGGGGACGCATTGAGAATTACATGGCGCACGTCAACGATTCGCTTTGTCTGTTGGTGCAGGTGGAAAGTAAGACGGCACTGGATAACCTGGACGAAATCCTCGGCGTCGAAGGAATTGATGGCGTGTTTATTGGACCTGCGGATCTTTCTGCCTCGTTGGGCTACCCGGATAACGCCGGGCACCCGGAAGTGCAGCGAATTATTGAAACCAGCATTCGGCGGATCCGTGCTGCGGGTAAAGCTGCTGGTTTTCTGGCTGTGGCTCCTGATATGGCGCAGCAATGCCTGGCGTGGGGAGCGAACTTTGTCGCTGTTGGCGTTGACACGATGCTCTACAGCGATGCCCTGGATCAACGACTGGCGATGTTTAAATCAGGCAAAAATGGGCCACGCGTAAAAGGTAGTTATTGATATCAAAGGCCCATGGGGATCGGCTGTGGGCCTGTGTTAATTAGTGGTTATTCGCTGCCAGATCGGCTTCGCTTAGCTGAGTGGCCGCGAGCACCTGGTCACGATCAATGCCCTGTTCCAGCATGCGCAAGGCAATTTTAATGGCTTGTTCATGCATGCCTTCTAATTTACCCTCCTGCCAGCCAATTTGGTGTCCTTCCTGCCGTAGCCGTTCAGCAATAGTCATTAATCTCTCCTTTTAATAACAGTTCGGAATATCAGCATCAGTGAGTTGGGTTGTCGCCAGCACAATCTCACGTTCAAAGCCCTGTTCCAGCATGCGCAAGGCAATTTTAATGGCTTGTTCATGCATACCTTCTACTTTGCCTTTCTGCAAACCCTCCAACTTCCCCTCCTGCCAACCTTCAATCTTACCCTTCTGCCAGCCAATTTGATGCCCTTCCTGCCGCAGCCGTTCAGCAATAGTCATTAATCTCTCCTTTTGTAGTGGTGAACGTTCGGCAATCTCCTCAATAAAACGGGTGAAACGGGAGGTATCGCCGCATTGCAGCAGATAATTAAACAGCGTTTGTAGCTGGCTGTCATTAGTGAAGCCTCTAACCAAAAGCGTGGTGATCCTGTCGACCATACCGATTAAATCGCGGTCGCGAATATGCTTTTGAATCAGTTCCAGCAGAGCTATACGCCGATGTTGCATGATCTCATCGTCAGGTACGATGGTGATATCCACCAACGGAAAAGCTTCGGTGTACAACTGCCGGGCAAGTTGCGGATCGTCAAACTCATCCAGCCAGTTGAGTGAGTACGGGTAGGGCGAGGTTTCGCCATGATAAAACAGCAATGGTACCACCAGCGGGACTCTGTCATAGCCTTTGTCCAGGTGACGCTGCATGGCGGCAGTGGCATAGCGCATTAGCCGAAAAGCCATATTCTTTTCTGCAGAGCTTTGATGTTCAATCACGCAGTAGATATAACCGTCACCCTCGCTGGTTTCCACAGACCACAAAACATCCGAGTAGTAAGCGCGTAAACTTTTTTCAATAAAGCTGGTGGGTTCCAGGCGTAAGGTTTGCAGGTTGCAAAGCTTGCGCAGCGGCTCTGGTAGATGTATTTCCAGAAAATCTCGCGCCGTATCGGGCGAGAACATAAAGGTTTTAAATACCGCATCATGCGGGGAGGAGGTTGTTGATTCGGTCATGGTTGTCCGTCACCTGATATTTATGATGACGCGACATTACGGTTATCCCGGGCCTTTGACATCTGCCAGTTTCAGCCTTTGCGAGACGTTTTCAGAGGAATTTTCACTGCGTTGCAACGTATACATTGGGCACGGAATCGTGTGCGCAAAAATGCCCGGTAACCACATGCTTACCGGGCATCAGAAGGGAGTTTAAGCCAGTGCCTGGGCCAGCAGCGTAATCGGATGTTCGCAGCGAAGACTTGTGGACATCTCAATCTGCCATTTACAGGTTTCGCAGTCGGTGACCACCAGATCTGCGCCGCTCTCTTCTATCTGGCGGAACAGTGGTGCGCCGATGGCTTGTGAAGTGGGGTAGTTCTCTTTTTTGAAACCGTAAGTTCCCGCAATACCGCAGCACTGGGAATCCAGCACCGTTAACTCAAGCCCCGGGATTTTACGCAACAGCTCCAGGGTGTAGAGCGTCCAGCCCATTTTTTCCATATGGCACGGAGTGTGATAAACCACTTTCAGCGGCAGCGTTTTCAGCGGTAACGTTTTGCCTTCGTCCAGCTTGCGCCACAGCCAGCGGGTCGCCAGTTCGATATGATCGCGCAAGCCTTTGTTGTCTACATTCAGCACTTCTGGGTATTCGTCGCGCAGGGCAAATGTACAAGTTGAGGAGGTGGCAATCACCGGAATGCCTTTTACTCCCACAGCTTCGCGGATCGACTCTACATTCGTAATTGCCTGTTTACGTGCTTTATCGGTAAAGCCGTTGGCGATCAGCGGTACGCCGCAGCATTTTTCTTTGCTGAGCAGTTGTACACCGGTACCCATTGCGTTGAGCACTTTAATTAAATCTTTACCTAACTGCGGATGGTTGTAGTTAACGAAGCAGCCGTGAAAGAAAGCGACCTGGTCTTTATACTGCGCTTGCTGAGCCGCCACGCTGCGATACCAGCGACGGAACGTACCGAAGGAGTATTTCGGTAGCGTGCGGCGATGATCGATTTTTAACGCCGCATCAAGCAGCTGCCGCACTGGTTTCAGCGAGGTAGCGGTATTGACGATTGGTGCGAATGGCGTGGAAACGCTACCCATCAGGTCGGTATGACTCAACACAAAATTGCGCAGCGACGGGCGTGTGGTGTCATATTTCGCCCGCGCGCGCTGGATGATATCGCCAATCTTCACATCGGACGGGCAGGCGACTTCGCAACGTTTGCAGTTGATGCAATATTTCAGTGCCTCGTCATACAGTGCGCCATCTTTCAAACGCAGACGCTCGCCATCCGGCCCGGCTTGTTTTGGCCCCGGATATCCCGGATTCACCCGGCTCACCGGGCAGGCGGTGGTGCAGACGGTGCACTTAATGCAGTTTTCGAAGCTGGTGTCGTTCATTGTTGACCTCCTGCGCGTTGGGCAATCTGTTGAGCGGCATGTAAAGCACTGACGGCACAAACACCGCCGCCGCATCCCTGGGCGATGGGATCAAATCCGCCCAGCACCGAACCGATGGCAAACAGGTTCTCAATGGTTTGCCCTGCCTGCGACGGGCGTAGTGCCTCATCAGTGGTTACACCGAACTGCTGCCACGGTTGCGGCGCAAAAAAATCGCCCTTATACCATTCACCCCGCGTGGCGGTTTGTAGCACATCAAGGCCGAGAATCGGCTCTCGAATGCCGTTACGTTCCGCCACCAGTCCGCCGCTAAAGAAACTGCCGCTGGCGAGCACGGCAAAGCGTGGACGCAGCGGGATATCGGCGTGATTGCGCGTCCAGATTTCATTTACTACGCCATTTTTACAGGTCACTTTTTTCACTTCATCGCCTGGCATCCACACGCCACCCTGGCGCACAAACTGGCGCTGTAACTGGTTTTGCAGACGAATGCCCAGCACGGAAGGCGGCAGCGTTGGCAAAAGCATCAGTGAACAAGGTAGTTTTTCATTCAACCAATGCCACAGTTTGTCATCGGCCAGGCCGAAGCAGGCGGGCATCAGGATCATTTCGCAGGTATTGGCGACAGGAATAAGCGCATCAAGTAACAGCGGCCAGTTCTCTTCGTTATCAAGGAAACGGGCGATATTCACCGCGCGAAACTCGGTGGCGTTGTTGCGCAGCACATCCAGTTCCGGCAGTTCAATTTCTGCGGTTTCAACGGCAAGGTCGAGTTCGCGCAACGAAGCCGCCGCAAGATGCGCCTGAAAATCCATCAGACCGCTAATTCCTACTACACATATTTTCTTCGCGGGCAGCGGCCAGACGGGGACTTCTGGCGCACTTAGCCAGGTAGAACGCAGGGTACCGAGCGGGGTAACACGCTGGTGGGCCAGTTCTACGCTGCCCTGTAATTGCGCACCGCTTTCAGCGATTAATGCCTGCGCCTGGCAAGCGAGATCGAGTACGCGTTGTGGCCCGAGAAGAGTGTAAGGATGGGCTGGAGCCTGCTGACGCAAAGATTCCAGTCCACTGTGAATGTCTGTCACCGGTTGACCATCCGGCAGATGGCTCAGCAAATCCAGCGAACCGGATGAGAAATGCAGCGCGCTTTGACCACGAGTGACAATGGCACAGCGCAGGCCGTGTTTTTGCAGTTGCAGGCCACAGAGTAATCCGGCGAGGCCGCCGCCCATAATGACAGTATCAAAGCGCATCTTTCTGCTCCTTCTCCAGACCACACAGTCCCTGATAAACCCAGCGGGTAAATTCGCTTTCGCGCAGTGCGTCTCCCCATGCTATGGGTTGCACGCCTTTCCAGCGTTCGTTAAGGAAGGTGGAAAGTTGCTCGATAGATTGCGCGGACGTCGTGACGTTAAAACGTTGCAGCAGTCCGGCAGCCCGGCAGGCGCAGAGTTCGCCCTGGCAGGTACCCATCCCTACACGGGTACGACGGCGTAAATCCAGCAGGCTGTTAACGTTTAAATTTTCTACTGCGTACTGCACTTCACCCGCAGTTACCGCTTCGCACTCACATACCAGGCTGCGGTGCAGGCGGCCTTCGCTCAGCCAGGCTGGTGTGCGATCGCCGTGCCGGTAAACTGCGGAACCGCGCAGCGGAGCGGGCAGGGAGATCACTTTGCGCAGCGTGACTTCTGCCGGTTCCTGTGAGCCAGGCAACGGCGTGTCGGCAGTGGTACAGGGGCGCGTGTTGCCCAGCTTGCGACACACCGCGTCAGTAGCCCATTCCGCCATCAGGCGGTAGGTCATCAGTTTGCCACCGGTGATGGTGATAAACCCGTCCAGACCATCGCGTTCAGCATGGTCGAGCAGCACGATGCCACGGCTGACGTTACGTCCGCTCGGATCGTCATCGCTGGCAACCAGCGGGCGTACGCCAGAGTAGGCTCGCAAAATGCGCGTTTTCGCCATCACGGGGGCCAGTTTTTCCCCTTCACGCAGCAGAATATCAACTTCTTCTGCCGTCACTCGATTATCGTCAATCTCGCTGTAATCAATACGTAAAGAGGTGGTGCCAATTAGCGAAATGGTATCGCCAGGCACCAGAATATCGGCGTCGGAAGGTTTGCGGCAGCGGTTGATCACATGCTGATTAATGCGGTGATCCATGATCAGCAGCGATCCTTTCGCCGGGAACATGCGAATGCGCAGATCGGCATATTCGGCAATGTGTTGCCCCCAGATCCCGGCGGCATTAACTACGACAGGCGCATGAAGTGCCTGAATTTCGCCGGTGAGATGGTTACGTACACGAACACCGCACACCGTCGCGCCTTCACGAATCAGCCCCGTGACTTCATGAGCAGTAAGGATAACGGCACCGTGTTCTTTGGCATCAAGCATATTTGCTGCGGTCAGACGAAATGGATCAACGGTGCCATCCGGAACTTTCACCGCGCCAATCAGTGCCGGGTTAACGGCAGGTTCGATAATGCGCGCTTGCTGCGGGTCTATAGCTTCTGCGCTGATCCCTGCTTCTTCGCAGGCGCGGATAAAAGTGGCCTGGAAGGAGAGGTCATCTTCCGGCAGGGTGATAAACAGGCCGTTGGTCGGTTCAACGCAGTGACGCGCAATGCGTTTCAGGATCTGGTTTTCACTAATACATTCGCGGGCCGATTCCGCATCGGTTACCGCATAGCGCGCACCGCTGTGTAGCAGGCCGTGGTTACGCCCGGTGGCACCGGTTGCGATGTCGTGGCGCTCTACCAAAATCACGCGCAGCCCGCGCAGGGCACAGTCGCGGGCAATCCCGGCTCCCGTTGCGCCGCCGCCAATGATAATCACGTCACTTGATTGCGAGTCGCGAGTTTTCATTGTTATCCCTCTGAAGTTCGTTTTTACCATTTAGCCATAGTAAAAACATGAATTGTTTGATTTCGCGCATATTCGCTCATAATTCGAAAGTGAAACGTGATTTCATGCGTCATTCTGAACATTTAAACCATCGTATTTAATAATGTGTGCGGTAATTCACATTTAATTTATGAATGTTTTCTTAACATCGCGGCAACTCAAGAAACGGCAGGTTCTCCCACTGAATCAGTCTGTTAATCATAAATAAGACCACGGGCCACGGAGGCTTTCAATGTTGAGTATTTTTAAACCAGCGCCACACAAAGCGCGCTTACCTGCTGCGGAGATCGATCCGACTTATCGTCGATTGCGCTGGCAAATTTTCCTGGGGATATTCTTTGGCTATGCTGCTTACTATTTGGTTCGTAAGAACTTTGCGCTCGCTATGCCTTATCTGGTTGAGCAGGGATTCTCACGCGGTGATTTAGGTTTTGCCCTTTCGGGGATCTCGATTGCTTATGGATTTTCGAAATTCATCATGGGTTCGGTATCGGATCGCTCGAATCCGCGCGTTTTCCTGCCCGCAGGTTTGATTCTGGCGGCGGCAGTGATGTTGTTTATGGGCTTTGTGCCGTGGGCGACGTCGAGCATTGCGGTGATGTTTGTACTGTTGTTCCTCTGCGGTTGGTTCCAGGGGATGGGATGGCCGCCGTGCGGTCGTACTATGGTGCACTGGTGGTCGCAGAAAGAACGTGGCGGCATTGTGTCAGTGTGGAACTGTGCGCACAACGTCGGTGGTGGTATTCCGCCGCTGCTGTTCCTGCTGGGGATGGCCTGGTTCAATGACTGGCACGCGGCGCTCTATATGCCCGCTTTCTGCGCCATTCTGGTGGCACTGTTCGCCTTTGCGATGATGCGCGATACCCCGCAATCCTGTGGCCTGCCGCCGATCGAAGAGTACAAAAATGATTATCCGGACGACTATAACGAAAAAGCGGAACAGGAGCTGACGGCGAAGCAAATCTTCATGCAGTACGTGCTGCCGAACAAACTGCTGTGGTACATCGCTATCGCCAACGTGTTCGTTTATCTGCTGCGTTACGGCATCCTCGACTGGTCACCGACTTATCTGAAAGAGGTGAAACACTTCGCGCTGGATAAATCCTCCTGGGCCTACTTCTTCTATGAGTATGCGGGCATTCCGGGCACCCTGCTGTGCGGCTGGATGTCGGATAAAGTCTTCCGTGGCAACCGTGGGGCCACCGGTGTCTTCTTTATGACACTGGTGACCATCGCGACTATCGTTTACTGGATGAACCCGGCAGGTAACCCAACCGTCGATATGATTTGTATGATTGTTATCGGCTTCCTGATCTATGGCCCTGTGATGCTGATCGGTCTACATGCGCTGGAACTGGCACCGAAAAAAGCGGCAGGTACGGCAGCGGGTTTTACCGGGCTGTTTGGTTACCTCGGCGGTTCGGTGGCGGCGAGCGCGATTGTTGGCTACACCGTGGACTTCTTCGGCTGGGATGGCGGCTTTATGGTAATGATTGGCGGCAGCATTCTGGCGGTTATCTTATTGATTGTTGTGATGATTGGCGAAAAACGTCGCCATCAGGAATTACTGCAAAAACGCAACGGAGGCTAATGGCATGAAATTGACGCTGAAAAACCTTAGCATGGCGATCATGATGAGTGGAATGATCATGGGAAGCAGTGCAATGGCGGCGGACAGCAACGAAAAAATAGTCATCGCCCATCGCGGTGCCAGTGGATATTTGCCGGAGCATACGCTGCCAGCAAAAGCGATGGCGTATGCGCAGGGAGCGGATTATCTGGAACAGGATTTGGTGATGACCAAAGACGACCATCTGGTTGTTCTGCATGACCATTATCTCGATCGTGTTACTGATGTTGCCGATCGTTTCCCGGATCGGGCGCGCAAAGACGGTCGTTACTACGCGATAGATTTCACGCTCGATGAAATTAAGTCACTGAAATTTACCGAAGGTTTCGATATTGAAAACGGTAAGAAAGTACAGACTTATCCGGGGCGTTTCCCAATGGGTAAGTCCGACTTCCGGGTGCACACCTTTGAAGAAGAGATTGAATTTGTTCAGGGGTTAAATCACTCTACCGGGAAAAATATTGGTATCTACCCGGAGATTAAAGCGCCGTGGTTCCATCATCAGGAAGGGAAGGATATTGCGGCAAAAACGCTGGAAGTGCTGAAGAAATATGGTTACACCGGTAAGGACGACAAAGTTTATTTGCAATGTTTTGATGCCGATGAACTGAAGCGTATTAAGAATGAGCTGGAACCTAAAATGGGCATGGACCTCAATCTGGTACAGCTGATTGCCTATACCGACTGGAACGAAACTCAGCAGAAACAGCCGGACGGAAGCTGGGTTAATTACAACTACGACTGGATGTTTAAGCCGGGGGCCATGAAACAGGTGGCGGAATATGCTGATGGTATTGGTCCGGATTACCATATGTTGATTGAGGAGACATCGCAGCCAGGTAATATCAAACTCACTGGCATGGTGCAAGATGCTCAGCAGAATAAACTGGTAGTGCATCCTTACACCGTGCGGTCAGATAAGCTGCCTGAATACACTACTGATGTGAATCAGTTATATGATGCTCTGTATAACAAAGCGGGTGTAAATGGGCTGTTTACTGATTTCCCTGATAAGGCAGTAAAATTCCTTAATAAAGAGTAATGCTACTGCAGGATGGCGTTCATGCGCCATCCTGTCTCATATCAAATTTTCCACTCTCCACTAATTGTTCTGTGCACATTTGTAGTAAAAACAGTGGACTGCCTTCTACCGGCTTTTCTTTAGCCAGCAACGAAATCTGTCGATAGAAGGTTGGTTCGAGAGGAACGGAACACAATTCATCTGCAATGGTTTTCAGCGTTAACTCTGGTAATAAGGCGATGCCTAATCCCTGTCGAATAAAACTGATCGCTGTATCCGGGTGATTAAATTCATATTTTATCTGTGGGGTAATATTCTTTTCTTTAAATAGTGCCATAATGCTTAATTCATAGCGTCCTTTACTAATAATTAATGGTTCACCCATTAACTCTTCCACTGTAATAGTGCTGTTTTTTGCCAGAGCATGGTTGGGCGGTAACACTACGGTGAATTTATCCTGATAAATGGGCACGGAGTACATTCCGCTCACCGGAAAATGAACAAAACCGGCATCAATGGATTCATTCTGAAGGGAATCAATAATCGCTGTGCTATTTTCCTCAAAAGGAATAATTTTTATATTCGGATGATGAATTTCAAAGTAGCGAATCACAGCCGGTAAGATACAGGCACAGACGCTGGGGAAACAACCAAGTCTCAGCGTTCTTTGAGGGTTCTGCTTTTCCTGCTCGGCTATCTCTTTTACTGCGTTCACTTCCCGATTAATGGCGCGCAGATGATGCATAATGCGGTGACCTGCAGAGGTCAGTTGTATAGCTTTACGGCGATCGCGTAACAGTATATTCACGCCAAGTTCTTGTTCGAGGGCAGCAATTGCCTGACTTACCGCCGACTGCGTCATGAACAATCGCTTGCTGGCTTCAGTAAAGCCACCGTAATCCAGCACGGCGAGTAAAGAATTTATTTGGGTAAGAGTCATTAGAGTTTGCTAATCAATAATATTAAAACGATTAATTTCTCTAATAGCATGCCGCCATTTATACTTCTGTTCTGCAAAGTACATCACAATTTGACGTAACCGCAGTAACGGGAGTGTTGTCTGCGTGCGTCATCCTGACAGGCGGTAGGGTATGAAAGAGAAGTTATGGACGAAGGATTTTTGGGCAATAACCATCATCAGTTTTATTATTTTCTTCGTCTTTTATGTTTTACTAACATTGTTGCCAATTTATATCTCAGACCGCTTGCATGCCTCTCCTGATAAAGCAGGTTTGTTGGTGACTTTATTTTTAATTGCCGCCATTGTTATTCGCCCCTTTGCCGGGCAATGGGTGGGTAAATATTCGAATAAAACTATTCTGGGGCTCTCTTCTCTGGCCTTCTTGGTGGTCACTGCGCTGTATCCTTTTTGCCACTCAATTGAATCACTGCTTTTTATTCGGGTGCTTCATGGTATTACCTTCGGGGTTATCACTACGGTAAAAGGAACGATTTCCGCGCGGCTGATCCCGGCCTCCCGACGTGGGGAGGGCATCAGTTTTTTCTCTCTGGCAATGGGGCTGGCAATGGTGGTCGGGCCGTGGATTGGCCTGAATATGGCGCGCTGGGAGGCCTTTAATATGGCTTTCTGGTTATGCACCGGCGTGGCAGCGGTGGGGATTATTCTGTCGCTGATTATGACAGTGCCGCCGGTTATCAGCCATGCTGATGGTTCAACGCCGAAAATGGGCTTCGCCGCCATGTTCGATCGCGCGGCGTTGCCATTTGCGATGGTCACCTTTTTTATGACCTTTTCGTATGCCGGGGTTTCTGCTTTTCTGGCGCTTTATGCACGCGAACTTAACCTGATGTCGGCAGCCAGTAATTTCCTGCTTTGCTACGCTATCTTCCTGATGATCTGCCGTACCTTTACCGGCAATGTCTGCGACAAAAAAGGACCGAAATATGTGGTTTACCCTTGCCTTGTGTTCTTTACGGTTGGACTGGTGGTTCTCGGCTACACCCAGGGAAGCATAATGATGGTTGTTTCTGGCGCGTTGATTGGTATCGGGTATGGTTCCGTGACGCCAGTTTTTCAGACGCAGATTATCAGTTCAGTGGAACCGCATAAAATCGGTGTCGCAAACTCCCTCTTCTTCAATGCGATGGATGCAGGCCTGGCGCTGGGAGCCTGTGTGATGGGGATGATGGTTGCACATACTGGCTACCGAATGATTTATCTGCTGGGTGCACTATTAGTGGTAGTGGCTGGTGGAGTCTATGAGCTGCAAATGAAGGGCAAAAGCGGTGTCATGCTAGTAGCGGCAAAAGAAATTCATTAATACGACACGTTTCATTAAGATTTTTCGCAGGTAACCACCTATAGTCATTGTCGTAAATAAAAAATGACAGGCGATAGGGTATGGCAGTTTCAGCAAAGCACGACGAATTTAATCACTGGTGGGCAACAGAGGGCGACTGGGTTGAAGAGCCTAACTATCGCCGTAATGGTATGAGCGGGGTGCAATGCGTCGAGCGCAACGGCAAAAAGCTATATGTAAAGCGCATGACGCATCATCTGTTTCATTCCGTACGTTATCCGTTCGGTCGACCAACGATTGTCCGTGAGGTTGCGGTAATTAAAGAACTGGAACGGGCTGGTGTCATCGTGCCGAAGATCGTTTTTGGTGAAGCGGTGAAAATTGAGGGGGAATGGCGCGCGTTGCTGGTGACTGAAGATATGGCGGGGTTCATCAGCATTGCTGACTGGTATGCCCGGCATGCAGTATCGCCTTATTCTGACGAAGTACGGCAAGCCATGTTGAAAGCAGTGGCGCTGGCGTTTAAGAAAATGCATAGCGTTAATCGTCAGCATGGCTGTTGTTATGTTCGCCATATCTATGTGAAAACAGAAGGTAAGGCAGAAGCTGGATTTCTTGACCTGGAGAAAAGTCGTCGCCGTTTGCGTCGTGATAAAGCGATTAATCATGACTTCCGCCAGCTGGAAAAATATCTGGAGCCGATCCCTAAAGCGGACTGGGAGCAGGTGAAAGCGTATTACTACGCCATGTAATCGTTGTAGGCCAGATAATACGCGTAAGCGTCGTATCTGGCGCTAGTACCCGATCACAACTCGATTTCAATATCGCCTTTTGCCCGGCAACAACAGGGCAAAATTTCCCCCGGCTGAATAAAGGCTAACGGTTCGGCAATCCAGTCCACCTGGCCTGCAACAAGGCGTGTGCGACAGGAACCGCAGTAACCTTCGCGGCACTGATACTCAACCGCCACATTGTGGGATTCCAGCGCCGCCAGAAGGGAAAGGTGTTCATCCTGGCACAGCAGCTGTGTGCCAGTGATGCGCAGGGTAACGCGGGCCATCAGAGCTGGAAGTTACTCAAATCGTCGGTGTCCACTTCCGCGTCAATCTGCCCGACCAGATAAGAACTCACTTCCACTTCCTGCGGAGCAACCTGTACGTTATCAGACACCAACCAAGTGTTGATCCACGGGATCGGGTTGGAGCGCGTCTGGAACGGCAGATCCAAACCGACTGCCTGCATACGGATATTGGTGATGTATTCAACGTACTGGCAGAGGATGTCTTTATTCAGACCAATCATCGAACCATCACGGAACAGATAATCCGCCCAGTCTTTCTCTTGCTGTGCCGCCTGGACAAACAGGTCATAGCACTCCTGCTTACATTCTTCGGCAATTTCCGCCATCTCCGGATCATCCGCGCCGCTGCGCAGCAGATTCAGCATATGCTGGGTGCCGGTCAGGTGCAGGGCTTCGTCGCGGGCAATCAGGCGAATAATTTTGGCGTTACCTTCCATCAGTTCGCGTTCTGCAAAGGCAAAGGAACAAGCAAAGCTGACGTAGAAGCGGATCGCTTCCAGCGCGTTAACGCTCATCAGGCAGAGATACAGTTTTTTCTTCAGCTCGCGCAGGCTAACGGTTACGGTTTTACCGTTAACGGTGTGGGTACCTTCGCCCAGCAGATGCCAGTAGCTGGTCATTTCGATCAGTTCATCGTAATAGCTGGAGATCCCTTCCGCACGTTTCTGGATCTGCTCGTTGGTGACGATATCGTCAAAGACAACTGACGGATCGTTAACGATATTACGGATGATATGGGTATAGGAGCGGGAATGAATCGTTTCTGAGAACGCCCAGGTTTCTACCCAGGTTTCCAGTTCCGGGATCGAGATCAGCGGCAGCAGTGCCACGTTCGGGCTGCGACCCTGAATGGAGTCCAGCAGCGTCTGATATTTCAGGTTGCTGATAAAGATGTGTTTTTCGTGTTCAGGTAGTGCCTGGTAATCGATACGGTCACGAGAAACGTCAACTTCTTCCGGACGCCAGAAGAAAGAGAGCTGCTTTTCGATCAGCTTTTCGAAGATGTCATATTTTTGCTGATCGTAGCGAGCCACGTTAACCGGCTGACCAAAGAACATCGGTTCTTTCAGCTGATCATTTTTCGTCTGTGAAAAGGTGGTATATGCCATGAATGTGTCCTGTTGGGAGTTTAATGCCGGATAAGGCATTTTACGCCGCATCCTGTGCCTGATGCGACGCTGGCGCGTCTTATCAGGCCTACAAACCGAGCCGTATGCCGGATAAGGCGTTCACGCCGCATCCGGCATCTCAATATCAGATCTTACATGCGCCGCTTTCGCAGCCATCGTCCTGGATTGACGGCACCAGATCGTCTTGTGCGTCTTCTGCACCGTCACGGGTGTTCTGATAATACAGCGTTTTAACCCCGAATTTGTAGGCGGTGAGCAGGTCTTTCAGCAGTTGCTGCATCGGCACTTTTCCTGACGGGAAGCGTGACGGATCGTAGTTGGTGTTAGCAGAGATCGACTGATCGATAAATTTCTGCATGATACCCACCAGTTGCAGATAGCCATCGTTACCCGGCATTTCCCACAGCAGTTCATAGGCGTCGTGCAGATGCTCGTAGTCCGGCACCACCTGGCGCAGAATACCGTCTTTCGACGCTTTGATGCTGACGTAACCACGCGGCGGTTCAATACCGTTAGTGGCGTTAGAGATCTGCGAAGAGGTCTCTGACGGCATCAGAGCAGAAAGCGTGGAGTTACGCAGGCCGTGCGTTTTGATTGACTCACGCAGTGCTTCCCAGTCGTAATGCAGCGGCTCATTAGCGATGGCATCCAGATCTTTCTTATAGGTATCGATCGGCAGGATCCCTTTCGCGTAAGTGGTTTCGTTAAACCACGGGCACGCGCCTTGCTCTTTCGCCAGCTCATTAGACGCTTTCAGCAGGTAATACTGAATGGCTTCGAAGGTTTTATGCGTCAGGTTGTTGGCGCTGCCGTCGGAGTAGCGTTTACCGTGCTTCGCCAGGTAGTAAGCGAAGTTGATCACACCAATACCCAGCGTACGACGCCCCATCGCTCCACGTTTAGCGGCCGGGATCGGGTAATCCTGATAATCCAGCAGTGCGTCGAGTGCGCGAACCGCCAGAATTGCCAGCTCTTCCAGTTCATCCAGGCTGTTAATTGCGCCCAGGTTGAAAGCAGACAGCGTACACAGCGCGATTTCACCGTTCTCGTCGTTGACGTCGTTCAGTGGTTTGGTCGGTAGGGCGATTTCCAGGCACAGGTTAGACTGGCGCACTGGTGCAATAGCCGGATCAAACGGGCTGTGGGTGTTGCAGTGGTCTACGTTCTGAATATAGATACGACCGGTAGACGCACGTTCCTGCATCATCAGCGAGAACAGCTCAACGGCTTTCACACGCTGCTTGCGGATGCTGTCATCTTTCTCATATTTGGTGTACAGGCGTTCAAACTCTTCCTGATCGGCGAAGAACGCGTCGTACAGCCCCGGTACGTCGGACGGGCTGAACAGAGTGATATCTTCACCTTTCAGCAGACGGGTATACATCAGTTTGTTGATTTGTACCCCGTAGTCCATATGACGCACGCGGTTGCCTTCCACCCCACGGTTGTTTTTCAACACCAGCAGGCTTTCAACTTCCAGATGCCACATCGGGTAGAACAGTGTTGCCGCACCGCCGCGCACACCGCCCTGAGAGCAGGATTTCACCGCTGTCTGGAAATGCTTATAGAACGGAATACAACCGGTATGGAACGCTTCGCCACCGCGAATCGGGCTACCCAGCGCACGAATACGCCCGGCGTTGATGCCGATCCCGGCACGCTGGGAAACGTATTTAACAATCGCGCTGGAGGTGGCGTTGATGGAATCCAGGCTGTCGCCGCACTCGATCAGTACGCAGGAGCTGAACTGACGAGTCGGGGTACGCACGCCGGACATGATTGGCGTCGGCAGCGAAATTTTAAATGTGGAAACCGCGTCGTAAAAACGCTTCACGTATTGCAGGCGCGTTTCACGCGGGTAGTTCGAGAACAGGCACGCGGCAACCAGAATATAAAGGAACTGGGCGCTTTCGTAGATTTCGCCGGTCACACGGTTCTGCACCAGATATTTGCCTTCCAGCTGCTTAACGGCAGCATAAGAGAAGGTCATATCACGGTCGTGATCGATAAACGTGTCCATCTGCTTGAACTCTTCTTCCGTGTAGTCTTCCAGCAGATGATTATCGTATTTGCCCATCTCGACCATTTTCACCACGTGGTCGTACAGCGCAGGCGGCTCAAACTGGCCGTAGGCTTTTTTACGCAGGTGGAAGATCGCCAGGCGCGCGGCGAGATACTGATAATCCGGCGCATCACGGGAGATCAGGTCTGCGGCAGCCTTGATAATGGTTTCGTGGATGTCAGAGGTCTTGATACCGTCATAAAACTGAATGTGGGAGCGCAGTTCGACCTGGGAAATCGAAACGTTATGCAGTCCTTCTGCCGCCCAATCCAGAACGCGATGGATTTTGTCGAGATTGATGCGCTCTGTGCTACCGTCGCGCTTTGTCACCAGCAGATTCTGATTCATGTATGTCGTACCTGTTTTTGGAATTCTTTCCGCAATAGTTTCATGCAGACTACCTGTAGTGAGGGAAGCTGCTTAGAACACTATATATAGGGGGTATGTTTGGGATTCACTGCAAGATAGTGTGAAAATGGCCCTCTTGCAAGTGCATAACTTTGTGGATAACTCAGGAAGGAAAAAGTGGCTTTCGCGCACCTTAGGTCAGACAAGGTGTCCGGGAAAGTCAATGGGAAGAGAAAAATTTGTTAAAAATAACTGTTCGGCGATTTCTTGAACGGAAGAATAGGTTAGATAAATTGATATAGATGGTTTATTAATCTTTTTGCTAATGATTGCAAAAATTGATCTAAGCACGAGTCATCACATAATCTGATGTATCAGTTATGGTCAATATATAAGCGAATGTAAGCGATTGTTGATGTCGAAATGGTTGTTTTCTCTTCGGTTGTTGTTAAATGCGAAGCCATTTTGTTAATTTACCTTATATTATAAGAAAATTATTCATTACTTTAATTCAGTTTAAACATAACTGATATCCCTTAAGGTGATTAACTTGAATTATGACGCACTGATATTATTCATGAAATAATAACAAAATAGCCATTGCACCGGGTTGAACAATTTACAAAAGAAAAATAACCCATATCGTATAATGCGATTAAATATGCCGTCTTATAGAAAATGATGGTCAGATTAATATGCGGATTATTTTTCTACGCAAGGAGTATTTATCTTTACTCCCGTCAATGATTGCATCTCTTTTCTCTGTTAACAGTGTCGCGGAGGTTTTGGATTCATGCCAGGGATATGATATCAAAGCGAGTTGTCAGGCCAGCAGGCAAAGCCTTTCAGGCATTACGCAGGACTGGAGCATCGCCGATGGGCAATGGGTGATTTTTTCGGGTATGGCCAATAATGCCAGCGGTGGTGCCGTATTTTTGCAGCAAAGTGCTGAATTTACGATATCACCACAAAATGAAACAGGGATGACCCTGTTTGCTAATAACTCGATTAGTGGCGAATATAATAATGGCGGAGCTATCTTTGCTAAAGAAAACTCAACGATAAATCTTGCGAATGTTATTTTCGACAGTAACGTTGCAGGAGGCTATGGCGGAGCAATCTATTCTGCGGGAACAAACGATGCCGGTGATATGGATTTAAATATCACTAATGCAATATTTGCGAATAATATCGCCAATGATGGTAAAGGTGGCGCTATTTATTCTATCAATAATGATATTTATTTAAGTGATGTCATTTTTGATAATAATCAGGCATATACATCAACCAGCTATAGTGATGGGGACGGCGGTGCCATTGATGTTACGGATAATAGTACGGATAACACACATCTTTCAGGAAAAACGATAATTAATAATACCTCCTTTACCAATAACTATGCAGAAGGTTATGGCGGAGCAATTTATACCAGCAGCACCACATCCCCGTATCTTATTGATATTTCTGTTGATGATAATTATGACCAAAACAATGGTGTGATGATTGATGAAAATAACAGCGCCTCGGGATATGACCATTCGGCGACGGCAGCGGCGGGGGGCTTTATGTATATCGGTCATAGTGTGGCTGAATTTAACATTGCCGCCGATAAAACGCTGGTAATAGGCAATACCAGCAACGATGGCGCGATTGATTCTCTTGCCGGAACGGGAGTCATCGTGAAAGAGGGAGCGGGAGAGTTAGTCCTCAATGCCGACAATAATGCGTTTACCGGCGAGATGAGTATCCAGAATGGCGAGGTGACGCTGGGGCGCAGCGATGAGTTAATGAATGTCGGCGACACGCACTGTCAGAGCGATCCGCAGGATTGCTTTGGTCTGATGGTCGGCAGCACTGTTCATTCTGAGTATCAGGCAGAACTGAATGTTGGCAATACACAACAAACGTTTGTGCACTCATTAACCGGTTTTGCTAATGGCATTTTGAATATCGACGCAGGCGGCAATGTTACCGTAAACCAGGGCGGTTTTTCCGGCTCGATTCAGGGTGAAGGACAGTTGACGGTAGCGCAAGATGGCAGCTATCTCCTGACAGGGGAGCAGTCGATGGCATTAACCGGCGATATTGTGGTGGAAGATAACGCCGTATTGTCGCTAGCGGGGAATCAGGCCGATTTACGGGCAATGCAGAGCGATCCGCAATCGATCGTGCTAAATGGCGGAGTATTGGATCTCTCTGATTTCACCACTTGGGATGGCGATAGCTCATACAATGACGGTCTGCAAATCAGCGGCAGTGGGGGGACAGTGATTGGCAGTAATGATGTCGTTGATATCAGCAGTGGCGATGATTTACATATTGGCGGCAGTGATGCCAGCCAGAATGGCGTTTATGTCGTCATTAATGCGGGGGATCAGCGCGTAACGCTGGCGAATAACAACGGTTATCTCGGTAATACGCAAATCGCCTCCGGTACGCTTGAAGTCAGCGATAATTCGCAATTGGGGGACACAAGTTACAACCGTTCAGTGATCTTCACAGATCCCCAACAACACAGTGAAATGGATGTGACGACTGATGTTGACACTCGCTCGGCTACAACAGGTCAGGGCAGGAATATTGAAATGCGCGCTGATGGCGAAATACACGTTGAGGATGGCGTAGATACGCAATGGGGCGGGTTGATGGCGGATAGTACCGGGCAACAACTGGATAGCGTAAGCACGTTGACTAAAAGTGGCGGCGGGACGCTGGAGTTGACCGCCAGCGGCACTGCGACGTCTGCGGTACGTGTGGAGGACGGAACGCTAAAAGGTGAAGCGGAGAATATTATTCCTTATGTTTCTTCACTGTGGGTGGGGGAAGACGGTGTTTTTGAAACCGGGAAAAATCAGGATATTCGTTCAATCGATGCCACCTCTGGCGGCGATATCGACATAACCGATGGTACTGTGTTGCGATTGACGCAGCAGGATACGAACCAGGCGCTGGATGCCTCGCTGTTTAGCGGCGACGGTACGTTGGTGAATGCCACCGATGGTGTGACGCTGACAGGCGAGCTTAATACCAACCTTGAAACTGACAGCCTGACTTATCTTTCAGACGTGACGGTCAATGGTGATCTAACTAATACTTCCGGTGCTGTCAGTCTGCAAAATGGCGTTGCTGGCGACACGCTCACGGTAAACGGTGATTACACCGGTGGCGGTACGTTGTTTCTCGACAGCGAATTAAACGGCGATGACTCGGCAAGCGACCAACTGGTGTTGAACGGTAATACTGCTGGCAATACGACCGTGGTAATTAATCCCATTACGGGTATTGGTGAGCCGACATCTACGGGCATTAAAGTGGTTGATTTCGCAGCCGATCCAACGCAATTTCAAAACAATGCGCAGTTCAGTCTGGCGGGCAGCGGCTACGTCAATATGGGAGCGTATGACTACACGCTGGTGGAAGATAACAACGACTGGTATCTGCGATCGCAAGAAGTAACGCCACCATCGCCACCTGATCCAGACCCGACTCCAGATCCTGATCCTACGCCGGATCCTGATCCAACACCCGACCCGGCTCCAGCCCCTACGCCTGCCTACCAGCCGGTGCTGAATGCCAAAGTTGGTGGCTATCTCAATAACCTACGTGCGGCAAATCAGGCATTTGTGATGGAGCGACGCGATCACGCTGGTGGCGATGGTCAGACGCTGAATTTACGTGTTATCGGCGGAGATTATCATTACACAGCAGCGGGGCAACTGGCTCAGCATGAAGACACTTCTACGGTGCAGCTTAGCGGCGACTTGTTTAGCGGGCGCTGGGGCATGGATGGCGAGTGGATGCTTGGGGCGGTTGGTGGCTACAGTGATAACCAGGGCGACAGCCGCTCGAATATGACCGGAACTCGCGCCGATAACCAGAACCACGGTTATGCCGTTGGTCTGACCTCAAGCTGGTTCCAGCACGGTAATCAGAAGCAGGGGGCCTGGCTGGATAGCTGGCTGCAATACGCGTGGTTTAACAATGATGTTTCCGAACATGAAGATGGCGCGGATCATTACCACTCATCGGGGATTATCGCCTCGCTGGAAGCCGGGTATCAGTGGTTACCGGGGCATGGAGTGGTGATTGAACCACAGGCGCAGGTGATTTATCAGGGCGTGCAGCAGGATGATTTTACCGCCGCTAACCATGCGCGGGTGTCACAATCGCAGGGTGATGATATTCAAACGCGGCTGGGTTTACACAGCGAATGGCGTACCGCGGTTGGTGTCATACCAACATTAGATCTGAATTATTATCACGATCCCCATGCGACGGAAATTGAAGAAGATGGCAGCACTATCAGTGACGATGCGGTGAAGCAACGGGGTGAAATAAAAGTGGGAATAACGGGCAATATCAGTCAGCGAGTTTCGCTGCGTGGTAGCGTGGCGTGGCAGAAAGGGAGTGATGATTTTGCCCAGACGGCAGGGTTTTTGTCGATGACAGTGAAATGGTAATCGCTGTCTGACCGGCACTGTTGCCGGATGCGGCGTAAACGCCTTATCTGGCCTACGGGAGCATTTGTAGGCCTGATAAGACGCGGCAAGCGTCGCATCAGGCTTGGCTCGGTCGTCGGATGAATCCAAACAACAACCTCACTTATTCTGCGTATGCAGCATATAGTTCACATCAACGCCGGGGCCGAGCTTAAAGGAATTAGTTATAGGGTTGTAATGCAGCCCGGTCATATGCCGTTCTTTAAGACTGGTCTGATCCACCCAGCCCAGCAATTCTGCCGGTTTAATAAACTTCTTCACATCATGTGTACCTTTAGGCACCATGCGCAAAATATATTCAGCACCAACCACCGCCATCAGCCATGACTTGCCGTTGCGGTTGAGCGTCGAGAAAAAGACATCGCCGCCCGGTTTCACCAGTTGCGCACAGGCTCTGACCACTGACTGAGGATCGGGGACGTGCTCCAGCATCTCCATGCAGGTCACCACATCATACTGCCCGGCATGTTTTGCCGCGTGCTCTTCCACGGTTTCCTGCACGTAATCCACCTGAATGCCGCTTTCCAGTGCGTGCAGTTTTGCCACCTGCAATGGCTCAAAGCCCATATCCAGACCGGTCACCGTCGCACCTTCGCGCGCCATACTCTCGGCCAGAATGCCGCCGCCACAACCGACATCGAGCACCTTTTTGCCAAATAAACCGCCAGCACGCTCGGCAATATAGCCCAGACGCAGCGGGTTAATACGGTGCAGCGGTTTGAACTCACCTTCCAGATCCCACCAGCGGGAGGCGACGGCTTCAAATTTAGCGATCTCTTCGTGGTCTACGTTATTGTTTTTAAGGAGATTTTCAGTGTTCATTGTTACATAAGAGTCTATAAAGGTTGTCGGGCAGTATAGCAGGTGAAAAGTGCCAGTGTTATAAACTCATTCACATTTTACTGTGTAGATAACGAGAGAATTTTTCGTGCGCGCTCGGTAAATCCACTACTTACGTGATGAGTAATAAAATTACAAACACCTTCAACGTTATTATTTTTTAGCATATCTAAAATAGTCGCATGGCCACGATTTGAATTGGTGATATATTCCGTAGTGAAATCCAGTCGATAACGGATAGCAAGTAAACGTGCGGATATCAATTGGTGTGCCTGAGAGATGTATTTATTATCAGCGTATTTAACAAACACATAATGAAAATCATGATCCAGTTTAAGATAAGCCTGAGTATCGCGCTCGGCATTAATTTTTGCTGATTTTGATAGTATACTATTTAGTTCAATGATGACATTGTTTGCATTCTTTTCCATTGCTTCACTAATTGCACCCTGCTCCAGAATTACTCGCATTTTTATGAGGTCATTAATATCTTTATCTGTTACGGAAAAAACGAATGTTCCGCTGCGTGGAATGATATTGATCAGATTTTCATTGTGACTAAGTAAAATAAAAGCTTCACGAATAGGTGTTTTACTTACCGCCAGAATATTCGAAAGTTCATTTTCACTTATCGGTTGCCCAAGACTGAGATCGCCATGAATTATCATATCCCTGATTTTTTCTTTGATGACCTGTGTTACGGATTTTGGTATCTCAATTGATATGTGACTTAAGTCACGTTTCGCTTTATCTCTCATTCCTTTGCCCCTTATTAAGCTGCTGGTCCATTATATGTAATCATTTTATCAATGAAGGTATCTAATATATCAGATATGACAAAAATGATATATCTTATTGTTGTAGCTTAGTGTTTCAATCAATGATCAAGCTGATATATCAGATATAACACATCACCTTTTGAACTGGATTATTTTTTACGTAATATCCACTTCGGGCAGTACTCTTATTCATTGAACCACAAAAGGTGAAACAAAATGAGCAGTCCTCAGAAAGATTTGTATGAAGCCATTTCTATTGTGAAAAGGAAGATTATTCCGTTAGCATTTATTCTGTATTTTTTTAACTATATGGATCGTGTTAACATCGGATTTGCCGCTTTACGCATGAATGAATCCCTTGGTATTACACCAGAGGATTTTGCTAATATATCTTCAATATTTTTTGTGTCCTATTTGATTTTTCAAATTCCGAGCAGTATTGGATTGCAAAAGTTAGGTGCAAGAAAATGGATTAGCGCCATTATTGTTGGTTGGGGAACAGTAACAACGTTAATTTTCTTTGCCAAAGACACCCAGCATATATTGCTCGCTCGGGTCTTTTTGGGAATATTTGAAGCGGGGTTTTTCCCTGGCATGGTTTACTACCTGGCATGTTGGTTCCCGGCGCGTGAACGTGGAAAAGTGAATAGCTTTTTTATGTTATCAATCGCAGTTGCATCTGTGCTGGCGGCACCAATGTCTGGTTGGATTATTGAACATATGAATACCGGTAACTATGAAGGATGGCGCTGGCTTTTTGCTATTGAAGGCATTCCTACGGTGTTATTGGGGGCGCTGACCTTTTATTTACTGCCAGATCGTCCGGAAAAAGCCCGCTGGCTTACACCATCGCAAGTCACCGCATTGGTCGATAAACTTAATTCTGATAACGAAAAAGCCGCAGCATTAAATAAAAATACAAATGCATCTTTTCTGTCAATCATTAAAAATCCAGTATTACTACAACTCTCATTTGCTTATATGTTTATTCAGGCAGCGGCGTTGGCGGCAAATTACTGGTTACCGGGGTTGGTTAAAGGATTTTCATCGGATTTCACAGATACCGATGTCGGTTTGATTATGAGTATTCCGTTTATTTTCGCGATGTTCAGTATGCCATTATGGGGATGGCATTCCGATAAAAAGAATGAAAGGAAATGGCATGCCGCACTACCGATGTTGGTTGCAGGTTGCGGTTTTTTAATGATCGCACTTGTACCTTCGATGACGCTGCGCATGATGGGATTAACATTATACGGTGTAGGCATTCTCAGTTATTACGGTCCGTACTGGGCTTTACCCTCAGCTTTACTTTCACCATCAGGCCTGGCAATCAGTATTGCGTTTATTAACTCTTGTTCAAGTTTGGGTGGTTTTCTGATCAATAAATCACTTGGCTATGTTTCTACACATTATGGAGCCACGGGGATATTTATTGTTGAGGCGATTCTTTGCTTTATCGCCGTAGCTATTTTGTTATCAATGAAAATTGATAATAAAAAAGATAACGCCCAGAAAGACAATGTTATTTCACATGCTAAATAAATGAGGTTATTTATGAAGATTACATCTGTAGAAATTTTTGACTGCGAACTCAAAAAAAGAGATCAAACTATGGCCTCTTATAATCCAGTACTTATTCGGGTTAATACCGATGCTGGAATAAGTGGTGTTGGCGAAGTAGGATTAGCCTATGGTGCAGGTGCAAAATCTGGTGTTGGTATTATCAGAGATTTAGCCCCTCTCATCATTGGTGAAGATCCGTTGAACATTGAGAAGATTTGGGAATTCCTCTTCAGGAAAACATTTTGGGGAATGGGCGGTGGTAATGTTTTTTACGCAGGTATGAGCGCTATTGATATTGCCTTATGGGATATTAAAGGTAAATATTTAAACGTGCCGGTTTATCAACTACTGGGGGGAAAGACTAACGATAAATTGAGAACTTACGCCAGTCAGTTACAATTTGGTTGGGGCGAAAAAAGGCAAATATTAGTAACGCCTGAAGAGTATGCAGAGGCAGCGCGTGCCGCTATTGCAGAAGGTTATAATGCGATAAAAGTTGATCCGCTTGAAATCGATCTGCATGGCGGCGATTGTGTCTTTCAGAACAAAAATAGAAATTACTCTGGCTTATTACTGGCCGAACAATTAAAAATGGGCGAGGCAAGAATTGCCGCTATGCGTGAAGCAATGGGCGACGATGCTGATATTATTGTAGAGATTCATTCTCTTCTAGGAACAAATTCAGCGATCCAGTTTGCCAAAGCAATAGAGAAATATCGTATTTTTCTCTATGAGGAGCCAATTCATCCATTAAATTCGGATAATATGCAGAAAGTTGCCCGTTCAACATCGATTCCGATAGCAACAGGTGAGCGTTCTTATACTCGCTGGGGATATCGTGATTTACTGGAAAAACAATCAATTGCGGTAGCTCAACCTGATTTGTGTCTTTGTGGTGGCATTACAGAGGGAAAGAAAATTTGTGATTATGCCAATATATATGACACAACCGTTCAGGTACATGTTTGTGGCGGGCCTGTTTCAACAGTAGCGGCGCTGCATATGGAAACTGCAATACCTAACTTTATTATTCATGAACATCATACCAATGCGATGAAAGCATGTATTCGGGAACTTTGTACTTACGATTATCAACCCGAGAATGGCTATTATGTCGCGCCAGAGTTGCCTGGGCTTGGTCAGGAATTAAACGATGAAATCGTACAACAATATCTTGCCTATGTGATCAAATAACGGCGATTTATATACTCTAAATAATTCGAGTTGCAGGAAGGCGACAAGCGAGTGACAAATTCGTCAGGAACGAATTTGCCCAGCCGCAGGCTGGCCTTCGGTGAGAGACATGGATGTCTCTCATTAATCCCCAGGAGCTTACATAAGTAAGTGACTGGGGTGAGCGACAAATCCGCATGGAGCGGATTTGAACGCTGCTTGCAGCGGCCCCGTAAGGGGTGAGGTCCATGGATGGGCCGAATAACCCGCAGACGCAGCACATGCAACTTGAAGTATGACGAGTATAGCCATTATTTCTGGTGTTTATTGAGGCACAGGAAGCGTGTTGCGGTCTTTGTTCCTTTGTCGTTCACCGCCAGCGCGATGTGTGCTGGCGGTGGGGTAAAACGCAGTAGATCTACAGCGCCCGGAAGCCTGCATTACGTTTACCCGTCCGCAAGCGATTGTGTTATAATCTCCGACCTTTGAATCCGGGATACAGTAGAGGGATAGCGGTTAGATGAGCGACCTTGCGAGAGAAATTACACCGGTCAACATTGAGGAAGAGCTGAAGAGCTCCTATCTGGATTATGCGATGTCGGTCATTGTTGGCCGTGCGCTGCCGGATGTCCGAGATGGCCTGAAGCCGGTACACCGTCGCGTACTTTACGCCATGAACGTACTAGGCAATGACTGGAACAAAGCCTATAAAAAATCTGCCCGTGTCGTTGGTGACGTAATCGGTAAATACCATCCCCATGGTGACTTGGCGGTTTATAACACGATCGTCCGTATGGCGCAGCCATTCTCGCTGCGTTACATGCTGGTAGACGGTCAGGGTAACTTCGGTTCCATCGACGGCGACTCTGCGGCGGCAATGCGTTATACGGAAATCCGTCTGGCGAAAATTGCCCATGAACTGATGGCCGATCTCGAAAAAGAGACGGTCGATTTCGTTGATAACTATGACGGCACGGAAAAAATTCCGGACGTCATGCCAACCAAAATTCCTAACCTGCTGGTGAACGGTTCTTCCGGTATCGCCGTAGGTATGGCAACCAACATCCCGCCGCACAACCTGACGGAAGTCATCAACGGTTGTCTGGCGTATATCGATGATGAAGACATCAGCATTGAAGGGCTGATGGAACACATCCCGGGGCCGGACTTCCCGACGGCGGCAATCATTAACGGTCGTCGCGGTATTGAAGAAGCTTACCGTACCGGTCGTGGCAAGGTGTATATCCGCGCCCGTGCGGAAGTGGAAGTTGACGCCAAAACCGGGCGTGAAACCATTATCGTCCACGAAATTCCGTATCAGGTGAACAAAGCTCGCCTGATCGAAAAAATTGCGGAACTGGTAAAAGAAAAACGCGTGGAAGGTATCAGCGCGCTGCGTGACGAGTCTGACAAAGACGGTATGCGCATCGTGATTGAAGTGAAACGCGATGCGGTCGGTGAAGTGGTGCTCAACAACCTCTATTCCCAGACCCAGTTGCAGGTTTCTTTCGGTATTAACATGGTGGCATTGCACCATGGTCAGCCGAAGATCATGAACCTGAAAGACATCATCGCGGCGTTTGTTCGTCACCGCCGTGAAGTGGTGACCCGTCGTACTATTTTCGAACTGCGTAAAGCGCGCGATCGTGCTCATATCCTTGAAGCATTAGCCGTCGCGCTGGCAAACATTGACCCGATCATCGAACTGATCCGTCATGCGCCGACGCCTGCAGAAGCGAAAACGGCGCTGGTTGCTAATCCGTGGCAGCTGGGCAACGTTGCCGCGATGCTGGAACGAGCCGGCGACGATGCTGCGCGTCCGGAATGGCTGGAGCCAGAGTTCGGCGTGCGTGACGGTCTGTACTACCTGACCGAACAGCAAGCTCAGGCGATTCTGGATCTGCGTTTGCAGAAACTGACCGGCCTTGAGCACGAAAAACTGCTCGACGAATACAAAGAGCTGCTGGATCAGATCGCGGAACTGTTGCGTATTCTTGGTAGCGCCGATCGTCTGATGGAAGTGATCCGCGAAGAGCTGGAGCTGGTTCGTGAACAGTTCGGTGACAAACGTCGTACTGAAATCACCGCCAACAGCGCAGACATCAACCTGGAAGATCTGATCACCCAGGAAGATGTGGTCGTGACGCTCTCTCACCAGGGCTACGTTAAATATCAGCCGCTTTCTGAATACGAAGCGCAGCGTCGTGGCGGGAAAGGTAAATCTGCCGCACGTATTAAAGAAGAAGACTTTATCGACCGACTGCTGGTGGCGAATACCCACGACCATATTCTGTGCTTCTCCAGCCGTGGTCGCGTCTATTCGATGAAGGTTTACCAGTTGCCAGAAGCTACTCGTGGCGCGCGCGGTCGTCCGATCGTCAACCTGCTGCCGCTGGAGCAGGACGAACGTATCACCGCGATCCTGCCGGTGACCGAGTTTGAAGAAGGCGTGAAAGTCTTCATGGCCACCGCTAACGGGACCGTGAAGAAAACCGTCCTCACCGAATTCAACCGTCTGCGTACCGCCGGTAAAGTGGCGATCAAACTGGTTGATGGCGATGAGCTGATCGGCGTTGACCTGACCAGCGGCGAAGATGAAGTAATGCTGTTCTCCGCCGAAGGTAAAGTGGTGCGCTTTAAAGAGTCTTCTGTCCGTGCGATGGGCTGCAACACCACCGGTGTTCGCGGTATTCGTTTAGGCGAAGGCGATAAAGTCGTCTCTCTGATCGTACCTCGTGGTGATGGCGCAATCCTCACCGCAACGCAGAACGGTTATGGTAAACGTACCGCAGTGGCGGAATACCCAACCAAGTCGCGTGCGACGAAAGGGGTTATCTCCATCAAGGTTACCGAACGTAACGGTTTAGTGGTTGGCGCGGTGCAGGTAGATGACTGCGACCAGATCATGATGATCACCGATGCCGGTACGCTGGTACGTACTCGCGTTTCAGAAATCAGCATCGTGGGCCGTAACACCCAGGGCGTGATCCTCATCCGTACTGCGGAAGATGAAAACGTAGTGGGTCTGCAACGTGTTGCTGAACCGGTTGACGAGGAAGATCTGGATACCATCGACGGCAGTGCCGCGGAAGGGGACGATGAAATCGCTCCGGAAGTGGACGTTGACGACGAGCCAGAAGAAGAATAATTTTACGTCTTCATGCCAAAAGGGAGATATCTCCCTTGTTTGAATTGAAAAGTCCAGGCTGCAAAGTCTGGGCTTTTGTCGTATTAGGGCGCGGTAAAGTTTTGCTGTGCTCGTAAAAAATGGCTGGCTTTACACAAGGAATGTGGCAATGAGTGGTGAAAAAAAGGCGAAAGGCTGGCGGTTCTATGGTCTTGTAGGTTTGGGCGCAATAGTACTGCTTTCCGCTGGCGTCTGGGCGTTGCAATATGCTGGCAGTGGGCCAGAAAAAACGTTGTCGCCGCTGGTGGTGCACAACAATCTGCAAATCGATCTCAATGAGCCGGACCTCTTTCTCGACAGCGACTCTCTGAGCCAGCTTCCCAAAGACCTCCTTACCATTCCGTTTCTCCACGATGTTCTGAGTGAAGATTTCGTTTTCTATTATCAGAATCATGCCGATCGTCTGGGCATTGAAGGCAGCATTCGCCGCATTGTCTACGAACACGATCTCACACTAAAAGATAAGCTCTTTTCGTCACTCTTAGATCAGCCCGCGCAGGCGGCGCTATGGCACGATAAACAAGGCCATCTTTCTCATTATATGGTGCTGATCCAGCGAAGTGGTTTAAGCAAGCTGCTGGAGCCATTGCTGTTTGCCGCTACCAGCGACAGCCAGTTAAGTAAAACGGAAATCAGTAGTATTAAGCTAAATAGTGAAACCATCCCGGTTTATCAGTTGCGCTATAACGGCAATAACGCCCTGATGTTCGCAACTTATCAGGACAAGATGCTGGTATTTTCCAGCACGGATATGCTGTTTAAAGATGATCAGCAGGATACCGAAGCCACGGCGATCGCAAGTGATTTGTTGAGCGGTAAAAAACGCTGGCAAGCCAGCTTTGGCCTGGAAGAGCGTGCTGCTGAAAAAACGCCAGTACGCCAGCGCATCGTGGTCAGCGCCAGGTTGCTGGGGTTTGGCTACCAGCGATTAATGCCTTCTTTTGCTGGCGTACGCTTCGAAATGAGCAACGACAGCTGGCATAGCTTTGTGGCGTTAAATGATGAATCCGCCAGCGTAGATGCCAGTTTCGATTTTACGCCGGTATGGAACAGTATGCCTGCCGGGGCCAGCTTCTGTGTGGCGGTGCCGTATTCGCATGGTATTGCCGAAGAGATGCTTTCGCACATCAGCCAGGAAAACGACAAGCTGAACGGGGCGTTAGATGGTGCAGCCGGGCTGTGCTGGTATGAAGATTCAAAATTGCAAACTCCGCTGTTTGTCGGTCAGTTTGATGGTTCTGCCGAACAAGTGCAATTGCCAGGAAAACTGTTTACGCAAAATATTGGTGCGCACGAAAGCAAAGCGCCAGAAGGTGTTTTGCCGGTAAACCAGACTCAGCAGGGCGAAGCGCAAATCTGGCGTCGCGAAGTGAGTTCCCGATACGGCCAGTATCCGAAAGCGCAGGCGGCGCAACCCGATCAATTAATGTCGGATTATTTTTTCCGCGTGTCGCTGGCGATGCAAAACAAAACGCTGCTTTTCTCCCTCGATGACACGCTGGTTAATAACGCGCTGCAAACACTGAATAAAACCCGCCCGGCAATGGTGGATGTGATACCCACTGAAGGCATCGTTCCGCTCTATATCAATCCACAAGGCGTGGCGAAACTGCTGCGTAACGAAACGCTGACCAGTTTGCCGAAGAATCTCGAACCGGTTTTTTATAACGCCGCACAAACTTTATTAATGCCGAAGCTGGACGCTTTATCTCAACAACCGCGTTATGTCATGAAGCTGGCCCAGATGGAACCCGGTGCCGCCTGGCAGTGGCTACCCATAACCTGGCAGCCGCTATGAGGCACGGACTGCTGGCGCTGATTTGCTGGCTGTGTTGTGTTGTTGCCCATAGCGAAATGCTGAATGTCGAACAATCCGGGCTGTTTCGCGCGTGGTTTGTACGCATTGCACAGGAACAGCTCCGCCAGGGGCCAAGTCCGCGCTGGTATCAGCAGGATTGTGCGGGCCTGGTGCGATTTTCGGCGAACGAGGCGCTGAAAATTCACGACAGCAAATGGCTAAAAAGTAACGGTATAGCAAGTCAATATTTGCCGCCTGAAATGACGCTAACACCTGAACAGCGTCAACTGGCGCAAAACTGGAATCATGGGAACGGAAAAACTGGCCCCTATGTGACCGCGATTAATTTGATTCAGTACAACAGCCAATTTATTGGCCAGGACATAAACCAGGCGCTGCCTGGCGATATGATTTTTTTCGATCAGGGCGATGCCCAGCACTTAATGGTCTGGATGGGGCGTTACGTCATCTACCACACCGGAAGCGCCACGAAAACTGACAACGGAATGCGCGCAGTCAGTCTGCAACAACTTATGACATGGAAGGACACCCGATGGATACCCAACGATTCCAATCCCAATTTCATTGGCATTTATCGTTTAAATTTTCTGGCGCGATAGCAGCGTGCTTTTGCCTGTCTCTTGTGGGAACAGGGCTTGCTAATGCTGATGATTCGCTTCCTTCCAGTAACTATGCGCCGCCCGGCGGGGGAACATTCTTTTTGCTCGCTGACAGCAGTTTTAGCAGCAGTGAAGAGGCGAAAGTGCGACTGGAAGCGCCGGGGCGTGATTATCGACGCTATCAGATGGAAGAGTACGGTGGCGTGGACGTTCGCCTGTATCGTATTCCTGACCCGATGGCATTTTTGCGCCAGCAGAAAAACCTGCATCGCATTGTGGTGCAACCGAAATATCTGGGCGACGGGCTAAACAATACGCTGACCTGGCTGTGGGATAACTGGTATGGCAAATCTCGCCGTGTAATGCAGCGTACTTTCTCTTCTCAGTCACGGCAGAATGTGACTCAGGCGTTACCCGAATTACAGCTCGGTAATGCCATTGTTAAACCTTCCCGTTATGTACAGAACAGCCAGTTTTCACCGCTGAAAAAATATCCACTGGTGGAACAGTTCCGTTACCCATTATGGCAGGCTAAACCAGTCGAGCCGCAGCAAGGGGTAAAACTGGAAGGCGCATCCAGCAATTTCATCTCGCCGCAGCCGGGTAACATCTATATTCCTCTCGGCAAACAAGAGCCGGGACTGTATCTCGTCGAAGCGATGGTCGGTGGGTATCGGGCAACGACGGTGGTATTTGTCTCCGATACAGTGGCGCTTAGCAAAGTGTCAGGCAACGAACTTCTGGTGTGGACCGCGGGCAAAAAACAGGGTGAAGCGAAGCCAGGCTCAGAGATCCTGTGGACTGACGGTCTTGGCGTGATGACTCGCGGTGTGACCGATGACAGCGGTACCTTGCAGTTACAACATATATCGCCAGAACGTTCATACATTCTGGGTAAGGATGCTGAAGGCGGCGTTTTTGTCTCCGAGAACTTTTTCTACGAAAGTGAAATCTACAACACCCGCTTGTATATCTTTACCGATCGCCCGCTATATCGCGCAGGCGATCGTGTCGATGTTAAAGTGATGGGGCGCGAGTTCCACGATCCGTTGCATTCATCCCCCATCGTCAGCGCCCCGGCGAAGCTTTCGGTGCTGGACGCTAACGGCAGTCTGTTGCAAACCATCAATGTCACGCTGGATGCGCGCAATGGCGGGCAGGGGAGTTTCCGCCTGCCAGAAAATGCCGTTGCCGGAGGTTATGAGTTGCGTCTTGCTTACCGCAATCAGGTCTATAGCAGTAGTTTTCGCGTGGCAAACTACATCAAGCCACATTTCGAGATTGGCTTAGCTCTCGACAAAAAAGAGTTCAAAACTGGCGAAGCGGTCAGCGGCAAACTGCAACTGCTCTACCCGGATGGTGAGCCGGTAAAAGATGCCCGTGTGCAGTTAAGTTTGCGCGCTCAGCAATTATCAATGGTCGGTAACGATTTGCGTTATGCCGGACGTTTTCCCGTGTCGCTGGAAGGCAGTGAAACGGTATCCGACGATAGCGGTCATGTGGCGTTAAATCTCCCCGCCGCTGATAAACCAAGCCGCTATTTGTTAACCGTCTCCGCCAGTGACGGTGCGGCGTATCGTGTCACCACCACCAAAGAGATCCTCATTGAACGTGGACTGGCACATTACTCATTAAGTACTGCCGCACAATACAGTAATAGCGGTGAATCGGTTGTGTTCCGTTATGCCGCGCTGGAATCTTCAAAACAGGTTCCTGTTACGTATGAATGGTTGCGTCTCGAAGACCGCACGAGCCATAGCGGAGAGCTACCGTCAGGCGGCCAATCCTTTACCGTCAATTTCGCTAAACCTGGCAACTACAATCTGACATTACGCGATAAAGACGGCTTAATTCTCGCTGGGTTAAGTCATGCCGTCAGCGGTAAGGGCAGCACGGCGCATACTGGTACGGTAGATATCGTGGCGGATAAAACGCTGTATCAGCCAGGCGAAACTGCGAAGATGCTGATTACCTTTCCGGAGCCAATTGATGAAGCATTATTGACGCTGGAACGCGATCGCGTGGAACAGCAGTCGCTGCTTTCGCATCCGGCAAACTGGCTGACGTTACAACGTTTAAACGATACCCAGTATGAAGCCCGGGTTCCAGTGAGCAATTCCTTTGCGCCTAACATCACTTTTTCGGTGCTGTATACCCGTAACGGTCAGTACAGTTTTCAGAACGCCGGGATCAAAGTTGCCGTTCCCCAGCTGGATATCCGGGTGAAAACGGACAAAACCCATTACCAGCCTGGTGAACTGGTCAATGTCGAATTAACCTCGTCGCTGAAAGGTAAACCTGTTTCTGCGCAGTTAACGGTAGGCGTGGTCGATGAAATGATCTACGCGCTGCAACCGGAAATCGCGCCGAATATCGGCAAATTTTTCTATCCGCTGGGGCGTAACAATGTGCGTACCAGCTCCAGTTTGTCGTTTATCAGCTACGACCAGGCGCTCTCCAGCGAGCCGGTTGCGCCTGGCGCAACTAACCGCAGCGAGCGGCGAGTAAAAATGCTTGAACGTCCACGGCGTGAAGAGGTGGATACCGCGGCATGGATGCCGTCACTCACAACCGATAAACAAGGCAAAGCGTATTTCACGTTCCTGATGCCTGATTCGTTAACCCGCTGGCGTATCACCGCGCGTGGGATGAACGGCGACGGGCTGGTCGGGCAGGGGCGTGCTTATCTGCGTTCGGAAAAAAATCTCTACATGAAGTGGAGTATGCCAACGGTGTATCGCGTGGGCGACAAACCGGCGGCAGGACTGTTTATCTTCAGTCAGCAGGATAACGAACCGGTGGCGCTGGTGACTAAATTTGCAGGCGCTGAGATGCGCCAGACGCTGACGCTGCACAAAGGGGCGAATTATATTTCGCTGACGCAGAATATTCAGCAATCTGGCTTGTTAAGCGCAGAACTGCAACAAAATGGGCAAGTGCAGGACAGCATTAGCACAAAACTGTCTTTTGTGGATAACAGCTGGCCCGTTGAACAGCAGAAAAATGTCATGCTCGGCGGTGGCGATAATGCGCTGATGTTGCCCGAGCAGGCGAGCAATATCCGGCTACAAAGTAGTGAAACGCCGCAGGAGATTTTCCGTAACAATCTTGATGCGTTAGTCGATGAACCGTGGGGTGGCGTGATCAACACCGGTAGCCGTCTGATCCCGATCAGTCTCGCCTGGCGTTCGCTTGCCGATCATCAAAGTGCCGCCGCTAACGACATTCGTCAGATGATTCAGGATAACCGTCTGCGGCTGATGCAACTGGCAGGGCCCGGTGCGCGCTTTACCTGGTGGGGTGAAGATGGCAATGGTGACGCCTTCCTCACGGCATGGGCATGGTACGCCGACTGGCAGGCCAGCCAGGCGCTCGGCGTAACGCAACAACCGGAATACTGGCAGCATATGCTCGACAGTTATGCCGAGCAGGCAGATAACATGCCGTTATTGCATCGGGCGCTGGTGCTGGCGTGGGCGCAGGAGATGAATCTGCCGTGCAAAACGTTGTTGAAAGGGTTGGATGAAGCTATCGCCCGGCGCGGAACTAAAACTAAAGATTTCTCTGAGGCAGACACCAGCGATATCAATGACAGTCTGATCCTCGATACACCTGAATCTCCACTGGCAGATGCGGTGGCAAACGTCTTAACCATGACGTTGCTGAAAAAAGCGCAGTTGAAGTCCACTGTGATGCCACAGGTTCAGCAATATGCGTGGGATAAAGCGGCAAACAGCAATCAGCCGCTGGCGCACACGGTTGTGCTGCTCAATAGCGGGGGCGACGCTACCCAGGCTGCTGCTATTTTAAGTGGTTTGACCGCTGAGCAATCCACTATTGAGCGCGCGCTGGCCATGAACTGGCTGGCGAAATATATGGCGACAATGCCTCCGGTTGTGTTGCCTGCGCCTGCGGGCGCATGGGCCAAACATAAGTTAACTGGAGGGGGCGAATACTGGCGTTGGGTTGGTCAGGGCGTGCCGGACATTCTCTCTTTTGGTGATGAATTGTCGCCGCAAAATGTGCAGGTCCGCTGGCGTGAACCGGCAAAAACGGCTCAACAAAGTAACATTCCGGTGACCGTTGAACGCCAGTTGTATCGGCTTATCCCCGGTGAAGAAGAGATGAGCTTTACTCTGCAGCCGGTGACCAGCAATGAGATTGACAGCGATGCGCTGTATCTCGATGAAATTACGCTTACCAGCGAGCAGGATGCCGTTCTGCGCTACGGTCAGGTGGAAGTACCGCTCCCGCCAGGGGCTGACGTTGAGAGGACTACGTGGGGCATTTCGGTCAATAAACCGAACGCTGGAAAACAGCAGGGGCAGTTGCTGGAAAAAGCGCGAAATGAAATGGGCGAACTGGCCTATATGGTGCCGGTGAAAGAACTGACGGGAACGGTCACTTTCCGCCATTTGCTGCGCTTCTCGCAAAAAGGGCAATTCGTTCTGCCTCCTGCTCGTTATGTGCGTTCCTATGCACCTGCACAGCAAAGTGTTGCGGCAGGGAGCGAATGGACCGGGATGCAGGTGAAATAAGTGAACTGGCGCAGAATCGTCTGGCTATTAGCGTTGGTTACTCTGCCAACGCTTGCGGAGGAGACGTCGTTACAACTGGCGCTGCGGGGCGCGCAGCATGACCAACTGTATCAGTTATCGTCGTCAGGCGTGACCAAAGTCTCGGCATTACCTGACACGCTCACCACGCCGTTAGGGAGTTTGTGGAAACTGTATGTTTACGCCTGGCTGGAGGATACCCATCAACCGGAGCAGCCCTACCAGTGTCGCGGAAACTCCCCGGAAGAGGTTTATTGTTGTCAGGCTGGGGAGAGTATAACGCGCGATACCGCGCTGGTACGTTCCTGTGGGCTCTATTTTGCGCCGCAGCGGTTGCATATTGGCGCAGATGTGTGGGGGCAATATTGGCAACAGCGTCAGGCACCTGCGTGGTTAGCGTCTCTTACTACGCTGAAGCCAGAAACCTCGGTAACGGTTAAATCGCTGCTTGATTCATTAGCGACGTTACCTGCGCAAAACAAAGCTCAGGAAGTTTTACTGGATGTGGTGCTGGACGAGGCGAAAATCGGTGTCGCATCCATGCTCGGTAGTCGGGTACGGGTGAAAACCTGGAGCTGGTTTGCCGATGATAAACAGGAAATCCGTCAGGGTGGTTTTGCCGGCTGGTTAACCGATGGTACACCGCTGTGGGTGACTGGCAGTGGCACCAGCAAAACGGTACTGACCCGTTATGCGACGGTGCTTAATCGGGTTTTGCCAGTGCCGACGCAGGTTGCCAGTGGGCAATGTGTCCTGGTGGAGCTGTTTGCCCGCTATCCGCTGAAGAAAATCGCAGCGGAAAAGAGTACGACGGCAGTAAAACCCGGCGTACTTAATGGGCGCTATCGTGTGACGTTCGCCAATGGTAACCACATTACGTTTGTCAGCCACGGTGAGACGACCTTACTGAGCGAAAAGGGCAAACTGAAATTGCAGTCGCATCTCGATCGTGAAGAGTATGTTGCCAGAGTTCTGGATCGCGAGGCGAAAAGTACGCCCCCTGAGGCAGCGAAAGCCATGACCGTGGCGATACGCACTTTTTTACAGCAAAACGCCAATCGGGAAGGCGATTGCCTGACCATCTCTGACAGCAGCGCCACACAGCGTGTTTCGGCTTCGCCAGCGACCACGGGGGCGCGAACGATGACCGCCTGGACGCAGGATCTTATCTATGCGGGCGATCCGGTTCATTATCACGGCAGTCGCGCTACCGAAGGGACGCTTTCCTGGCGGCAAGCCACGGCCCAGGCGGGGCAGGGAGAGCGTTACGACCAGATACTCGCGTTTGCTTATCCCGATAACAGCCTTAGCCGCTGGGGAGCGCCACGCTCAACCTGTCAGTTATTACCCAAAGCGAAAGCCTGGCTGGCGAAAAAAATGCCGCAGTGGCGGCGTATATTGCAAGGCGAGACGGGCTACAACGAACCAGACGTGTTTGCGGTCTGTCGTTTAGTCTCAGGTTTCCCCTATACCGATCGGCAGCAGAAACGGCTGTTTATTCGTAACTTCTTTACGCTTCAGGATCGGCTGGATTTAACCCATGAGTATCTGCACCTGGCCTTTGATGGTTATCCCACCGGGCTTGATGAGAACTATATCGAAACGCTGACCCGACAATTATTAATGGACTAATGCTATGCGAAAGATTTTTCTTCCGTTGTTACTGGTGGCGCTTTCGCCTGTCGCTCACAGTGAAGGTGTGCAGGAAGTCGAGATTGATGCACCGCTCTCTGGCTGGCATCCGGCAGAGGGCGAAGATGCCAGTTTTTCACAATCGATCAATTACCCGGCGTCGTCCGTCAACATGGCAGATGATCAAAATATCTCAGCGCAGATCCGCGGCAAAATAAAGAATTATGCTGCGGCGGGTAAAGTTCAGCAGGGCCGGCTGGTGGTCAACGGTGCCAGTATGCCGCAGAGAATTGAATCCGATGGTTCATTTGCACGCCCTTATATTTTCACGGAAGGCAGCAACAGCGTGCAGGTCATCAGCCCGGATGGGCAAAGCCGGCAAAAAATGCAGTTTTACTCAACGCCGGGTGCTGGAGTGATCCGCGCGCGTTTACGACTGGTTCTCTCGTGGGATACGGACGATACCGACCTCGACCTTCACGTTGTTACGCCCGATGGCGAACACGCCTGGTACGGTAACACCGTGCTGAACAACAGTGGTGCACTGGATATGGATGTCACGACGGGGTACGGCCCCGAGATTTTCGCCATGCCAGCGCCAGTTCACGGGCGCTATCAGGTGTATATCAACTACTATGGCGGACGCAGCGAAACGGAATTAACCACCGCCCAACTGACGCTGATCACCGATGAAGGATCGGTCAATGAGAAACAGGAAACATTTATTGTACCGATGCGTAATGCTGGCGAGCTGACGCTGGTGAAAAGTTTTGACTGGTGATTAATGGGGTTACCTTCGCCGTCGATGTTCAAGAAAACGCCCGATAACTTTCGCTATCGGGTGTTTTTATTGGTTAATTCAACCGTTCAATCACCATCGCAATTCCCTGGCCGCCACCAATGCACAGTGTTGCCAGCCCCAGCGTTTTATCGCGTGCCTGCATGGCATGTAATAGTGTGACCAGAATACGAGCACCACTGGCACCGATAGGATGCCCGAGCGCGATGGCCCCGCCGTTGACATTCACTTTCTCAGAATCAAAGCCCAGGGTTTTCCCAACGGCAAGGAACTGTGCGGCAAATGCTTCATTAGCCTCAATGAGATCAATATCCGCCAGTTGCAGCCCCGCCAGTTGTAACGCTTTTTGCGTGGCAGGTACTGGTCCCATACCCATCAATGCGGGGGGCACGCCACCGCTGGCATAACTTTTAATGCGAGCCAGGGGGGTAAGGCCTGCTGCCAGCGCCGCAGATTCTTCCATAATCACCAGAGCGGCAGCACCGTCATTAATACCAGACGCGTTCCCGGCGGTGACTGTTCCTGCTTTATCGAAGGCCGGGCGCAATGCACCTAACGCTTCAGCCGTTGAATTCGCTTTCGGGAATTCGTCTTGACTGAAGACGAAGGTTTTCTTCCGGGTGACAATATTTACCGGGACGATTTCGGCTGTAAAAGCACCGGACTCAATTGCGGCTGCCGCTTTACGCTGTGAATGTAGCGCCAGTTCATCCTGCATTTCTCGGGTAATTCCGTACTCTTTGGCCACGTTCTCGGCGGTAATCCCCATATGATAACCATGAGTGGCGCACATCAGACCATCGCGCAGGATTACGTCATAAACCTGTCCGTCTCCAAGACGATAACCAGAGCGTGCTTTTGCATCGAGTAAGTAGGGCGCTAAACTCATATTTTCCATACCCCCCGCCACAATGCTTTGCGCCTGACCTGCCTGAATTGCCTGGGCGGCAAGCGCCACACTTTTAAGACCCGAACCACACACTTTATTGACCGTGAATCCGCACACCGTTTCTGCCAGCCCGCTTTTTAACAGTGCCTGACGCGCCGGATTTTGCCCCAGCCCGGCTTGCAACACGTTACCCATAATCACTTCATCAATGTGTAGTGAATCGATTTTTGCACGTTCAATGGCGGCTTTAATTACTGTCGCCCCCAGGTCGATGGCGCTGGTGGAAGCGAGTGAACCGTTAAAACTACCGATAGCAGTACGTACCGCACTGACGATGACACAATTTTTCATTTTATATTCCTTCTGTCTGTAGGGTTGCCGTCAGAACAGCGTTAAACCAATGACGAAAATGACGCCGGAGAAGAGCAGGGCAGTGATGCAATAGCCCATGATGTCGCGGACACCGAGTCCGGCGATTGCCAGTGCTGGCAGCGCCCAGAACGGTTGTGCCATGTTCATCCATTGCTCGCCGTAGGCGATCGCCATTACCGATTTACCGAGATCAGCGCCCAGCGCCTGGGCTGCGGGTATCACGAAAGGTCCCTGAATAACCCAGTGACCGCCGCCAGACGGAACGGCGAAGTTAATCAGTGCAGAACTAAAAAAGGTCATTACCGGGAAGGTGTCTTTGTTCGCAACATTGATGAAGAATTCGGTAATGAGTCCGCCCAGACCGGAATGCTCCATCATCAGTTGGATCCCAGCGTAGAAGGGGAATTGCACCAGAATACCGGCAGTACTCCGTGCTGCCGCGCTGATAGCACGCATATAAGCCATTGGCGTTTTATGTAGCAGCAGACCCGCAATCATAAACATCAGGTTGACGGTATTGATGGTGATGTTGAAGCCATGTTCGCTGAAGTACATCGCAAGGTAAGCGATACCGAGTGCGCCGATGATCAACGTCAGAATGCGGCTTTCTTCCAGTCGCTCGGATGGTGGGGCATCTTTCGGTAGCTGCTTTTGGAAATCAGCCTCTTCCATGAGTAGTTTCGGATCGATACTCACCACGTCAGACGGTTTTGGCATCATCATGCGGGTGATAAATGGCATCACCACAATCAACGCCACAGTGATGAAAATGTTAAAACCACTGAACAGAGTATCGCCCACCGGGATCAGCCCGGCGATATGCTCAACCGGGTTGCCCGGTGTTGCAGCCAACAGAGGCATTGAGCCAGAGAAACCGCCACCCCAGGTGAGAAAACCAATGTAGGCGCAGGCAATGAGCAACGGATAATCAGAACCGGGTACTCGGCGGGCGACTTCACGGGCAAACATTGCGCCGACAACCAAACCAAATCCCCAGTTGATGACACAAGCGACTGAACCGAAGAAAGTAACCAGCATGACGCCCTGTACGGGCGTCTTTGCGGCGGAGGCGGCAGTACGCAGCAAACTTTTTACCGGAGCAGAGCTGGCAAGGGCATGACCGGTAACGATGATAAGCGCCATCTGCATACCAAACGCCAGCAAGTTCCAGAAACCGTCACCCCACATTTTCACCATGCTGATCGGCGTTTGTGGTGTTAACCAAAGCGCGATCACGAATGTTAGCAATGTCAGCAACATGGCAAAGATCAGTGGATCGGGAAGCCACCGGCTGACAAAACGCGTCATAAAACGCGATATGCGACCAATCATAAATCACCCCGTTGCGTATTCAGATCGGCAGCTACTTCAAACCGAGCTTCTGTTTTGGCACGCACGGTGGCTAAATCACACCCGTCGGCAATTTCGGTGAGCCACATTTTGCCGTCAATAAAACGAAAGACAGCCAGTTCAGTAACCAGCATATGCACCGCATGTTGCGCAGTGAGAGGCATGGTGCAGCGGCGCAAAATTTTTGCTGAACCATCTTTGGCGCAATGTTCCATGGCGATGATCACTTTGCGCGACCCGGTCACCAGATCCATCGCGCCACCCATACCGGGCACCATTTTCCCAGGCACTACCCAGTTCGCGAGGTTTGCTTCTTCGTCTACTTGCAAACCGCCGAGCACGCAGGCATCAATATGACCGCCACGGATTAGCGCAAATGACATGGCGCTATCAAACATGGCTGCACCGGGTAAAACACCGCACGGTTGTCCGCCAGCGTTCACCAGATCTGGATGCGCTGTCGTGACCGGGCCTAAACCGAGGAAGCCGTTTTCCGATTGCAGAGTGATATGAATACCCTCCGGTAAATAATTGGCGACCATTGTGGGTAAACCGATCCCTAAGTTAACGATGTCACCATCACGAAGCTCTTGCGCCACACGGCGCGCAATACGTTGTTTCGCATCCATTATTTGCTCTCCTGTGAAACGATGATGTGGTCGATAACGGCACCAGGGGTGACAATATGGTCAGGTTGCAGCTCGCCGGTTTCGACCAGTTCATCTGGCTCTACCAGCGTGATATCAGCCGCAAGGGCTATCAGGGGGTTAAAGTTGCGGGCGCTAAGGTGATAGGTCAGGTTGCCAAGTGTGTCGCAACGATGAGCGCGAATTAGCGCCAGGTCGGCGCGCAGCGGGCGTTCGAGCAGCCAGGTTTTACCGTCGAGTGTCAGTGTCTGTTTGCCTTCCTCTACGACGGTACCGACACCTGTTGGGGTGAGAAAACCACCAAGTCCAGCTCCACCACAGCGAATTTGCTCGATTAGCGTACCTTGCGGCACCAGAACGACGTCCATCTCACCAGAAATCATGCGCCGACCTGTTTCCGGGTTGGTACCGATATGTGAAGCAATCACTTTGCGGACTCGACCATTGACGATGAGCGGACCGATGCCGGTATCAACAAACGCGGTATCATTGGCTATCAATGTCAGGTCGCGAACACCAGATTCCAGTAATACTTCAACCAGGCGGGATGGAGTGCCAATCCCCATAAATCCGCCCACCATGATGGTCATGCCGTCACGAAAGAAGCCGGTGGCGTCTTGTAATGTCATCAATTTTGTTTTCATTTTTTATCCCTCTTGCATACACCGTTGTGGGTACAGTCAGGGAATAGCAAGGGGAGTGCCAGAATGAGATTATTGGGGGTTGTTATTTAACTAATTGAATAGAAAAGGATAAATTAGATGGGGGTTTATAAGGAGAATGAGCGGCTATGCAGAAAATTGCGCACTGTGCAAATTTCTGCATAGCAAGTTTTGGCGTTATACATCCGCCGGATCGATACCGTATTCCTGGAGTTTATACATCAATGCACGGCGACTGATGCCCAGCATTAACGCAGTGCGGGTTCGGTTTCCTTCTTGTTGTTCCAGCACTTCCATAATGATGCGTTTTTCGACGCGTTTAATTTCCTCTTTTAAATTACGCTCACCGACAGGGGCTGTTTTTGCCTCACCAGCATTACAGACTGGCTGACGAATCTGCGGCGGAAGATCCTCAGAGAAAATGATCGGGCCTGAGTTCATCACGACGGCGCGTTCAATGACGTTGGAAAGCTCTCGAATATTACCCGGCCATGACCAGGCGGTAAGCAGCGACATTGCCATCGGATCGATGTCGATAATATCGCGCTGATTCTCACTACTGAATTTTTGCAAAAAGTGATTAGCTAACAGGGAAATATCTTCCCGGCGATCGCGCAGAGGCGGTAGTATTAAATGAATAACGTTAAGGCGATAAAAGAGATCTTCACGGAAGGTGCCTTCTTTCACCATTGCCTGCAAGTCGCGGTTGGTGGCAGCAATGATGCGGATATCAACTTTTATGGTCTGATGACCGCCAATCCGTTCAAATTCCCGTTCCTGCAGAATGCGTAGTAATTTGGCTTGCAGTACCAGCGGCATTTCGCCAATTTCGTCGAGGAGCAGAGTACCTTCGTTGGCACGTTCAAATAATCCCTGACGTAAGGTTTGTGCACCAGTAAATGCGCCTTTTTCATGACCAAACAGTTCACTTTCGAGCAACGATTCCGGCAGTGCCGCGCAGTTGACTTTAATGAACGGCCCCTTTGCCCTCCGCGAATTGTAGTGAATCGCTCTGGCAATCAACTCTTTCCCGGTGCCGCTTTCACCGCTAATCAAGACGCTGGCCTGAGAAAGGGCAATTTTGGCGGTGTCTTTGCAGATGTCCATCATCGCCGGGCTGTTGGTGAGAATGTGCCCCCATTGCCAGCTGGTGCTCAGTGCCTGGTGCAGATGACGGATCTCTTTTTTCATTGACTGGAGTTGTAAAGTGCGCTGAACGATTAAATTCAACTCATCGAGATCAAACGGTTTGATAACATAGTCGAAGGCTCCGCAGCGTAGTGCTTCGACGGCGGTTTCCACTTCAGCATAGGCCGTCATCAGAATAACGGGTGTCCGGGTCTCATGGCTGCGCATCTCCTTGAGTGCCTTGATGCCGTCCATCTCTGGCATGCGGATATCCATCAACACCACGTCAGGGTGAATATCGGCAAACAGGTGTAATGCTGTGCGCCCGTTGTTCGCACAATGTGTTTCGAATCCTTGTAGTGCAAAAGCGGTGCTCAGCATACGGCGAACATTATCTTCATCATCCACAATAAGGATGCGATTAATAGCAGTCATACAGTCTGATTTCCCTGCGGGTTGATCGGTAAAATAAGCGTGAAGGTTGCGCCGTAGCCCGGCAAACTGGCGACGCGAATATCACCCTGATGGGCATTAATGATGCGTTGACTTAACGCCAGACCAAGCCCGGTTCCTGAGGCTTTGGTGGTGAAAAAGGGATCGAAGATCTTTTTTTGCAGCGAGAGATCAATGCCACAGCCGTTGTCCTCTATCGAAATGGCCTGTTGTGAGTCGCTGTATTGCCAGGTTCGAATGCGAATTTTCCCTCGTGCACTGATAGCCTGGACGGCATTGATCAGGATATTCAGTAGTACCTGTTTGAGCAGTTCACGATCGGCGTTAATCGGGCTTAATTCATTATCCAGTTCGCTTATGAAGTCGACCCGCGCTTGTACGCCGGCGGTTTGTACCAGTACCAGAGTTTCTTCAACCAATGCATTGAGGCTGACTTGTTGCCATTGACTGTGGCGTGGACGTGAAAATTCGAGCAATTGCTGAATAACTTTGTTAATTGAATCAATTTCTTTGAGTACTACGGACAGATATTCCTGATGTATTAGGTCGCTGGTTTGTTGGCGCAAGATCTGTACATAACCACGAATAGCCGTTAGCGGATTACGTACTTCATGCGCCACGCCAGCCATCAGCTCACCCAGTGTGGCGAGGCGTTCTGCTTGCGCCATGCGGCGCTGGGTTTCTTTGCGGGCAGTTAAATCAGAGAAAATCACCAAAGCACCTATCATTTCACCGTGCGTGTTATGAATACGACTGGTCGTGACACTGAGTTCAATGGTGCGGTCACGGCCTGGAAAACTGATCTCCAGCGCCACATGTTCGGTGCCATGTTCCAGCGTATCCAGTACTGGACTGTAGAACTGAGTATTGTCGAACAACATGGAGTAAGGCTGCCCTACCAGTTCATGACGTTGATAGCCAGTGATGACTTCTGCTGCCGGGTTCATGGTGGTTACATCACCCTGGCGGTCAATGGCAATGACGCCATCGGCAGCGTTTTCAATAATCAGATCGTTAAGTGTCCGCGTTTCACGCAGTGCCTGGGCGAGGTTGTTAACACTCTGACTGATTTGCCCCATTTCACCGGGCAATTGTGGTAATCGAGTGGGAATATTTTGTGCCAGAGTCGAGAGGCCATCGGTGATGATATCTATATTGGCGCTCAGGCGACGGGAGAAAAGGACAATCAACAGCAGGCTTATCAGCAAACCGGCGGTGAGCACAATGATAATCCTCACATCCATTTTCCAGGCCTGGCGGCGAATATCTTCGGTTAATTCATTGGCCCAGATATAGCCGAGGATTTCACCATTACGCTCAATGGGAATCATTGAATTCAAAATATCGCCGCGCACCTGCCTGCCTGAATAAACCAAAGGGGTATTTGTACGCATGACTTCGCGACCAGGGTGATCTGCGGCAATGGTAACGCCGACATTATTCTGATATAGCGCTGAAGGCGCGTAGGTGATTATCGCATCCAGCGTTTTGTTGTAATAACCAGCGCCGATGCCAGGGAAGGCGTGAGTGATATTTTCGGTAATGGGGGCAAGTTCTGCATTTAATGCGCGGATACGCTCCTCACGTGGTAAGTCGATGTAGAGATCATAGCGATCGCCTAGTGCCTGATTAAGCAGGTTGACCACGGCAGAAAGTTTTTTCTCTTTTTCAGATAAGACTGCTGAACGTCCTTCCGTTTCTACGATATAACCAATAGTAAGCGTTGGGACAATGACCATCAGGATTGCCATCAGGATCATTTGATTGCGTAAGCGGCGTGGATAAATCCACTTCATATAATGCATGCTGAAATCCACTAGTCTTGTCCGGTATATGACGATTATCAGAGGTTAAGGTGATGATTTCTCGGCGGTGTATCATATTCCAGAGAAGAGAGAACATTGCGGTAACACGCTTTTACCGCTACCTTAACCACACTCCATCGGTCACCTGAGGCGGAGCTTCGCCCCTTTGAAATACCTTGCTTCTTTTCGTACAACCCTGAAAGCCTCGCGCTACATGTTCAGAGCATTGGCGTTAGTGCTCTGGCTGTTGATTGCTTTTTCATCCGTTTTTTACATCGTTAATGCGTTACATCAGCGAGAATCGGAAATTCGTCAGGAATTTAATCTGAGTTCCGATCAGGCTCAGCGCTTTATTCAACGCACCTCTGATGTGATGAAAGAGCTGAAGTACATCGCCGAAAATCGCTTATCGGCAGAAAACGGTGTGCTTTCCCCGCGTGGACGAGAAACGCAGACGGATGTGCCTGCGTTTGAACCGCTGTTTGCTGACTCTGATTGTTCCGCAATGAGTAACACCTGGCGAGGTTCTCTGGAGTCATTGGCGTGGTTTATGCGCTACTGGCGCGATAATTTTTCTGCGGCTTACGATCTCAACCGGGTATTTTTAATCGGCAGCGATAACCTCTGCATGGCCAATTTCGGTCTGCGTGATATGCCAGTGGAACGCGATACCGCGCTAAAAGCTTTGCATGAACGCATTAATAAATATCGAAATGCACCACAAGATGATAGTGGCAGTAACCTCTACTGGATCAGCGAAGGTCCGCGCCCTGGCGTCGGGTATTTTTACGCGTTGACGCCAGTTTATCTGGCGAACCGGTTGCAGGCGCTTTTGGGTGTCGAGCAGACCATCCGGATGGAGAACTTTTTCTTGCCTGGTACGTTGCCGATGGGGGTTACCATTCTTGATGAAAATGGTCATACCCTGATTTCGCTTACCGGACCAGAAAGCAAAATTAAGGGCGATCCTCGCTGGATGCAGGAACGCTCCTGGTTTGGCTATACGGAAGGGTTCCGGGAGCTGGTGCTGAAGAAAAATCTGCCACCCTCATCGCTAAGCATCGTGTATTCGGTGCCGGTTGATAAGGTGCTGGAACGCATTCGCATGTTGATCCTTAACGCAATTTTGCTGAATGTGCTTGCCGGAGCTGCATTGTTTACTCTCGCGCGGATGTACGAGCGACGTATTTTCATTCCGGCGGAAAGCGACGCCCTGCGACTGGAAGAACATGAGCAGTTTAATCGCAAGATTGTCGCCTCCGCGCCAGTGGGTATCTGCATTTTGCGTACCGCTGATGGCGTCAATATTTTAAGTAACGAACTGGCGCATACCTATCTCAATATGCTTACGCATGAGGATCGCCAACGGCTGACACAAATTATCTGTGGGCAGCAGGTCAATTTTGTTGATGTCCTGACCAGCAACAATACCAATCTGCAAATCAGCTTCGTCCATTCGCGCTATCGTAATGAAAACGTGGCCATTTGTGTGCTGGTGGATGTTTCTTCGCGCGTGAAGATGGAAGAGTCGTTGCAGGAGATGGCACAAGCAGCGGAACAGGCGAGTCAGTCAAAATCGATGTTCCTTGCCACCGTCAGTCATGAGCTGCGAACGCCGCTGTATGGCATTATCGGTAACCTGGATCTATTGCAAACCAAAGAGTTGCCGAAAGGCGTCGATCGTCTGGTGACGGCAATGAACAACTCTTCCAGCCTGTTGTTGAAAATTATCAGCGATATTCTCGATTTCTCGAAGATTGAATCAGAACAGTTGAAGATCGAACCGCGTGAGTTTTCACCGCGTGAAGTGATGAACCACATCACCGCCAACTATTTACCGCTGGTGGTACGCAAGCAGTTAGGCTTGTACTGCTTTATTGAACCGGATGTGCCAGTGGCCTTAAATGGCGACCCGATGCGTTTACAGCAGGTCATCTCCAACCTGTTGAGTAACGCCATAAAATTCACCGATACCGGCTGTATAGTTTTGCAAGTTCGCGCTGATGGCGATTATCTCTCTATCCGTGTTCGCGATACCGGCGTGGGGATTCCGGCGAAAGAAGTCGTGCGCTTGTTTGATCCCTTCTTCCAGGTCGGAACGGGCGTACAGCGAAACTTCCAGGGGACCGGTCTGGGTCTGGCGATTTGTGAAAAACTGATCAGCATGATGGACGGCGACATCTCGGTAGATTCAGAACCGGGAATGGGCAGCCAGTTTACCGTGCGTATTCCGTTGTACGGCGCTCAGTACCCGCAGAAAAAAGGCGTGGAAGGGTTGAGTGGTAAACGCTGCTGGCTGGCGGTCCGCAATGCGTCGCTCTGTCAGTTCCTGGAAACCAGTTTGCAGCGCAGCGGCATCGTCGTTACAACATACGAAGGGCAGGAACCGACTCCCGAAGATGTGTTAATTACTGACGAGGTAGTGAGTAAAAAATGGCAGGGTAGAGCGGTAGTGACCTTCTGTCGTCGCCATATTGGTATTCCGCTGGAGAAAGCGCCAGGGGAGTGGGTACACAGTGTGGCGGCCCCGCATGAGCTACCGGCATTGTTGGCGCGTATTTATTTGATCGAGATGGAGAGCGATGATCCTGCTAACGCTCTGCCGTCGACGGACAAAGCGGTCAGCGATAACGACGATATGATGATTCTGGTCGTGGATGATCATCCGATTAACCGGCGTCTTCTGGCAGATCAGTTGGGATCGTTGGGCTATCAATGTAAAACCGCGAATGATGGCGTCGATGCGCTTAATGTACTTAGCAAGAATCATATTGATATCGTGCTTAGCGACGTCAACATGCCAAATATGGATGGTTACCGCTTGACGCAACGCATTCGTCAGTTGGGACTGACGTTGCCGGTAATCGGAGTAACTGCTAATGCGTTGGCTGAAGAGAAGCAGCGGTGTCTGGAGTCCGGTATGGACAGCTGCCTGTCGAAGCCGGTAACGCTGGATGTGATAAAACAGACGCTGACGGTATATGCCGAGAGGGTCAGGAAATCGCGGGAATCGTAGGACGGATAAGGCGTTTACGCCGCATCTGGCATTCAGTGCAAATGCCAGATAAGACACTAACGCGTCTTATCTGGCCTACAGGTGATTAGTCTTTATCTGCCGGACTTAACGTCACTGAAGAGAGATAATTCAGCAGGGCGATATCGTTCTCGACACCCAGCTTCATCATCGCAGATTTCTTCTGGCTACTGATGGTTTTAATACTGCGGTTCAGCTTTTTAGCGATCTCGGTCACCAGGAAGCCTTCCGCAAACAGGCGCAGAACTTCACTCTCTTTTGGCGAGAGACGCTTGTCACCGTAACCACCGGCACTGATTTTTTCCAACAGGCGAGAAACGCTTTCCGGGGTAAATTTCTTCCCTTTCTGCAGCGCGGCGAGAGCTTTCGGCAGATCGGTCGGTGCACCTTGTTTCAGCACGATCCCTTCGATATCCAGATCCAATACCGCACTAAGAATCGCCGGGTTGTTGTTCATGGTCAGAACAATGATCGACAGGCTTGGGAAATGGCGCTTGATGTACTTGATTAAGGTAATGCCATCGCCGTACTTATCGCCAGGCATGGAGAGATCGGTAATCAACACATGCGCATCCAGTTTCGGCAGGTTGTTGATCAGTGCTGTAGAGTCTTCAAATTCGCCGACAACATTCACCCACTCAATTTGCTCAAGTGATTTGCGAATACCGAACAAGACTATCGGATGGTCATCGGCAATAATTACGTTCATATTGTTCATGTAATAGGCTACCTTGCTACAGCAAGCTCTTGACATAACTGTCAATGTCGCTGATGTATTTTTCTATTCCTGGAACATCCTTCTCACGAATCAGATGTTCCAGCGTTTCACATAACTGCTTGCCGGGTACCAGATTTAGCATGGCAAATACGCCTTTAAGACGATGAGCCGTTTGGGCTAACGCAGCAAAGTCACTGGTTGCTGCTTCAGTATACAGCCTCTTAACATCATCCGGTACTGTGTCTACAAAGAGCGCATAATAGCCGCTGGCATGGAGTTGCGCATTTTCATCTCCGCCCAGAGGCGATTCTGTCACCTCTTCCTGCGCCAGTTGCACTTCAATTAATTGTAAGACCGCTTCCTGCATAGCGTTGCTCATATTGAAGTTGACGCACAATTGACCAGGCCCAATTTCCCGTACGCCAGACTCATCATCGCTTAAAAGCAAGCCAGAGGCAGTAAGATTAGACGGATTATCCGTTAAAAAGATATCATAATCTTGACTAATTAATCTTTCATCGGGTGTGATACAGGTTGCACCCCAATTTTCTAACTGGCGAGTGACAATATTCCGAATTTCTGCCGAAGTAACATCCACCATTACGCAGACATCATCCAGTAATCGCTCTTCTTCCTCTTCAACTTTCGGGTCAGCTGCGAGCATTTTGATATGCACAGAGTAGCGTGTACCAAGCCCATCCCGCGTTTTGATGTTTAAATGACCGCCCAGTTTACGCGCCAGTTGATCGCTCAGCCAGAATGCCAGCGGGTCCGCCTTGCCATAGCGATCGTTTTGGGTCTGGTTGATAAACGGGAAGTGCAAATTATCCATTTCATGAATACTTACGCCTTCTCCCGTGTCCAGAATGCGGAACGTCAGGCGGTCTTCGGAGGACTCATCCTGATCAACCTCAAGGGTGATTTTTCCCAATTGCGTTGAGGTCACGGCATATTGCATCAGTAGCAGCAAAATACGTCGTAAGGCATCGCGATCGCCGCGGCGCATATCGTGTGCTTTCAGATGATTGTTAATCAGCAGTTGCAGACCTTTACGCTTGATGGCAGGCAACACTGAAGGCACAACTTCATCAATTAAATCCTGCACGGAGAACAGCACCGTCTCACTTTTCCAGCTATCGTCCGCAAGCATGTTCGCTAACTGTATTTCATCGACCAGCCGCACCAGCACATCCGCCTGATTCGTCAGTTGTTTGCCTTCCGGGGCGTTGAGTTTAGCCGCGCTCTCCGCCAGGGACTGTGCGGGTTCTTTCAGCGCATCGCCAATGTTTTTCATAAAGGTCATCCGCCCCTGCTGGTTTTTCTCATACAGACGCTGCGCCTGCTTGAGTTTCTTGTTTACCAGCACTTCGCGATCCTGATCGCGAATAATGAAAATTTGTGTGCGCGGCGCAACCTGGCTGCGGAACATGCGGATCTCATACAGCTCGTTATTGATCGTCGCCTGAATAATCCCCTGATGCTGTTCCGCCATGGTGGTGATGTTTTGCAGATTCAAATGCGGCAGCAAATGATCGGCAATTTTGTTACTTATGACTGTGCGGTTCGATTCCTGATCGTGAACCAGCAGGCCGAGCGGCAGCAGTGAGACTATCTCTTCATTAATTGCCCGTAAAATGCGCAATTCGTTATTGACCGCCGTGCTGGGGACGCTTTCTGTACTGCGGCTGGAGAAATGGCGGAATGTGGTATAGCCAAATAACGCCAGCGCCAGCAAACCGATGTTCAGCAGCAGTGGCAGCAGAATGTTTTGCAACGTATCCAGCAATAAGGTGCCATAAGGAACCTGCCAGACCAGTCGCATATCGGTAGAGTTGAGTGCCGAGGAGATTTCAATCTTCGTACTGTTAAAGTGGATACTGACGCTATCCGTCCCTTCTTTCTCATTATCATTGTCTCCCGTTGCCGTCGCGTCTGGCTCAAGGCGGAAACTGTCCAGCGGCATGCCCGGTGGGATCAAATCATTAATCGGCAGATCAAAAGCCACAACCGTTGCCAGATGTCCCGGCTGGTTAAAGGTGGTACGTAAGGTAAAGTAATGACCGTTCTGCCAGGCCAGGCGGCGCATGTTAGAAAAGCTTTCGCGTTCATCGAGGGCGTTGGCCTGTTGCAACATCTCTGCACGACGTGAATCAACAATGTCGCTGACGGTCGATTCTTTAAATCCGGAGGTGAGATCTTTGAGGGGCAGGGTTGAGATCAGCACCAGACTGTTATCCTGACCATTCAGGTAATACATCGACCACGGTACATTTTCTGCGCCCCACAATGTGTCCAGATAGGTGGACATCCGTTGAGTCATCTCAAGCGTTGAGTTGTCGTGAGAGCCAAAGATTAACGCTTCCGTTTTGCGGCGTGGTTTCTCCAGATAGTAGACATCCTGTTTCAGGCGCGTCTCTTGTAAACCTTCGCCGGAGGAGGGGGAGGTCGTCGCGGCAATGTTGTCGTAGATCTGCCAGGTCACGTAACGCCAGGTATCGACGCGCTTTTGGATAGCGTGGGTAATGTCGACAATCTGGTAACTTTTATCTTTCAGCCAGGCGTTAACAGCGCTTTGTACCATTACTCCCATCGTCACCAGTAACACAATGATCAACAGTAAAAAGAAGCGGGTAATGCTCCCCGGTAGGAGTGAAAAGCGGGTCGTGGCCGTTGTCTCTTTCTGACGCATTCGTGTTTATGACCTGTTAAAACTTCGCGAAGTGATAGGGCAGTATAAAGGGTACAGTGTGAAATTCCAGACTCTTACCTGATTGATGATTCTCTATTCTCCCGTGATATTTATCATCCTGCATTGGGGGAAATAGATGTACAAGCGCCATTTTGCTGTACAAATAACCTACAAAAAGCCCAATGAAATTAATTGCAAATAAACGAAGATTGCTGGAAATTATGCTGATGTTAATTATTTGTGAAATAGTTAACAAGCGTTATAGTTTTTCTGTGGTAGCACAGAATAATGAAAAGTGTGTAAAGAAGGGTAAAAAAAACCGGATGCGAGGCATCCGGTTGAAATAGGGGTAAACAGACATTCAGAAATGAATGACGGTAATAAATAAAGTTAATGATGATAGCGGGAGATATTCTAGTTGCGAGTGAAGGTTTTGTTTTGACATTCAGTGCTGTCAAATACTTAAGAATAAGTTATTGATTTTAACCTTGAATTATTATTGCTTGATGTTAGGTGCTTATTTCGCCATTCCGCAATAATCTTAAAAAGTTCCCTTGCATTTACATTTTGAAACATCTATAGCGATAAATGAAACATCTTAAAAGTTTTAGTATCATATTCGTGTTGGATTATTCTGCATTTTTGGGGAGAATGGACCTGCCGACTGATTAATGAGGGTTAATCAGTATGCAGTGGCATAAAAAAGCAAATAAAGGCATATAACAGAGGGTTAATAACATGAAAGTTAAAGTACTGTCCCTCCTGGTCCCAGCTCTGCTGGTAGCAGGCGCAGCAAACGCTGCTGAAATTTACAACAAAGACGGCAACAAATTAGATCTGTACGGTAAAGTTGACGGCCTGCACTATTTCTCCGATAACGACTCTAAAGATGGCGACAAGACCTACATGCGTCTTGGCTTCAAAGGTGAAACTCAGGTTACTGATCAACTGACCGGTTATGGTCAGTGGGAATATCAGATTCAAGGTAACGAACCTGAAAGTGACAATAGTTCCTGGACCCGTGTGGCATTCGCTGGTCTGAAATTCCAGGACGTTGGTTCTTTTGACTATGGTCGTAACTACGGCGTTGTTTACGATGTTACTTCCTGGACCGACGTACTGCCAGAATTCGGTGGTGATACCTACGATTCTGATAACTTCATGCAGCAGCGTGGTAACGGTTTCGCGACCTACCGTAACACCGACTTCTTCGGTCTGGTTGACGGTCTTGATTTTGCTGTTCAGTATCAGGGTAAAAACGGTAGTGCTCATGGCGAAGGTATGACCACTAATGGCCGTGATGATGTATTTGAGCAGAACGGTGACGGTGTTGGTGGTTCTATTACTTACAATTATGAAGGCTTTGGTATCGGTGCTGCAGTTTCCAGCTCCAAACGTACCTGGGATCAGAACAACACTGGCCTGATCGGTACTGGCGACCGTGCTGAAACCTACACTGGTGGTCTGAAATACGACGCTAACAACATCTACCTGGCTGCTCAGTACACCCAGACCTACAACGCAACTCGCGTAGGTTCCCTGGGTTGGGCGAACAAAGCACAGAACTTCGAAGCTGTTGCTCAGTACCAGTTCGACTTCGGTCTGCGTCCGTCCCTGGCTTACCTGCAGTCTAAAGGTAAAAACCTGGGTCGTGGCTACGACGACGAAGATATCCTGAAATATGTTGATGTTGGTGCGACCTACTACTTCAACAAAAACATGTCCACCTACGTTGACTACAAAATCAACCTGCTGGACGACAACCAGTTCACCCGCGCTGCTGGCATCAACACTGATGACATCGTAGCTCTGGGTCTGGTTTACCAGTTCTAATCTCGATTTATATCGAACAAAGGGCCTGCGGGCCCTTTTTTCATTGTTTTCAGCGTACAAACACAGTTTTTTGGTGTACTCTTGCGACCGTTCGCATGAGGATAATCACGTATGGAAATAAGCTTTACCCGCGTGGCACTGCTGGCTGCCGCGCTCTTCTTTGTTGGTTGCGATCAAAAACCACAACCCGCCAAAACCCACGCTACTGAAGTTACCGTTCTTGAAGGCAAAACCATGGGTACCTTCTGGCGTGCCAGCATCCCGGGCATTGATGCCAAACGCAGTGCCGAACTTAAAGAAAAGATTCAGACCCAGCTGGACGCCGACGATCAGCTGCTTTCGACCTATAAAAAAGATTCCGCGCTGATGCGCTTTAACGACTCGCAAAGTTTGTCGCCGTGGCCGGTAAGTGAAGCGATGGCCGATATCGTCACCACCTCGCTGCGCATTGGCGCAAGGACCGATGGTGCGATGGATATAACCGTCGGGCCGCTGGTGAATCTGTGGGGCTTTGGCCCGGAACAACAGCCGGTTCAAATTCCGAGTCAGGAACAGATCGATGCGATGAAAGCCAAAACCGGCTTACAGCACCTGACGGTGATTAATCAGTCCCACCAGCAATATCTGCAAAAAGACCTGCCGGATTTATATGTCGATCTCTCTACCGTCGGTGAAGGTTATGCGGCGGATCATCTGGCACGCTTGATGGAGCAGGAAGGGATTTCCCGCTATCTGGTGTCGGTGGGCGGCGCGCTGAACAGCCGTGGTATGAACGGTGAAGGCCAGCCGTGGCGAGTGGCGATTCAAAAACCAACCGATAAAGAAAACGCGGTTCAGGCGGTGGTGGATATCAACGGCCACGGTATCAGCACCTCCGGCAGCTATCGCAACTATTACGAACTGGACGGCAAACGTCTTTCTCATGTTATCGATCCGCAAACCGGGCGTCCCATTGAACATAATCTGGTATCCGTGACGGTGATTGCCCCGACGGCGCTGGAAGCCGACGCCTGGGACACAGGTTTGATGGTGCTCGGGCCGGATAAAGCCAAAGAAGTTGTTCGCCGGGAAGGGCTGGCGGTCTATATGATCACCAAAGAGGGCGATAGCTTTAAAACCTGGATGTCGCCGCAGTTTAAAAGCTTCCTTATCAGCGAAAAAAATTAAAGCGCAAGATTGTTGGTTTTTGCGCGATGGTGACCGGGCAGACTAAAGGCTATCCTTAACCAGGGAGCTGATTATGAAAAACGCCACATGCTTAACAGACGATCAACGCTGGCAATCTGTCTTAGCCCGCGACCCGAATGCCGACGGCGAATTCGTTTTCGCCGTGCGCACCACAGGTATCTTTTGCCGTCCGTCTTGCCGCGCCAGACATGCCTTGCGGGAAAATGTCTCCTTCTACGCAAATGCCAGCGAGGCACTCGCCGCCGGATTTCGCCCCTGCAAACGTTGTCAGCCAGACAAAGCCAATGCCCAGCAACATCGCCTTGATAAAATTACCCACGCCTGCCGACTTCTGGAACAGGAAACGCCTGTAACGCTGGAAGCCTTAGCCGACCATGTGGCGATGAGTCCGTTCCATCTGCATCGGTTGTTTAAAGCGACTACCGGAATGACGCCTAAAGCCTGGCAACAGGCCTGGCGCGCTCGCCGTTTGCGCGAATCGCTGGCGAAAGGGGAGAGCGTGACGACGTCTATTCTTAACGCCGGATTCCCCGACAGCAGCAGTTACTACCGCAAAGCTGACGAAACGCTGGGCATGACGGCTAAACAATTCCGTCACGGTGGCGAAAATCTGGCGGTGCGTTACGCGCTGGCTGATTGTGAGCTGGGCCGTTGCCTGGTGGCAGAAAGTGAGCGGGGGATTTGCGCGATATTACTGGGCGATGATGACGCGACACTAATCAGCGAGTTACAGCAGATGTTTCCCGCTGCCGACAGCGCGCCTGCCGATCTGACGTTTCAGCAACATGTGCGTGAAGTGATCGCCAGCCTCAATCAACGCGATACGCCGCTGACGTTACCGCTGGACATTCGCGGCACTGCTTTTCAGCAACAAGTCTGGCAGGCACTGCGCACGATACCTTGCGGTGAAACCGTCAGTTATCAGCAACTGGCTAATGCCATCGGCAAACCGAAAGCGGTACGGGCTGTTGCCAGCGCCTGTGCCGCCAACAAGCTAGCTATCGTTATACCTTGTCATCGGGTGGTCCGTGGTGATGGCACACTTTCCGGTTACCGCTGGGGCGTGTCGCGCAAAGCGCAACTGCTGCGCCGCGAAGCTGAGAATGAGGAGAGGTAATGTTGGATCTGTTTGCCGATGCTGAACCGTGGCAAGAGCCACTGGCGGCTGGTGCGGTAATTTTACGGCGTTTCGCTTTTAACGCTGCGGAGCAACTAATCCGCGATATTAATGACGTTGCCAGCCAGTCGCCGTTTCGCCAGATGGTCACTCCAGGCGGATATACCATGTCGGTGGCGATGACCAACTGTGGGCATCTGGGCTGGACGACCCATCGGCAAGGTTATCTCTATTCGCCCATTGATCCGCAAACAAATAAACCGTGGCCCGCCATGCCGCAGAGTTTTCATCATTTATGTCAACGTGCGGCTACGGCGGGGGGCTATCCAGATTTCCAGCCAGATGCCTGTTTGATCAACCGCTACGTTCCTGGCGCGAAACTGTCGCTGCATCAGGATAAAGACGAACCGGATCTGCGCGCGCCAATTGTTTCTGTTTCTCTGGGCTTACCCGCGATTTTTCAATTTGGCGGCCTGAAACGAAATGATCCGCTAAAAAGATTGTTGCTGGAACATGGCGATGTGGTGGTATGGGGCGGTGAATCGCGGCTGTTTTATCATGGCATTCAACCGTTGAAAGCGGGGTTTCATCCACTCGCCGGCGACTGCCGCTACAACCTGACATTCCGTCAGGCAGGTAAAAAAGAATAAAAATAAGAATTATTATTGCTGTGCGCGCGAAGATGTTTAAACTGCGGGCTGTAATTCATTGTCCGGGTTTTCTGCATGGAACTTCTTGTACTTGTCTGGCGGCAGTATCGCTGGCCATTTATCAGTGTGATGGCGCTAAGCCTCGCCAGTGCGGCATTAGGCATTGGCTTAATTGCTTTTATCAATCAGCGCCTTATCGAAACGGCGGATACCAGTCTGCTGGTGTTGCCGGAGTTTCTGGGATTATTGTTGCTGTTGATGGCAGTCACTCTCGGATCGCAACTGGCGCTCACCACTTTGGGGCATCACTTCGTTTACCGACTGCGTAGTGAATTTATCAAGCGGATTCTGGATACCCACGTCGAGCGCATTGAACAACTTGGTAGCGCTTCGTTGCTGGCGGGGTTAACCAGCGATGTGCGCAATATCACCATTGCTTTTGTGCGTCTGCCGGAACTGGTGCAGGGGATCATTCTCACTATCGGTTCCGCGGCGTATTTGTGGATGCTGTCGGGCAAAATGTTGCTGGTAACGGCTATCTGGATGGCAGTCACCATCTGGGGCGGTTTTGTGCTGGTGGCGCGGGTGTACAAACATATGGCGACCCTGCGTGAAACCGAAGATAAGCTGTACACGGATTTTCAAACCGTACTCGAAGGGCGCAAAGAGCTGACTCTGAACCGGGAACGCGCCGAGTATGTGTTTAACAACCTCTACATTCCTGATGCGCAAGAGTATCGCCATCATATTATCCGCGCAGACACCTTCCATCTTAGTGCCGTGAACTGGTCAAACATCATGATGCTGGGCGCTATCGGCCTGGTGTTCTGGATGGCGAACAGTCTCGGTTGGGCTGATACCAACGTTGCCGCGACCTATTCGTTGACGCTGTTGTTCCTGCGTACGCCGCTGCTTTCGGCGGTTGGCGCATTACCGACGCTGCTGACGGCGCAGGTGGCGTTTAACAAGCTGAACAAATTCGCGCTCGCGCCTTTCAAAGCAGAGTTTCCGCGTCCGCAGACGTTTCCCAACTGGCAAACGCTGGAGCTGCGCAATGTTACGTTTGCTTATCAGGATAACGCGTTTTCCGTTGGGCCGATTAACCTCACCATCAAACGTGGCGAACTGCTGTTTCTGATTGGTGGCAACGGTAGTGGAAAATCGACGCTGGCGATGTTGCTGACGGGCTTGTATCAGCCACAAAGCGGCGAAATCTTGCTGGATGGCAAACCTGTCAGCGGCGAACAACCGGAAGATTATCGCAAACTGTTTTCGGCAGTGTTTACCGATGTCTGGCTGTTCGATCAACTGCTGGGGCCGGAGGGTCAACCCGCTAACCCGCAACTGATTGAGAAGTGGCTGGCGCAACTGAAAATGGCTCATAAGCTTGAGTTAAGCAACGGGCGTATTGTTAACCTGAAGTTATCAAAAGGGCAGAAAAAACGCGTCGCGCTGTTGCTGGCGCTGGCAGAAGAACGCGATATTATCCTGCTGGATGAATGGGCGGCGGATCAGGACCCACACTTCCGCCGTGAGTTTTATCAGGTGCTGCTGCCGCTGATGCAGGAGATGGGTAAAACCATATTCGCCATCAGTCATGATGATCATTACTTTATCCACGCTGACCGCCTGCTGGAAATGCGCAACGGGCAACTTAGCGAGCTGACAGGCGAAGAGCGCGATGCTGCTTCGCGTGATGCCGTTGCCCGGACGGCATAATATTTCGACGCTGACCTGGCGGACTGCTGCCGCCAGGTCAATATGCTAAAAATCCCTTCGTTTCTAATAACCCTATAATTAATCAACGAAATTATAATGTTTCTAAAATTAGAATATAATTTATAAACATTATTTAAATGTTGTTACTTAAGTGTTACCGTTGGTGCCGCGCAAATCTCACCTGCAATAAAGCGACTAAAAGTAAGGCATTAACAAGATGAAAAAAGTGACTGCCATGCTCTTCTCGATGGCCGTGGGGCTTAATGCCGTTTCGATGGCGGCAAAAGCGAAAGCGTCCGAGGAGCAGGAAACTGATGTACTGTTGATTGGCGGCGGCATTATGAGCGCCACGTTGGGGACCTATTTACGCGAGCTGGAGCCTGAATGGTCGATGACCATGGTGGAGCGCCTGGAGGGTGTCGCGCAGGAGAGTTCGAACGGCTGGAACAACGCCGGAACCGGGCATTCTGCACTGATGGAACTGAACTACACCCCGCAAAACGCCGATGGCAGCATCAGTATTGAAAAAGCAGTCGCCATTAACGAAGCATTTCAGATTTCGCGCCAGTTCTGGGCGCACCAGGTCGAGCGCGGCGTGCTGCGTACACCGCGTTCATTTATCAATACCGTTCCGCATATGAGCTTTGTCTGGGGCGAGGATAATGTTAATTTCCTGCGCGCCCGTTACGCCGCGTTGCAACAAAGCTCGCTGTTTCGCGGTATGCGTTACTCTGAAGATCACGCGCAGATCAAAGAGTGGGCACCGTTAGTGATGGAAGGGCGCGATCCGCAACAGAAAGTGGCAGCCACGCGTACGGAAATTGGTACTGATGTGAACTATGGCGAGATCACCCGCCAGTTAATTGCTTCCTTGCAGAAGAAATCTAATTTTTCGCTGCAACTCAGCAGCGAAGTCCGCGCCCTAAAGCGTAATGACGATAACACCTGGACCGTTACCGTTGCCGATCTGAAAAATGGCACTGCACAGAACATCCGCGCCAAATTTGTCTTTATCGGCGCGGGCGGTGCGGCGCTGAAGCTGTTACAGGAATCGGGGATTCCGGAAGCGAAAGACTACGCCGGTTTCCCGGTGGGCGGACAGTTCCTTGTTTCGGAAAACCCGGACGTGGTTAATCACCATCTGGCGAAGGTTTACGGTAAAGCATCCGTTGGCGCACCACCGATGTCGGTTCCGCATATCGATACCCGTGTTCTGGACGGTAAACGCGTCGTGCTGTTTGGGCCATTTGCCACCTTCTCAACCAAATTCCTCAAAAACGGTTCATTGTGGGATCTGATGAGTTCCACCACCACCTCTAACGTGATGCCGATGATGCACGTCGGGCTGGATAATTTCGATCTGGTGAAATATCTGGTGAGTCAGGTGATGTTGAGTGAAGAGGATCGTTTTGAAGCGTTGAAAGAGTACTATCCGCAGGCGAAAAAAGAGGACTGGCGTTTGTGGCAAGCGGGGCAGCGCGTACAGATTATCAAGCGTGATGCCGAGAAAGGTGGCGTACTGCGTCTGGGTACCGAAGTGGTCAGCGACCAGCAAGGGACCATTGCCGCGCTGCTGGGGGCATCGCCAGGTGCGTCAACCGCCGCGCCGATTATGTTGAATCTGCTGGAAAAAGTATTTGGCGATCGCGTTTCCAGCCCGCAATGGCAGGCAACGTTGAAGGCGACCGTTCCGTCTTATGGACGCAAGCTGAACGGTGATGTAGCGGCAACAGAACGCGAGTTGCAGTACACCAGCGAAGTGCTGGGGCTGAAATACGACAAGCCGCAGGCAGCAGATAGTACGCCGAAACCGCAGTTGAAACCGCAACCCGTTCAAAAAGAAGTGGCGGATATTGCGTTGTAATGATGTGCCACATCCGGCATGGTTTGCCGGATGTGGCGTATGCTAATAAGACGCGTCAGCGTCGCATCAGGCAACCGGCTCGGGCGTTAGATGTCGGATGCGGCGTAACCGCCTTATTCGGCCTACAGGTTGCAGCACTTCACAGCAGTTTAGCGGACAACCGCGTTGTCAATTTTCTCTTCCGCCTTCCAGACACGGTACTTCACATCCACATTGTCTGGCGTATACACCACGATCGGCAGCTTGCTGTTGTAACGCAGCATTCCAGCATCGCCCAGATACGCGGTGACAAATTTCTTCTCTTTCTTGCCATCCGGGCAAGCCATCATCGTGGAAACCGGCGAGCTAACTTTATCAAAGACATAATAATCATAGCCCCAGCCTTCCAGCGTTTTGCTTTCCAGCTTCCCGCCGAGACGATGCAAATTGCAGTCGACTTCCAGCGTCTGACCGATTAACAGTTCTACTTTCAGGGTAGATTCATCTTCTTGCGGAGTTAACTGAATCACCTGACGCTTCATGCCTTTTTCAGCTTGTGGATAAGGTGCGATTTTTTCCAGTGGCTGGACGCTTTCTGCCGCCCAGGCGGAAGTGGTGGCGAAAGCGGCAAACAATACTGCAGGTAGAATGGTCTTCATTTTTTTGCTTTCCTTCTTCATTTATAGGTTTTCACCGATGATGTCGCTGAAGGTTAACATATTCATCAGATTTATTAATTTGCTTTATGAATAACTTAAAGAACATTCAGATAATTTTACCTGCTCTTTTAGTGTTAAATTCTGATGAGAAAACAAACCAGCAGAAATATCTCTGGCGAATTAATCGCTATATAAATATGTTTATAACCATTTGAAATGTGAGCAAAAGCCCGTTTTTGCCACGCTTCCCGCCACTCTTTTGATCCTGCTACAGGTTTTACCCCGATCGGGGTATGCATCTTTGACACATCCTTTAATATCTTAGCGGCTATAAAAATGGCTTATTAATTATGCGGTTTATTTGGTCGCTCTCAATTTTCAGAGCGCGTTAATGATGGAAGGTCAATGTGAAGATTGATGCATCCCGTCGGGGCATACTCACTGGTCGCTGGCGCAAAGCCAGTAACGGTATCCGTCCGCCCTGGTCCGGTGATGAATCTCATTTTCTGACCCATTGCACCCGCTGTGATGTCTGTATTAATGCTTGTGAAAACAACATTCTGCAACGCGGCGCGGGTGGCTATCCGAGCGTTAATTTCAAAAATAACGAGTGCAGCTTCTGTTACGCCTGCGCGCAGGCTTGCCCCGAATCGCTATTTTCTCCGCGCCACACCAGGGCCTGGGATTTGCAGTTCACCATTGGGGACGCGTGCCTGGCGTATCAGTCAGTTGAATGCCGCCGCTGTCAGGATAGCTGTGAGCCAATGGCAATTATCTTTCGCCCGACGCTCTCCGGGATCTACCAGCCGCAACTTAATAGCCAACTTTGCAACGGATGTGGAGCATGTGCAGCCAGCTGTCCGGTATCAGCCATAACTGCGGAGTATCTCCATGCACACTAACTGGCAAGTTTGCAGCCTGGTCGTGCAGGCCAAAAGCGAACGAATTTCAGACATCAGCACCCAACTGAACGCCTTTACCGGCTGTGAAGTTGCTGTCAGCGACGCGCCGAGCGGTCAGTTGATTGTGGTGGTGGAAGCAGAAGACAGCGAAACGCTGATCCAAACCATTGAGTCAGTACGCAACGTAGAGGGCGTGCTGGCGGTGTCGCTGGTTTATCACCAGCAGGAAGAGCAAGGTGAGGAAACACCATGAAACTCAGTCGTCGTAGCTTTATGAAAGCTAACGCCGTTGCGGCCGCTGCGGCGGCTGCCGGTCTCAGCGTGCCGGGCGTTGCCCGCGCCGTTGTTGGTCAGCAGGAAGCCATTAAATGGGATAAAGCGCCGTGCCGTTTCTGCGGTACGGGTTGCGGCGTTCTGGTCGGAACGCAGCAGGGGCGTGTGGTGGCCTGTCAGGGCGACCCGGACGCACCGGTTAACCGTGGCCTGAACTGCATTAAGGGCTATTTCCTGCCCAAAATCATGTACGGTAAAGACCGTTTGACGCAGCCGCTGCTGCGTATGAAAAACGGTAAATATGACAAAGAAGGCGAATTTACCCCAATCACCTGGGATCAGGCCTTCGATGTGATGGAAGAGAAATTTAAGACTGCCCTGAAAGAAAAAGGGCCGGAATCGATCGGTATGTTCGGTTCTGGTCAGTGGACTATCTGGGAAGGTTATGCCGCGTCCAAGTTGTTCAAAGCGGGCTTCCGTTCGAACAACATCGACCCGAACGCGCGTCACTGTATGGCGTCGGCAGTAGTTGGCTTTATGCGTACCTTTGGTATGGATGAGCCGATGGGCTGCTACGACGACATCGAGCAGGCTGACGCGTTTGTGCTGTGGGGCGCAAACATGGCGGAGATGCACCCGATCCTCTGGTCGCGCATCACTAACCGTCGTCTCTCTAACCAGAACGTTACCGTGGCGGTGCTTTCTACCTACCAGCATCGTAGCTTCGAGCTGGCGGATAACGGCATCATCTTTACGCCGCAATCTGACCTGGTGATCCTGAACTATATCGCCAACTATATCATTCAAAACAATGCGATAAATCAGGACTTCTTCAGCAAACACGTTAACCTGCGCAAAGGGGCGACGGACATCGGCTACGGTTTACGTCCGACCCATCCGCTGGAAAAAGCAGCGAAGAATCCGGGTTCTGACGCCTCCGAACCGATGAGCTTTGAAGATTACAAAGCCTTCGTTGCTGAATATACGCTGGAAAAAACCGCCGAAATGACCGGCGTGCCGAAAGACCAGTTAGAACAACTGGCGCAGCTGTATGCCGATCCGAACAAGAAAGTCATCTCCTACTGGACGATGGGCTTCAACCAGCATACCCGTGGTGTGTGGGCCAACAACCTGGTCTACAACCTGCACCTGCTGACCGGCAAAATTTCCCAGCCGGGTTGCGGTCCGTTCTCCCTGACCGGGCAGCCTTCCGCGTGTGGTACTGCGCGTGAAGTGGGCACCTTTGCTCACCGTCTGCCTGCGGACATGGTGGTGACTAACGAGAAACATCGTGATATTTGCGAGAAGAAGTGGAATATCCCGAGTGGCACCATTCCGGCGAAAATCGGTCTGCACGCGGTGGCACAAGACCGTGCGCTGAAAGACGGCAAACTGAATGTTTACTGGACCATGTGTACCAATAACATGCAGGCCGGACCGAACATTAATGAAGAGCGTATGCCGGGCTGGCGCGATCCGCGCAACTTTATCATCGTTTCCGATCCGTATCCGACGGTCAGTGCGCTGGCAGCGGACTTGATCCTGCCGACCGCAATGTGGGTAGAGAAAGAGGGCGCTTACGGTAATGCCGAACGCCGTACTCAGTTCTGGCGTCAGCAGGTACAGGCACCGGGTGAAGCGAAATCGGATCTCTGGCAGTTAGTTCAGTTCTCCCGCCGCTTCAAAACTGAAGAAGTGTGGCCGGAAGAGTTGCTGGCGAAGAAACCTGAACTGCGTGGCAAAACGCTGTATGAGGTTCTGTATGCCACTCCGGAAGTGAGCAAATTCCCGCTATCCGAACTGGCGGAAGATCAGCTGAACGATGAATCCCGCGAGCTGGGCTTCTATCTGCAAAAAGGGCTGTTCGAAGAGTACGCATGGTTTGGTCGCGGTCACGGTCACGATCTCGCGCCGTTCGATGACTACCACAAAGCACGCGGTCTGCGCTGGCCGGTGGTGAACGGTAAAGAAACGCAGTGGCGTTACAGCGAAGGTAACGACCCGTACGTGAAAGCGGGCGAAGGCTACAAGTTCTACGGTAAACCGGATGGCAAAGCGGTGATCTTCGCGCTGCCGTTCGAACCTGCGGCGGAAGCACCGGATGAAGAGTACGACCTGTGGCTCTCTACCGGACGCGTCCTGGAGCACTGGCATACCGGCAGTATGACTCGCCGTGTACCGGAACTGCACCGCGCCTTCCCTGAAGCGGTCCTGTTTATTCACCCGCTGGATGCGAAAGCGCGCGATCTGCGTCGTGGCGACAAAGTGAAAGTGGTTTCTCGCCGTGGCGAAGTGATCTCGATTGTCGAAACGCGCGGCCGTAACCGTCCACCGCAGGGCCTGGTGTACATGCCGTTCTTCGACGCCGCACAGCTGGTTAACAAACTGACGCTGGACGCGACCGATCCGCTCTCGAAAGAGACGGACTTCAAGAAGTGCGCGGTCAAACTGGAGAAGGTGTAAGCCATTATGTCCCGGTCAGCGAAACCTCAAAATGGTCGCCGCCGCTTTCTGCGCGATGTCGTTCGCACAGCAGGCGGGCTGGCTGCCGTGGGTGTGGCGCTGGGGTTACAACAGCAAACCGCACGCGCATCTGGTGTGCGGTTGCGCCCGCCCGGAGCCATAAACGAGAACGCCTTTGCCAGTGCCTGTGTGCGTTGCGGTCAGTGTGTTCAGGCTTGCCCTTACGACACCTTAAAACTGGCGACGCTGGCTTCTGGCCTGTCGGCGGGCACGCCATATTTTGTTGCGCGGGATATTCCTTGCGAAATGTGTGAGGACATTCCGTGCGCCAAAGTGTGCCCGAGCGGTGCGCTGGATCGTGAGATCGAATCGATCGACGACGCGCGGATGGGGCTGGCGGTGCTGGTGGACCAGGAAAACTGTCTCAACTTTCAGGGGCTGCGCTGCGATGTTTGTTATCGCGAATGCCCGAAAATTGATGAGGCCATCACCCTGGAGCTGGAGCGCAACACGCGTACCGGTAAGCACGCCCGCTTTCTGCCGACGGTTCACAGCGACGCCTGTACCGGTTGCGGTAAGTGCGAAAAAGTGTGCGTGCTGGAACAACCGGCAATCAAGGTGTTACCGCTGTCACTAGCGAAAGGGGAGTTAGGTCACCATTACCGCTTCGGCTGGCTGGAGGGGAACAATGGCAAATCGTAAACGTGACGCCGGGCGCGAGGCGCTGGAGAAAAAAGGCTGGTGGCGCAGTCACCGTTGGTTAGTGTTACGTCGCCTTTGTCAGTTCTTCGTGCTGGGGATGTTTTTGAGCGGTCCGTGGTTTGGTGTGTGGATCTTGCACGGCAACTACAGCAGTAGCCTGTTATTCGACACCGTTCCGCTGACCGATCCGCTGATGACGCTGCAAAGCCTTGCCAGCGGTCATCTGCCTGCCACGGTAGCACTGACTGGTGCGGTAATTATCACCGTGCTCTACGCCCTGGCAGGAAAGCGATTATTTTGCAGCTGGGTCTGCCCGCTGAACCCGATTACCGACTTAGCGAACTGGTTACGCAGGCGCTTTGACCTCAATCAGTCTGCGACGATCCCTCGCCACATTCGCTACGTGCTGTTGGTGGTCATTCTGCTGGGATCGGCCTTAACCGGCACGCTCATCTGGGAATGGATCAACCCCGTTTCCCTGATGGGGCGCAGCCTGGTAATGGGCTTCGGTAGCGGCGCGCTGCTTATTCTCGCGCTGTTTTTATTTGATCTACTGGTCGTTGAACACGGCTGGTGCGGTCACATTTGTCCGGTTGGCGCGCTGTATGGCGTACTGGGTAGCAAAGGTGTGATTACCGTTGCGGCCAGCGATCGGCAGAAATGTAACCGCTGTATGGATTGTTTTCATGTTTGCCCGGAACCGCATGTGCTACGTGCCCCGGTGCTGGATGAACAAAGCCCGGTGCAGGTCACCAGCCGCGATTGCATGACGTGCGGTCGCTGCGTGGATGTCTGTTCTGAGGATGTATTTACAATAACTACACGATGGAGTTCGGGAGCGAAATCATGAAAAGCCATGACCTGAAGAAAGCGCTGTGTCAATGGACGGCGATGCTGGCCCTGGTGGTGAGCGGCGCGGTTTGGGCGGCTAATGGCGTCGATTTTAGCCAGTCGCCGGAAGTATCCGGGACGCAGGAAGGGGCCATTCGGATGCCAAAAGAGCAGGAACGGATGCCGCTGAACTATGTGAATCAGCCGCCAATGATCCCGCATAGCGTTGAAGGTTATCAGGTAACGACCAATACCAACCGCTGCTTGCAGTGCCACGGTGTCGAAAGCTATCGCACCACTGGCGCGCCGCGCATCAGTCCTACTCACTTTATGGACAGCGACGGCAAAGTGGGCGCGGAAGTGGCTCCGCGTCGTTATTTCTGTCTGCAATGTCACGTACCGCAGGCCGATACCGCGCCAATCGTGGGGAATACCTTTACCCCATCAAAAGGTTACGGGAAATAAGAGGTTATTATGGGAAATTCTGACCGTAAGCCTGGTCTGATTAAGCGCCTGTGGAAATGGTGGCGTACCCCCAGCCGTTTGGCGCTGGGGACGCTACTGTTGATCGGTTTTGTCGGCGGCATCGTCTTCTGGGGCGGCTTTAACACCGGGATGGAAAAAGCCAATACCGAAGAGTTCTGCATTAGCTGCCACGAAATGCGTAACACGGTGTATCAGGAATACATGGATTCCGTGCACTACAACAACCGTAGCGGCGTTCGTGCGACCTGTCCGGATTGTCACGTTCCGCACGAGTTTGTGCCGAAGATGATACGCAAGCTCAAAGCAAGTAAAGAGCTGTATGGTAAAATTTTTGGCGTTATTGACACGCCGCAGAAATTTGAAGCTCATCGCCTGACGATGGCACAGAATGAGTGGCGGCGCATGAAGGACAATAACTCGCAGGAGTGCCGTAACTGTCACAACTTCGAGTATATGGATACAACCGCCCAGAAATCGGTTGCCGCGAAGATGCATGACCAGGCGGTGAAAGATGGGCAAACCTGTATTGATTGCCATAAAGGGATAGCGCACAAGCTGCCCGATATGCGCGAAGTCGAGCCAGGTTTTTAACAGGGTTATTGCGTGGGTATGCTTGAAGCCAGAGAGTTACTTTGCGAGCGGGATGAACGAACCTTATTTAGTGGCTTGTCATTTACGCTGAACGCAGGAGAGTGGGTACAAATCACCGGTAGCAACGGCGCGGGGAAGACAACGCTTCTCCGTTTGCTGACGGGGTTGTCTCGCCCTGATGCGGGTGACGTTCTCTGGCAAGGGCAGCCCTTGCATCAGGTACGCGACAGCTACCATCAAAACCTGTTATGGATAGGCCATCAGCCGGGGATCAAAACCCGGCTGACGGCGTTAGAAAATCTGCACTTTTATCATCGCGATGGCGATACCGCACAATGTCTGGAAGCCCTGGCGCAGGCTGGGCTTGCCGGATTCGAAGATATTCCGGTAAATCAACTTTCTGCCGGGCAACAACGCCGCGTCGCTTTAGCGCGTCTGTGGCTGACCCGTGCCACGTTATGGATCCTCGACGAGCCTTTTACCGCGATTGACGTTAACGGCGTCGATCGTCTGACCCAGCGTATGGCGCAGCATACGGAGCAGGGGGGGACTGTGATTCTGACTACCCACCAGCCGCTCAACGTTGCTGAAAGTAAAATTCGCCGCATTTCACTGACGCAAACGGGGGCCGCATGATGTTCTGGCGCATTTTCCGTCTTGAGCTGCGCGTGGCGTTTCGCCACAGCGCCGAAATCGCCAACCCGCTGTGGTTCTTCCTGATTGTCATTACCCTTTTTCCGCTCAGTATCGGTCCGGAGCCGCAACTGCTGGCGCGTATTGCACCGGGCATTATCTGGGTTGCCGCGCTGCTTTCATCCTTGCTGGCACTCGAGCGACTGTTCCGTGACGATTTGCAGGACGGCAGTCTTGAACAATTGATGTTGTTGCCGTTACCCTTGCCCGCCGTTGTGCTGGCGAAGGTGATGGCGCACTGGATGGTAACCGGTCTGCCGTTACTCATCCTTTCGCCCCTGGTAGCAATGCTACTGGGAATGGATGTTTATGGCTGGCAAGTGATGGCGCTGACGCTGCTGCTGGGAACGCCTACGCTTGGCTTTCTCGGTGCACCGGGCGTGGCGCTGACAGTGGGACTTAAGCGCGGTGGTGTGCTGCTCAGCATACTGGTGTTACCGCTGACTATCCCATTACTCATCTTTGCCACCGCCGCGATGGACGCGGCTTCTATGCATTTGCCCGTTGATGGGTATCTGGCAATTTTAGGCGCGTTGCTGGCAGGCACCGCGACATTAAGTCCTTTTGCGACGGCGGCAGCGTTACGAATCAGCATTCAATAACGCTGGATTACTGATTTTTGTTCGAGTCTGGTATCGAAACTATGTGGAAAACACTGCATCAACTGGCGATCCCACCACGGCTGTATCAAATCTGTGGCTGGTTTATACCGTGGCTGGCAATTGCCAGTGTGGTCGTGCTTACCGTCGGCTGGATCTGGGGATTCGGCTTTGCTCCGGCTGATTATCAGCAGGGAAATAGCTACCGCATTATCTACCTGCATGTGCCTGCGGCGATCTGGTCGATGGGCATTTATGCATCAATGGCGGTGGCGGCGTTTATTGGCCTTGTCTGGCAGATGAAAATGGCCAACCTGGCGGTGGCGGCGATGGCCCCCATTGGTGCCGTGTTTACCTTTATTGCCCTGGTTACCGGCTCTGCATGGGGAAAACCGATGTGGGGCACCTGGTGGGTATGGGATGCACGTCTGACTTCTGAACTGGTGCTGCTGTTTTTGTATGTGGGTGTGATTGCCCTGTGGCACGCCTTCGACGACCGCCGTCTGGCGGGCCGTGCGGCAGGTATCCTGGTGCTGATTGGCGTGGTGAATCTGCCGATTATTCATTACTCCGTGGAGTGGTGGAACACCCTGCACCAGGGATCAACGCGGATGCAGCAAAGTATCGATCCGGCGATGCGTTCGCCGCTGCGCTGGTCGATTTTTGGCTTCCTGCTCCTGTCTGCCACGCTGACGCTGATGCGGATGCGTAATTTGATTTTGCTGATGGAAAAACGCCGTCCGTGGGTGAGTGAACTGATACTGAAAAGAGGCCGTAAATGACCCCTGCATTTGCTTCCTGGAATGAATTTTTCGCAATGGGCGGTTACGCCTTTTTTGTCTGGCTGGCGGTGGTGATGACCGTCATTCCGCTGGTGGTTTTGGTCGTGCACTCGGTGATGCAGCATCGCGCAATTCTGCGTGGCGTGGCGCAACAGCGGGCGCGTGAGGCGCGTTTACGTGCTGCGCAACAGCAGGAGGCTGCATGAATATTCGCCGTAAAAACCGCTTGTGGATTGCCTGTGCCGTGTTGGCGGGGCTGGCGCTGACTATCGGTCTGGTGCTATATGCGCTGCGCTCGAATATCGATCTCTTTTATACGCCGGGGGAAATTCTCTACGGCAAGCGTGAAACTCAGCAAATGCCGGAAGTCGGTCAGCGTCTGCGCGTTGGCGGGATGGTGATGCCGGGTAGTGTGCAGCGCGATCCCAATTCGCTAAAAGTAACTTTCACCATTTACGACGCTGAAGGTTCAGTAGATGTCTCTTACGAAGGCATTTTGCCGGATCTGTTCCGTGAAGGGCAGGGCGTTGTGGTGCAGGGCGAACTGGAAGAAGGCAATCATATCCTCGCGAAAGAAGTGCTGGCGAAACACGATGAAAACTACACGCCGCCAGAAGTTGAGAAAGCGATGGAAGCCAATCACCGTCGCCCGGCGAGTGTTTATAAGGACCCAGCATCATGATGCCGGAAATTGGTAACGGGCTGCTGTGTCTGGCGCTAGGAATTGCGCTGCTGCTGTCCGTGTATCCGCTATGGGGCGTAGCGCGCGGAGATGCGCGCATGATGGCATCTTCCCGCTTGTTTGCCTGGCTGCTGTTTATGTCTGTGGCTGGCGCATTTCTGGTACTGGTCAATGCCTTCGTGGTCAACGACTTCACCGTCACCTATGTTGCCAGCAACTCCAATACCCAGCTTCCGGTGTGGTATCGCGTGGCGGCCACCTGGGGCGCGCATGAAGGCTCGCTCCTGCTGTGGGTGCTGCTGATGAGCGGCTGGACCTTTGCGGTAGCGATTTTTAGTCAGCGTATTCCGCTGGATATTGTGGCCCGCGTACTGGCGATAATGGGGATGGTCAGCGTCGGCTTTTTGCTGTTCATTCTCTTTACCTCTAACCCGTTCTCACGCACGTTGCCGAACTTCCCGATTGAAGGTCGCGATCTTAACCCGCTGTTACAGGATCCGGGGCTGATCTTCCATCCGCCTCTGCTTTATATGGGGTACGTCGGCTTCTCGGTGGCGTTTGCTTTTGCCATTGCTTCTTTGTTGAGCGGGCGTCTGGACAGCACTTATGCGCGTTTTACTCGTCCGTGGACGCTGGCGGCGTGGATCTTCTTGACGCTCGGCATTGTGCTCGGTTCCGCATGGGCCTATTACGAACTCGGCTGGGGCGGCTGGTGGTTCTGGGATCCGGTAGAAAACGCCTCGTTTATGCCGTGGCTGGTGGGGACTGCGCTGATGCACTCACTGGCGGTCACTGAACAACGCGCCAGCTTCAAAGCGTGGACATTACTGCTGGCAATCAGTGCCTTCTCGTTGTGTCTGCTGGGGACTTTCCTGGTGCGTTCCGGCGTGCTGGTATCGGTACACGCGTTTGCCTCTGATCCGGCACGCGGTATGTTTATCCTCGCCTTTATGGTACTGGTGATTGGTGGTTCGCTGCTGCTGTTTGCCGCGCGTGGACACAAAGTTCGCTCACGCGTAAACAATGCGCTGTGGTCGCGGGAATCTCTGCTGTTAGCGAACAACGTTTTGCTGGTCGCCGCGATGCTGGTGGTGTTGCTGGGGACGCTGCTGCCGCTGGTGCACAAGCAACTGGGACTGGGCAGTATTTCGATTGGCGAACCGTTCTTCAACACCATGTTTACCTGGCTGATGGTGCCGTTTGCGCTGCTGCTTGGTGTCGGTCCTCTGGTGCGCTGGGGGCGCGATCGCCCACGTAAAATCCGCAATTTGTTGATTATCGCCTTCATCTCTACGCTGGTGCTGTCGCTGCTGTTGCCGTGGCTGTTCGAAAGCAAAGTGGTGGCGATGACGGTGCTCGGCCTGGCAATGGCCTGCTGGATTGCGGTGCTGGCAATTGCGGAAGCTGCGCTGCGTATTTCACGCGGCACGAAAACCACCTTCAGTTATTGGGGAATGGTGGCGGCTCACCTGGGGCTGGCAGTGACAATTGTTGGTATTGCCTTTAGCCAGAACTATAGCGTTGAGCGTGATGTGCGCATGAAGTCCGGCGATAGTGTCGATATCCATGAATATCGCTTCACCTTCCGTGATGTCAAAGAGGTGACTGGCCCGAACTGGCGTGGCGGTGTGGCGACTATCGGCGTAACGCGCGATGGCAAGCCGGAAACGGTGCTGTATGCGGAAAAACGTTATTACAACACTGCCGGGTCGATGATGACCGAAGCGGCGATTGACGGCGGCATCACGCGTGACCTGTACGCCGCGCTCGGTGAAGAGCTGGAAAACGGCGCGTGGGCCGTGCGTCTTTACTACAAACCGTTTGTTCGCTGGATTTGGGCGGGCGGGCTGATGATGGCGTTGGGCGGACTGCTGTGTCTGTTTGATCCTCGCTATCGTAAGCGCGTGAGTCCGCAAAAAACTGCGCCGGAGGCTGTATGAAGCGCAAAGTATTGTTAATTCCGTTGATTATCTTCCTGGCGATTGCCGCGGCGCTGCTGTGGCAGCTGGCGCGTAATGCCGAAGGGGATGATCCGACCAATCTGGAATCGGCGCTCATTGGCAAGCCAGTGCCGAAGTTTCGCCTCGAATCACTGGACAATCCGGGGCAGTTTTATCAGGCGGATGTGCTGACTCAGGGCAAACCTGTGCTGCTTAACGTCTGGGCGACCTGGTGTCCGACCTGCCGTGCGGAACATCAATATCTGAATCAGCTTTCTGCGCAGGGCATTCGCGTGGTCGGCATGAACTATAAAGACGATCGCCAGAAGGCAATCAGCTGGCTGAAAGAGCTGGGCAATCCTTACGCACTAAGCCTGTTTGATGGCGACGGCATGTTAGGGCTGGATCTCGGTGTCTATGGCGCGCCAGAAACGTTCCTCATCGACGGCAACGGCATCATTCGCTATCGCCATGCGGGCGATCTCAATCCTCGCGTCTGGGAAGAAGAGATCAAGCCGCTGTGGGAGAAATACAGTAAGGAGGCCGCACAATGAGGTTTTTATTGGGCGTGCTGATGCTGATGATCTCCGGCTCAGCGCTGGCGACCATCGACGTGTTGCAGTTTAAGGATGAAGCGCAGGAGCAGCAGTTCCGCCAACTCACTGAAGAACTACGCTGCCCGAAATGCCAGAACAACAGCATTGCCGATTCCAACTCGATGATTGCCACCGACCTGCGCCAGAAAGTGTATGAACTGATGCAGGAAGGTAAAAGTAAGAAAGAGATTGTCGATTATATGGTGGCGCGTTACGGCAACTTCGTCACTTACGATCCGCCGTTAACGCCGCTGACCGTGCTGCTGTGGGTGCTTCCGGTAGTGGCTATTGGCATTGGCGGTTGGGTCATTTACGCCCGTTCGCGGCGTCGGGTACGCGTGGTGCCGGACGCGTTTCCTGAACAAAGCGTGCCGGAAGGTAAGCGTGCCGGATATATTGTTTATCTGCCGGGTATTGTGGTGGCGTTAATTGTGGCTGGCGTCAGCTACTACCAGACGGGCAATTATCAGCAGGTGAAAATCTGGCAGCAGGCCACGGCACAGGCTCCGGCGTTACTGGACAGGGCGCTGGATCCGAAAGCCGATCCGCTCAACGAAGAAGAGATGTCGCGCCTGGCGCTGGGGATGCGTACTCAACTGCAAAAAAATCCGGGAGATATAGAAGGCTGGATTATGTTGGGCCGCGTTGGCATGGCGCTGGGTAACGCCAGTATTGCCACCGATGCATACGCTACTGCATATCGCCTCGATCCGAAGAACAGTGATGCGGCGCTCGGATACGCTGAAGCGTTGACACGTTCATCTGATCCCAACGACAACCGCCTGGGTGGTGAACTGCTACGCCAGTTGGTGAGAACTGACCACAGCAATATCCGTGTGTTAAGCATGTATGCGTTTAATGCCTTTGAGCAGCAGCGATTTGGCGAAGCCGTTGCCGCGTGGGAGATGATGTTGAAACTCTTACCTGCCAATGATACTCGCCGTGCGGTGATTGAACGTAGTATCGCGCAGGCGATGCAACATTTGTCGCCGCAGGAGAGTAAATAAAAAGAGGCCCGATGGTGATGCCATCGGGCTATTTTTATTGTGCCCCGCGTTGTTGCAGGAACAGAATGGTGGCCGCCACGCGTGAGCGGACATTGAGTTTACGCAGCAGATTGCGAATGTGTACTTTTACTGTCTGCTCGGAAATATTCAACACCGAGGCAATCTGTTTATTTGACAGCCCCTGTGCCAGCTCGTGCAGAACATCCAGCTCGCGCTCCGTCAGCACGCTGAAGGGATCTTCTTCTGCGCCAAACATTTCACGTTCACGTAAGTACTGATTGACGCGTTCGCTAAAGACTTTGCTGCCTTTCGCTCCGGCACGAATCGCTTCCAGCAACACTTCCGGGTCGCTGTCTTTCAACAGATAACCGTCTGCGCCTGCGTCTATCAGCGCAAAGACATCGCTGGAGGCATCTGATACGGTCAGGATAATAATTTGCGCGGTAACGCCATCCCTGCGCAAGGCATTGAGGGTATCCAGGCCACTCATACCTTTCATATTGAGATCCAGTAAGATCACGTCGATATCCAGCCTATTCGCCAGATCGATCGCGCTCGCGCCGTCGCCCGCTTCGGCGACCACTTCAAAGCCAGGATCAAGCTCCAGTAACTGACGAACACCGCGTCGCATAAGTGGATGATCATCCACAATCATCACCTGAAAAGGCGTTGCTTCAGGCATAGTAGTCTCCTGAGGTTTTATTAGAATCATTATGTTTGAGCGTAGCGTTGGTAACGCTACCAGGCGCGTGAATGTTACCCCATTTTATGTATGGACATGTAGTGAAAACTACAACCTTGTCGTTCGCTTTGGCATCATTTTCATTATAAAGACGGAATTTTGCATCAGCTTCTCATCAAGAAAAACAACTAAAAAATCAATCACAATACTTGTGCATTTCTTTAAACAGTTTTTAAAAACTGACTCCGGGTATGGAGCTATGGGTATTTTCTTTACCCAATGCTTTTAACAGCAATTAATTTCATAGGATGAAAGCTCAATGCATCAATCTGGTTCTGTTTCTCTTTGTCGTTCCGCAATATCTGTTCTGGTGGCTACAGCGTTATATTCACCCATAGCATTGGCATCAACAGTTGAGTATGGTGAGACAGTTGATGGTGTTGTCCTGGAAAAAGATATCCAGCTGGTTTATGGGACCGCCAATAATACGAAAATCAATCCTGGCGGAGAACAGCATATTAAAGAATTTGGTATAAGTAGTAATACTGAAATTAACGGCGGGTATCAGTACATTGAAATGAATGGCACCGCAGAATACTCAGTATTAAATGATGGTTATCAAATTGTTCAAATGGGTGGCGCGGCAAACCAGACTACCCTCAATAATGGTGTGCTACAGGTTTATGGCGCGGCGAATGAACCTACGATTAAAGGCGGGCGCTTAATCGTTGAAAAAGATGGGGGGACCGTCTTTGCCGCTATCGAAAAGGGAGGACTACTGGAGGTTAAAGAGGGGGGATTTGCGCTTGCGGTAGATCAGAAAGCAGGCGGTGCGATTAAAACAACCACGCGGGCCATGGAGGTATTCGGAACAAACCGTCTCGGTCAGTTCGATATCAAGAATGGTATTGCTAATAATATGCTGTTGGAAAACGGCGGAAGTTTGCGAGTTGAAGAAAATGACTTCGCTTATAATACCACTGTGGATAATGGCGGCTTACTGGAGGTTATGGATGGCGGGACTGCAACTGGCGTTGATAAAAAAGCAGGCGGAAAATTAATTGTCTCAACGAATGCGCTGGAAGTGAGTGGTACAAACAGTAAAGGCCAATTTAGTATAAAAGATGGTGTGTCAAAAAATTATGAACTGGATGATGGTTCCGGGCTCATTGTTATGGAGGACACGCAGGCCATTGATACTATCCTTGATGAGCATGCCACTATGCAATCGCTGGGAAAGGATACTGGTACGAGAGTGCAGGCAAATGCGGTATATGATCTCGGTCGATCAGATCAGAATGGAAGTATCACGTATTCCTCTAAAGCCATCTCTGAAAATATGGTTATCAACAATGGCCGCGCTAATGTCTGGGCTGGCACAATGGTTAACGTTTCAGTCAGAGGGAATGATGGCATTCTTGAGGTCATGAAGCCGCAAATAAATTATGCACCCGCTATGTTGGTGGGTAGTGTCGTGGTTTCTGAGGGCGCTTCTTTAAGAACGCATGGTGCCGTGGATACCAGCAAAGCGGATGTTTCGCTCGATGGTAGCTCATGGACCATCATTGCCGATATCACTACGACGAACCAAAACACCCTCCTCAACTTAGCCAACCTTGCGATGTCTGACGCAAATGTGATTATGATGGATGAGCCAGTGACTCGTTCATCAGTGACGGCAAGTGCGGAAAATTTCATTACGTTGACCACCAATACCCTGTCGGGAAACGGCAATTTTTATATGCGTACCGATATGGCTAATCATCAGAGCGATCAGCTCAACGTCACCGGTCAGGCAACAGGTGATTTCAAAATATTCGTTACGGACACCGGTGCCAGCCCGGCAGCAGGAGATAGCCTTACACTGGTAACGACGGGCGGCGGTGATGCTGCATTTACGTTGGGCAATGCCGGAGGCGTTGTTGATATCGGTACGTATGAATATACCTTGCTGGATAATGGCAACCATAGCTGGAGTCTGGCAGAGAATCGCGCGCAAATTACCCCTTCAACCACTGATGTGCTGAATATGGCGGCAGCACAACCGCTGGTATTTGATGCAGAACTGGACACCGTGCGTGAGCGTCTTGGTAGCGTAAAAGGCGTTAATTACGATACGGCGATGTGGAGTTCGGCAATTAACACCCGCAACAACGTGACCACTGATGCGGGAGCTGGCTTTGAGCAAACATTGACGGGGCTGACGCTCGGTATCGATAGCCGTTTCTCCCGTGAAGAAAGCAGTACAATTCGCGGCTTGTTCTTTGGTTACTCTCATTCTGATATTGGTTTTGATCGCGGCGGCAAAGGCAATATCGATAGCTATACCCTGGGGGCTTATGCCGGTTGGGAGCATCAGAACGGTGCCTATGTTGATGGGGTGGTGAAAGTTGACCGTTTTGCCAACACCATCCATGGCAAGATGAGTAATGGGGCAACAGCGTTTGGCGATTACAATAGTAACGGCGCGGGTGCTCATGTCGAGAGCGGGTTCCGTTGGGTTGACGGATTGTGGAGTGTTAGACCTTATCTGGCCTTTACCGGCTTTACCACAGATGGTCAGGACTACACGTTATCAAACGGCATGCGCGCGGATGTGGGAAATACCCGCATATTACGGGCTGAAGCGGGAACGGCGGTAAGCTATCACATGGACCTGCAAAACGGTACGACGCTGGAACCCTGGCTGAAAGCCGCCGTACGTCAGGAATACGCCGATTCTAACCAGGTGAAAGTTAATGACGATGGCAAATTTAATAATGATGTGGCTGGAACCCGTGGCGTTTATCAGGCTGGGATAAGGTCATCGTTTACCCCGACGTTAAGCGGTCATTTGTCAGTCAGTTATGGCAATGGCGCAGGGGTAGAATCGCCGTGGAATACTCAGGCGGGTGTGGTCTGGACGTTCTGATAACAGAAAATAAACAGGCTGTGATGTGTCACGGTCTGTTTATCGAATTAATTGCAGATATAAAAAAACCAACCGTAATGGTTGGTTTTTTCTTGGGATTTTTGGTCGGCACGAGAGGATTTGAACCTCCGACCCCCGACACCCCATGACGGTGCGCTACCAGGCTGCGCTACGTGCCGACTCGTGGCTGCTAATACTACCGTTTTCCACACCGATTGCAAGTAAGATATTTTGCTAACTGATTTATAATTAATCAGTTAGCGATAAAACGCTTCTCGTCTGTCAGTACTTGCAATAACAAACTTAACTGTGGTTTTTCATCTTTCACTCTTTCACCACGTAAGTTGTAAGTACGGTATTTACCGTTATTGTTCAGCACCAGCGTCTTTTTCGGGGTGGTAATTGCCAGCGTATCGTTATCCGCGGCGGTAACCCAGTAATGACGGCGTTGAGGGTTGAACAAATCCTGACCTTGCGAATATTCGCTGGCAGGTGTGCTGACATGTAGCAGGCGTTGCATCAGCGTCGTCATCAGATCGGTATGATCAGTCAGAGCATTAATACGCTGCGCCGGCGTGCCTGGCCAGTGAATCACTAATGGCACCTGCAGATGACCGTGGGACCAGTCAAAGGTTTCTTCCTCTTCGCTCAGCGGAATACCCCGACCGGCAGTGATAATCACCACCGTATTGTCCAGTTTGCCAGAATCACGCAGTGCATTGAGCACGCGGTTGATCTGGTCGTCGACATTGCCTGCCGCCCGGCTATATTTCCGTGCAAATGCCTGCTGATTGCTGTCGTCAATGTTAGTGCCATTGAAAGAAACCCACGAGAACCAGCGGTTATCTTCTTGTGCGTAGCGGCCCAGCCAGTTGATCCACTGCGTGGCGGTCTGCTCGTCGGATTGGGTGCGTACGCTCGGCATCGAGAAATCTGACAACAATGCCTGGCGATACAGCGGGCTGGTAAAGCCATCTGATGAGAATAATCCCAGCTGATAGCCTTGTTGATTAAGCGCAGTAATTAATGCCGCAGGCGTACGGGTCGACAGAATGCCATCCATATAGCTCGGCGAGATGCCATAGAACAGGCCAAAGATGCCGTTGTCTGTAGTGTTGCCGGAGCTCATATGGCGCGTGAACGAAATATTTTGCTCAGCAAAACCTGCCAGCGCAGGCATCTGCTTCTCGAAGCGTGAGTAGTTCAGGCCATCGACAGTAATCAACAGCACATTCTGCCCGGTGCCCATATCGCGATAGCGCAGTTCGCTTAACGGATACTGAACGGAAACGGCGTCAGGATTACCTTGCTCAATGAGACGGCGTTGATACTCCTGCGCATCAAGCAGACCATGCTTCTCAAGAAAACGTCGCGCCGTCATCGGGTACGAAAGCGGCAGGTTAGCGCGTTGCATGGTGATCGGGCGATAGAAGTTGGCATCGGCCCAGATATACACCACATGCGAGGCGATAAAGGCGATAAATAAGAATGCGGCCAGCGGGCGCGCGAAGCGTCGACGACGCGTCAGGCTGCGCAGCTTTTGCCAGCTCCACGTCGCAAACACCAGTTCAAGCAATAAAATAACCGGCACGCTGATGAACATCAGCTGCCAGTCGCGCGCCATCTCATTTTCGTCTGGGTTGATAACCAGTTGCCAGACGATGGGATTAAGATGGAGATGGAAACGAGTAAAGACTTCGCTATCGATCAGTAATAGCGTCATTCCCGCCGTTGCCAGAATGACGGACAAAAACCTCATCAGCCTCTGGGAGCCGACGATAAAGGTCAGCGGGAAGAGGATCAGCAAGTAGGTGGCGAACACCAGGAAGCTGAAATGACCGATAATGCTTACGTAGGAATAAATGCGACCAGCAAGCGTTGTCGGCCAGTCGGCGATAAACAGGTAACGGCTGCCAATGACGAGCGAAAGCAGAATATTGAACAGTGCAAACCAGTGCCCCCAACTGACCATCTGGGAGACTTTTTCACGGTAGCGCTGACGATGAGTTACCATAACCTGTTATCTGTTTCCCTTAGTGCGCTTTGTCTTCGTTGATAGAGGACTGTAAGGCGCGGGCAAAAGAGTTGGCAATTGCCTGGCGTTGGGCCGGGGCAATGCTGGTGTTGATAAGGTTAGTGACCATGTTGCCTAACACCATCAGGGAAAGGTCGGTCGGAGCCTTATGTTTTTCCAGTATGTTGAGCAGCTCTGCGAGCAATTGTTCAACCTGTTCATCACTGTAGCGGGAAATTTGTGGCATAAATCGAAATCAGTTAGTTGATGAAAGGGCAACATATTACCGTAGCAACGGTTTTTTTTCTGCTTTTTTATGCGTTAAATCATTCTCGTTACGCTGCCTTCTGTAAAATGACCGCCATCTTTTATTGCGTCGCTTAACCGGCGGTGGTTGAATACCGCCCGGTCTTAAAGGAGAGTTTATCATGAGTCTGGATATCAACCAGATTGCTCTGCACCAGCTTATCAAGCGTGATGAGCAGAACCTTGAGCTGGTGTTGCGCGATTCATTGCTGGAACCGACAGAAACCGTCGTTGAGATGGTGGCAGAACTGCATCGGGTCTATAGCGCCAAAAATAAAGCTTACGGCTTGTTTAGCGAAGAGAGTGAACTGGCGCAGACGCTGCGCTTACAGCGTCAGGGCGAAGAGGACTTTCTGGCATTTAGCCGCGCGGCAACCGGTCGCCTGCGTGACGAATTAGCGAAATATCCTTTTGCTGACGGTGGATTCGTGCTGTTTTGCCACTATCGCTATCTGGCGGTGGAGTATTTGCTGGTGGCAGTTCTGAGCAATCTGAGCAGTATGCGCGTTAACGAAAATCTCGACATCAACCCAACTCATTATCTTGATATCAATCATGCGGATATTGTTGCGCGTATCGATTTAACCGAGTGGGAAACCAATCCAGAGTCGACCCGCTATCTCACTTTCCTGAAAGGGCGAGTAGGGCGCAAAGTGGCGGATTTCTTTATGGATTTCCTCGGTGCCAGCGAAGGGTTAAACGCGAAAGCGCAAAACCGTGGGCTGTTGCAAGCGGTCGATGATTTCACTGCCGAAGCACAACTGGATAAAGCAGAGCGACAGAACGTGCGCCAGCAGGTTTATAGCTACTGTAATGAGCAGCTGCAGGCAGGTGAAGAGATTGAACTGGAATCGCTGTCGAAAGAGCTGGCTGGCGTCAGCGAAGTGAGCTTCACGGAGTTTGCGGCTGAAAAAGGCTACGAACTGGAAGAGAGCTTCCCGGCAGACCGTAGCACACTGCGTCAGTTGACGAAGTTTGCCGGTAGCGGCGGTGGCTTGACTATTAACTTTGATGCGATGCTGTTAGGTGAACGCATCTTCTGGGATCCGGCGACCGATACCCTGACCATTAAAGGCACGCCGCCGAACCTGCGTGACCAATTGCAGCGCCGGACGTCTGGCGGCAATTAATCGGTTTTGTGTTCTGAATGCCAGATGCGGCGTGAACGCCTTATCTGGCCTGCAAAAAATAGCAATACCGTAATCAGGCATAATTTGCAGAGACAAAAAACCCCGCCGGAGCGGGGTTTTTTACAACTTATTCAGCAATTAAGCGCGAACGAAGTCGATGTGCAGCAGCTTCGGTTTGTACGGGTGACGCTGTACGTCCTGAGCTTTAACTTTGATTTCTTTACCGTCAACAACGATGGTCAGAACTTCGCTGTAGAATTCAGCTTTAACTTGCATGTTCATGACTTTGTCGTGATCCAGTTCGACAGCCAGCGGCGCTTCTTTGCCACCGTAGATGATTGCCGGGAACTTGTTAGCGGCACGCAGGCGGCGGCTCGCACCCTTACCCTGCTCTTTACGTACTTCTGCGTTGATAGTAAACATTTCTTTCTCTCTTAAATTAATCCTGCTACAGGCGACCCAGCAACAGGTAAGTGATCTGCTTTGCGTATGCAAAAGCGGGCGAGATTCTATACTCAATCGCCTTATACATCAATCAAAACTACCATTAACCGCGTAATTCGTGCGCCCGACGAAAACGACCTTCGTAATCGAACACTTTTTCACGCACTTGCCAGTACTGACCTTTCATGCGGGCAACGACAAAATCCGGGTGTCGCAATAAGGCTTGCTGGGCGAGGATATCGGCGGCGGTGATCCAGCGCAGCGGGATGCCCGGTGTGCGCGTATGCGGGCGGATAAAAAGCTGCTCGAAGGCAGTTCGCTGGGCGGGCGTTTGCAGACGGAAACGCTCACTCACATCCGCGCCGTCTTCATCGTAATAGGTGATTTTCAACCATTCGCCTTTTTCGTCGTGCCCATGCTGCAAAGACATGCCGCTACAGCGTAATACCAGCGCGTCTTTCAGTCGTAGCGCCGCTTTTAACATATCATCCGGGTCAACCAGAATGGTGTCACACTCGCGGCAACGGCGGGCGGCAATATCATTTTCTGCGTTACATTGCGGGCAATTTTTAAAACGGAAACGGAAGTCACACTGTTCGCGATGACCGTCGTCATCTTCAAACCATCCCTGACAGCGGCGACCAAAGTGTTCAATCAATGTCCCGTCGGCGGTCGTTTTCCCCCAAAAGGTGTTGGCAAAACCGCAGGCAGGGCAGAAAACCTGTACCGGAACGTTGTCACTTTTGCCTTTCGGTGTACCAACTTCCGGCGCGTAGAGATCGTGAGGATTACCCGCATAATCAAGAATTAAGCAATCAGTCTTGCCAGGAGCGAGACGCAGACCTCGCCCGACAATTTGTTGGTAAAGACTCACCGATTCGGTAGGGCGCAGAATGGCGATAAGATCGACGTGCGGGGCGTCAAATCCGGTGGTCAGTACCGCGACGTTGACCAGATAGCGAAAACGCTGGGCTTTAAAATCTTCAATTAACACATCGCGCTCAGCGCCGGGGGTGTCGCCAGTAATCAGTGCAGCATCTTCGGTGGGTAGTAATCCCACAATCTCTTTTGCGTGTTCAACGGTGGCGGCGAAAATCATCACCCCTTTGCGCGTTGCAGCAAACTCCATAATCTGGTTGATGATGTGCGGGGTAATACGTTGTTGTTTTTTCAGCTCACGGTTGAGATCGGCTTCGCTGAACAGCCCGTTACTCTGTGCCTGCAAGCGGCTGAAATCGTATTGCACTACTGGCATATCCAGTCGTTCTGGCGGCGTCAGATAGCCGTGTTTAATCATATAACGCAGCGGCAGCTCATAAATGCAGTCACGGAAAAGGGCTTTCTCATCGCCGCGTACCATGCCGTGATAATGGAACTGATAAATCCAGCCTTTGCCCAGTCGAAAAGGCGTGGCAGTCAGCCCCAGCAGGCGTAAGTGGGGATTCACTTTGGTCAGGTGAGTGAGGATTTGCTGATACTGGCTCTCTTCATCGTCACCAATACGGTGACATTCATCGACAATCAACAGCGAAAATTCACCCTGAAAGGCATCAAGATTACGGGCGACCGACTGCACGCTGCCAAATACCACTTTACCGTGGCTCTCTTTGCGCTTTAGCCCGGCGGCAAAAATATCGGCTTCCAGCCCCAGCGCCTGATATTTTGCATGGTTTTGCGCCACCAGTTCTTTAACGTGTGCCAGCACCAGCACGCGACCACGTGCCAGCCGCGCCAGTTCCGCTATCACCAGGCTTTTACCTGCACCGGTGGGCAGCACGATTACGGCAGGGGTTTTATGACGACGAAAATGGTTGAGCGTGGCATCCACGGCTTCTTGCTGATATGGGCGGAGTGTAAAAATCATGGTCTCGCGTAGGTAGATTATTCTGCTAATAGTATGCCACGGATCTTTTTCCCTTGAGGGAAGTTATTAGACCGCTATACTGGGCAGACAACAGTTCAGATTTTCGGGTCATTACCCGACCTCCGTTTTTTACAGGCAAAATCACACACATGCGACTTGATAAATTTATCGCACAGCAACTCGGCGTTAGCCGTGCTATTGCCGGGCGTGAAATCCGCGGCAATCGTGTCACCGTCGATGGCGAAATCGTCCGTAATGCAGCGTTCAAACTGCTCCCTGAACATGATGTCGCTTACGATGGCAATCCGCTGGCGCAGCAACACGGTCCACGTTACTTCATGCTCAATAAGCCTCAGGGCTATGTTTGCTCCACGGACGACCCTGATCACCCAACGGTGCTCTATTTTCTTGATGAACCAGTGGCGTGGAAACTGCACGCCGCAGGGCGGCTGGATATCGATACCACCGGTCTGGTACTAATGACTGATGATGGTCAGTGGTCGCACCGCATTACTTCCCCGCGCCATCATTGCGAGAAGACCTATCTGGTGACGCTGGAATCACCCGTAGCTGACGATACGGCAGAGCAATTTGCTAAAGGCGTGCAACTGCATAACGAAAAAGATCTCACTAAGCCGGCGGTGCTGGAAGTGATTACCCCAACGCAGGTTCGTCTGACCATCAGCGAAGGGCGTTATCATCAGGTGAAACGCATGTTCGCCGCCGTGGGTAACCATGTGGTTGAGCTGCATCGTGAACGTATTGGCGGCATTACGCTGGATGCTGATTTAGCCCCCGGTGAATATCGTCCGTTAACTGAAGAAGAAATTGCCAGCGTCGTCTAACTTTTCAATGACTTTCAGGAGCCCGTTGTGACCACCCGACAGCATTCGTCGTTTGCTATTGTTTTTATCCTTGGCCTGCTGGCCATGTTGATGCCGCTGTCGATTGATATGTATCTGCCTGCGCTACCGGTAATTTCAGCGCAGTTTGGTGTACCGGCGGGCAGTACGCAGATGACCCTCAGTACTTATATTCTGGGCTTTGCGTTGGGGCAGTTAATCTACGGGCCGATGGCAGACAGCTTCGGGCGTAAGCCGGTGGTTCTTGGCGGTACGCTGGTGTTTGCCGCCGCCGCGGTGGCGTGTGCGTTGGCACAAACCATCGATCAGCTGATTGTGATGCGTTTCTTCCACGGGCTGGCTGCGGCTGCGGCCAGCGTGGTTATCAACGCTTTGATGCGTGATATCTACCCGAAAGAAGAGTTCTCGCGGATGATGTCGTTTGTCATGCTGGTGACGACCATTGCACCGCTGATGGCACCGATAGTTGGCGGCTGGGTGCTGGTGTGGCTGAGCTGGCATTACATCTTCTGGATCCTCGCTGTGGCGGCGATTCTGGCTTCGGCAATGATCTTCTTTCTGATCAAAGAAACCTTACCACCGGAGCGTCGCCAGCCTTTTCACATTCGTACTACTATTGGTAACTTTGCGGCGCTGTTCCGTCATAAGCGTGTCCTGAGTTATATGCTTGCCAGTGGTTTCAGCTTTGCCGGGATGTTCTCGTTCTTAAGCGCCGGACCGTTTGTCTACATTGAAATTAACCACGTCGCGCCGGAAAACTTTGGTTATTACTTTGCGCTAAACATTGTTTTTCTGTTCGTGATGACTATCTTTAACAGCCGCTTCGTTCGCCGTATTGGCGCGTTAAATATGTTCCGCTCGGGGTTGTGGATACAGTTTATTATGGCGGCGTGGATGGTCATCAGTGCGCTGCTGGGGCTGGGATTCTGGTCGCTGGTGGTTGGCGTTGCGGCGTTTGTGGGCTGCGTGTCGATGGTGTCATCCAATGCGATGGCGGTCATTCTTGATGAGTTTCCCCATATGGCGGGAACGGCATCTTCGCTGGCAGGAACCTTCCGTTTCGGCATAGGGGCAATTGTTGGCGCATTACTTTCTCTTGCGACCTTTAACTCTGCATGGCCGATGATTTGGTCAATTGCATTCTGCGCAACCAGTTCCATTCTCTTCTGTCTGTACGCCAGTCGGCCGAAAAAACGGTGATCTATTGCACAACGAGGAAGCTAAAAGGCTTCCTTTGTTGATGCATGTCAACCACAAATCTATCATTCCCCCGATATATGTTTATTTTATGTAAAATCAATTTATGTAAAAAGTCACATCATTGTAGTTAAAAAGGTTGAGTTAGATCGCAGAAACGGGTACATATAGCCCCGCAAACGTGACCACGCCCGCAGATATTATTTAAATCAGAGCCATAGAGGCCACGCAGGCGAGGCATCAATCTTTACGATCTGTATAAAGACGGATTGTTGATGATGTGTTAAAATTGATGTAAATAAATTGTGAATTAAAATATGCTTCCGGGGAAAATAAGTGACTTCATTACAACTCTCAATCGTCCATCGACTGCCGCAGAACTATCGCTGGTCTGCTGGTTTCGCAGGTTCGAAGGTTGAACCGATTCCGCAAAATGGACCGTGCGGTGACAACAGCCTGGTGGCGCTTAAATTGCTTAGCCCGGATGGTGATAATGCATGGTCGGTGATGTACAAACTAAGCCAGGCGTTAAGCGACATCGAAGTTCCATGCTCGGTACTGGAGTGTGAAGGTGAGCCGTGCCTGTTTGTAAATCGCCAGGACGAGTTTGCTGCAACATGCCGATTGAAAAATTTTGGTGTGGCAATTGCCGAACCCTTCTCAAACTACAATCCTTTTTAAGCGTCAGCTCAACGCCAGTAGCTGACGCGTATACTCCTGCTGCGGTGCGGCAAACACGCGCGCGCACGGTCCTTGTTCCACTACTTCCCCTTGTCGCAGTACGATAACCTGATGACATAACGCGCGGACAACGTGCAAATCGTGACTGATAAACAAATAGGCCAGTTGATGCTTTTGTTGCAATGATTTCAATAGCGTCAATATTTGCGCCTGCACCGTTTTGTCGAGTGATGATGTTGGTTCATCAAGAATGATCAGCGAGGGCTTAAGAATTAACGCCCTGGCAATCGCAATACGTTGCCGCTGACCACCAGAGAACTCCGCCGGATAACGGTGGCGTGTTTCAGGATCTAATCCCACTTCATGCATCACGGCTATCACTTGTTGTTCGCGTTGTGCGGCAGAAAGCGTCGGCTGGTGAACCCGTAAGCCTTCCTCAATAATTTGCAAAACGTTGAGTCGTGGGTTGAGTGAGGAGTTTGGATCCTGAAATACCACCTGAATGCGATGACGAATAGGTAACAGCTGGCGGCGATTTAAATTTTGCAGTGGCTGACCGTCAAAGACGATGCTGCCATGAGAATTAATCAGTCGCAGCAGCGCCAGTCCCGTCGTGCTTTTCCCGGAACCGGACTCGCCCACTAAACCCAGTGTTTCACCCGCCCGTAGCGTAAAACTGATGTTTTTCACCACCACATTATGATCCACAATGCGCTTCAAAATCCCTTTGCGAATGGGGAAGGCAACCTGAAGCTGTTCAACATCCAGCAACGTAGAGGCAGGTTCTGGCAATGGCACCGGGTCGCCAGATGGTTCACTGTTGAGTAGCTTTTGTGTGTAAGGATGAGTGGGTGAGGCAAATAGCGTAGCAGCGTTATTTTGCTCGACACAGCGACCGTTTTGCATTACCGCCACGCGGTGGGCCAGTTTTCTGACAATGCTGAGGTTATGAGTAATAAACAGCATGCCCATATTCAGCTCGCCTTGCAGTTCGCGCAACAGCTGTAAAATCTGCGCCTGGACAGAGACGTCCAGCGCGGTGGTCGGTTCATCGGCAATTAATAATTCCGGTCGCGTTAACAGCGCCATCGCAATCATCACCCGCTGGCGTTCGCCGCCGGAGAGCTGATGCGGATAATCTGTTAGCCGTTTTGCCGCCTGGCGGATACCGACGCGATCAAGGCAGTTAAGAATTTCGCCACGAGCCGCTTCCCGACGCATCCCGCGGTGGAGTGAAAGCACTTCATAAAGCTGTTTTTCCAGGGTATGCAATGGATTTAATGACACCATCGGCTCCTGAAAAATCATGGCAATCTTATTACCGCGTACACCGCGTAACGTTTGATCGCTGGCATGAAGCAGCGATTCGCCATGAAAACGAATATCGCCGGAGAGATATTCAACCGGCGGGGAAGGGAGCAGGCGTAAAATTGACAGCGCGGTAACGCTTTTGCCTGAACCTGACTCACCCACCAGCGCCAGCGTTTCGCCAGCCTCAATCTGAAGTGAAACATCATTGACTACTGTACGTACGGTTTGCTGATGGCGAAAACCCACCGACAAATTTTCAATCGCTAACAGAGTTTGCGTCATGCTACACCGCCTTATTAGGATCAAATGCGTCGCGGACGGCTTCACCAATAAAGATCAGCAAAGACAACAATATCGCCACCGACAAGAAGGCGGTGATCCCAAGCCACGGGGCCTGAAGGTTATTTTTCCCTTGTAACAGCAGTTCGCCGAGTGACGGTGAACCGAGCGGCAGACCGAAGCCGAGGAAATCGAGTGAGGTCAGGGTGGTGATCGAACTACATAAAATAAACGGTAAAAAGGTGAGGGTAGCGACCATGGCATTTGGCAACATATGACGCAGGATGATACTGCGATCGCTGACGCCAAGCGCCTGCGCCGCACGGATGTAGTCGAAATTACGGGTACGTAAAAACTCCGCCCGCACCACGCCGACCAGACTCATCCAGCCAAACAAGACCGTAATTGCCAACAGCCACCAGAAGTTAGGCTGTACGACGCTGGAAAGTAAAATAATCAAAAACAGCGTCGGCATCCCCGACCATACTTCAATAAAACGTTGCCCCCAGAGATCGACTTTACCGCCGTAATAGCCTTGTAGCGCCCCCGCCAACACGCCCATCACGCTGGAGCAGAGGGTCAGCATCAGGCCAAACAGAACTGAGATCCGCGTGCCATAGAGAATGCGCGCCAGCACATCGCCGCCATTGGCATCCGTTCCCAGCCAGTTTTGCCGGGAGGGTGGAGCAGGGAAGGGCTTATCGGTAGCAAAGTTGATACTGGTAGCACCAAAGCGAATCGGTGCCCACAGTACCCAGCCGTTATTTTCCAGCCGTTGTTTCAGCCACGGGTCCTGATAATCAGCCTGACTTGCCAGCGGGCCACCAAAATCGCTTTCGCTGTAGTTTTTCAACAACGGGAAATACCAACTGCCGTCATAACGTACCAGCAACGGTTTATCGTTGGCGATAAGTTCAGAACACAAACTCAAACCAAACAAGACGAGGAAAATCCATAACGACCAGTAGCCGCGACGGTTATGGCGAAAACGCGCCCAACGGGCCTGATTGACGGGGCTGAGTCGCGGCATTAGCGTCCCTCAAAATCTATACGCGGATCGACCAGCGTATAGCTGATATCACTGACAATATTCAGCAGCAGGCCAATCAGGGTGAAAATATACAAGGTACCAAACATTACAGGATAATCGCGCGAGACGGTCGCTTCGTAGCCCAGTAAACCAAGACCATTGAGTGAAAACATCACCTCAATCAGCAGCGAGCCGGTAAAAAACATGCTGATAAACGTCGCCGGAAAACCGGCAATCACCAGCAGCATGGCGTTGCGGAACACATGTTTCCAGAGAATATTTTTTTCACTTACCCCTTTCGCGCGCGCGGTCACCACGTATTGCTTGCGCACTTCATCAAGGAATGAGTTTTTTGTCAGCATGGTCAGCGCTGCAAAGCCACCAATCACAGTCGCCAGCACCGGCAGCGTGATATGCCACAGATAATCGGTGATTTTCTGATACCACGGCAGCGAATCAAAGTTAGCGGAAACCAGGCCGCGCAGAGGGAACAGGTCGAAATAGCTGCCGCCCGCGAAGAAGACAATCAGCAGGATGGCAAACAAAAAGGCCGGAATGGCGTAGCCGATGATGATAAATGCGCTACTCCAGACGTCAAAGCGGCTCCCATTATAAACAGCTTTGCGAATGCCTAACGGAATCGACACCAGATAGATAATCAGCGTGCTCCACAATCCGAGGGTGATGGAAACCGGCAGACTGTCTTTAATCAGCGTCAGCACCGAGGCGCTGCGAAAAAGGCTGTCGCCAAAATCAAAACGGATGTAGTCCCAGAGCATTTTGAAGTAACGTTCGTGGATCGGCTTATCGAAACCGTAGCGATGAGTGATCTCGGCGATCACTTCTGGATCTAATCCGCGTCCGCCACGGTAATTACTGTCGCTGATATTGCCGACGCCCGTTTGCGCATGGCTGGCGCGAACACCTTCACCGCCTGCGCCGGGTAATACTCCGGCATTGCCAAACTCAATGGCGGCGATGGCCTGGTCGACCGGACCGCCAGGCGCAATTTGCACGATGAAAAAGTTGATAGTGATAATCGCCCATAGCGTTGGGATCACCAGCAACAGACGGCGAATCAGATAAGCGCCCATCTACTCTCCCTGTTGTCTGGCTGACGGCAGTTTCGTCGCTTTGTTAACGTCATACCACCAGGTATCGATACCCAGGCTGTAAACAGGGCGTACAGCGGGGTGGGAGAATTTATCCCACCAGGCGAGACGGTCTTCCGCCATATACCACATTGGCAGCATGTAATAATTCCACGTTAATACGCGATCCAGTGCTCGCCCCAACGGCAGTAATTTTTCTTTATTTCCCTGCGCGGCAATAATTTGGTTGATCAGCGAGTCGATAACCGGGCTTTGCACGCCGGGGGCATTATAAGTGGAATTGATATATTCCGATGACCAGGAAATCTGTAAATCGGAACTGGGCCACGGCATCGCCCGCCATACGCGCGGCATCATGTCATAGTCGCGACTGCGCATGCGGTTGGTGATTTGAGAGTTATCCACCTTGCGAATATCCATGTTGATACCCAGACGTTGCAGGCTGTGCTGGAACGGCAATACCCACTGACTATTACTGCTTGAGGGAAGCAATAATTCAAAGCTGAGTGGCTGACCCGTTGTGGCATTAACGCGTTGCTGACCCTTCAGCACCCAGCCTGCTTCGTTAAGAAGTTTGTCGGCTTTTAACAGGTTGTCACGATCGTAGCCATCGCCTTTGGATACCGGCGGCTGGTAGATTTGCGTGAAGACTTCTGGCGGTAGATCTTTTTTCATTGGTGCCAGAAGCACCAGCTCCGCGGCGTCGGGGTAATTTCTGGCCGCGTATTCGGTATTCTGAAAATAACTGTTCGTGCGACTCCAGGCATTGTAAAACAACGCTTTGTTCATCCATTCAAAGTCAAAGGCGAGAGTGATCGCTTCCCGCACCCGGCGATCGCTGAATACCGGACGTTGGATATTAAACGCCAGCCAGCGCGTATCCTGGGCTGATTCGTTCTTTTGCTCATCTTTGATGATGTATTTTTTATCGAAATTTTTACCGGTATAGCGCGTGGCCCAGTTTTTGGCGTCGTTTTCCATACGCAAATCAAAGGCACCTGCTTTAAACGCTTCAAAGGCGACATTATCATCGAGGTAATAATCGTAGCGAATGGTGTCGAAATTCCAGCGTCCACGGTTTACCGGTAAGTTTGCTGCCCAGTAATCTTTTACGCGGGAATAGACAATATTTTGCCCCATTTTCCAGGACGTAATGCGGTACGGACCACTGGCAAGCGGAGGCGTGGCGAGCGGGTCGCTAAGTTTGTGATCTTTCCAGTACTTTTCTGGAAATACCGGCAGCGAAAACAGACTCAGCATATCTTCTTTGCCGGGTTTAGCTAACTCAATGCGCACGGTTAACGGCGCAATGGCTTTGACGGTGGTGCCTTTGTAGACCAGACGAAATTGCGGCACGCCTTCGGTCATAAATTTTTGAAAAGTAAACTCTACATCGCGGGCAGTAATGGGCGAACCATCATGAAAACGGGCGCGCGGATTAATAGCGACCTCCACCCAGGAATAATCGTCAGCATAGCGTGCGCTTTCAGCAATCAGCGGGTAATAACTGCCTGGTTCGTCATCGGAAGTCGTAAATAGCGTGTCGTACAGCTGCTCGGTGCGTGCGCCCGGGTTGCCGCGTAGTGCATAGCGGTTGAAATTATCGAAGGTGCCGAGGGCGGACAACGTTATTTGCCCACCTTTTGGCGCGGCGGGGTTCACATAATCAAAATGGTTGAAATTAAATGCGTACCGGGGTTCGCCCAGTACGGCAAAGGCATAGCTTTCCTTGATAGCCTGCGCCTGCGCACCAAAGGTGAACAGAGCGATAAACAGCAGCAGTATGCGCACAATCATCTGCAACGGATTTCCTTTTACTCATCATTAGCCGCAATCCGGCATGCTTTCACTATGAATAATAAGGGACGTAAGCACACCTTACCACTGCGGCGTATACGGTTTCTTCAGCCAGCGAACAAAATCGTCCAGCGGTAACGGGCGACTAATCCAGTAGCCTTGCATGAAATTAACGCCGCGTTCGCTTAGCCATCGTGCCTGTTCTGGCGTTTCGACCCCTTCAGCAACTGTCAGCATATTGAGACGTTTCGCCAGCGTCAGCACCGCGTCAAGTACGGGTGAAGTGATCGTTTCCGTACCGATGGCGTTGATAAATCCACGATCAATTTTCAGATAATCGAGCGTAAAACGCTCAAGATAGATAAGCGCGCTGTGCCCGGTGCCGAAGTCATCAATAGCAATTTCTACGCCGACCGAATGCAGCCAGGCGAAGAGTTGTGTGGCTTCTCGCTCTTTCAGCATATCGCGCTCGGTAATTTCCAGCACAATCTGGAAATGGTGTGCGGGCAGGGAAGTGAGCAGTTTCTGGATATCCGCTTTAAAGCTTTCGCTGTGCAAGTGGGCCGGCGCAATGTTAATGCCAAATTTGACGCCTACCGGCAGTACTTTTTCTAATTCTGCGGCATCGCGGGCAATCAACTCAAACAGGTGCTGAGTCAGTGGCACAATCATCTTTTGCGCTTCGGCAAAGTTAATGAAGGCATCCGGGGGGATTTCTCCTGCTACTGGATGCCGCCAGCGTAGCAGTACTTCCAGGCCCGTTACCCGCAAAGCTTGTGTATCAACCACCGGTTGATATACCACGTAAAATTGTTCGCGCTTGATGGCGGTCATGATTTCTCTGCCTGGGCGCATACGCACACTCATCAGGTAATAGCAGAGAAGTCCAACGAAAGTTCCACTCATGCCACCCAGTAAAAATGCGTACCACACATCGTTCCATGTCCAGTCATCCGCATAAAGCCGAACGGTCAGAGGAATGCCCGCAATTTTAGTTTCACGGACCGGCATGTCGGTTAATTCATTAACATTCATCAAACGTGAAGAAAAGGTAGATAGCGCAGTATTACCAATAATGAGGGCGAGGCCATCGTAATCTTCCTGCCGTGAACTATAAAAGAGTGAAGGCGTCAGGTTGAGATTCAGAGCGGCAAAGACGCCGCTATTTTTCAGCAAAGGGTTGCGATACCAGATGACGATTGCGGGTTTGTTCGGCACCATCGGCGTACCGGGTAAGATCGCCATATCGACATTTTTATTAATGTCGAGCGCCGGAATCAATTCTTTTAGTGGAATGTCCATCTCACCAGTCGCAGATGAACAGAATGTTTTTTTATCTTTCACCAGCACAAACGTACGGACATTCATGCTAAACGCCGCGCGAGCGGTCAGTTCGGGGTTAGCCTGCTGGCAGGTATCTAAGGTCAGCGGCTGAAGCCGGTCAGTAGTGGATTTCAGGTCGGCAAAATAGGTATCGAGATACTTTTGTACGTCGGTAATCAGTGTGTCGTATTTGACTTCGTGCTTATGCCAGGCCACTAAAAACTGAAGGCAGCTCACCAGTATCGCAATCATCACGCCTGCAACAATGCAGGTAAGCAGGAGCTTACGTCCAGAATTGGGAGCGCGTATGAACATGATTCCGTTAATTTCCTGAAATTACGACAACATTTAAAAGATAACAATGACCGGACTATAGCCTGGATCAAGACGCGGAAACATCATTTTCTCTGATGAATGAAAACAAAAAAGCACTGCCTAAGCAGTGCTTTCAGTTAACTCGTCAGGATAGCCAAGGGATTGCATCCAAACGGTTTATTAGCTGCGGCTGAGAACCCGGCGTGCTTCGTTGTAACGCTTCTTCCAGTATGGTTCATTCATGCTGGAAATAATAACGCCACTGCTGGTGGAAGCATGGACAAACTGGTTGTTGCCGATATAAATACCGACATGGCGTCCCGTTGAACCGGCACGGAACAGAACTAAATCACCCGTACGCAAATTACTGCGGGAAACAGATTTACCCATTTCCTGCTGTTCATAAGTCGAACGCGGAAGTTCTAAGCCAAATTGCTCACGGAATGTACGCTGTACGAAACCAGAACAATCGATGCCTTTTTTAGTGCTGCCGCCCAGACGATAGCGTACGCCTTTCCAGTCAGCATACTGATCCATAATTCGCGATTTTACGTCGACATTACGAACCAGGTTTTCAAATTCATCCTGAGAAGCTTGCAGTGATGATGTTTCACTACCCACTGCACGTGTCTCAGGATGCATATTCTTTGCGGTGTTATTTGCACTACATGCAGAAAGCAGAACCGCTACTGCAATCGCGGGGATCCCGCGCAAGATATATCTCAAAATCGGTTGAGATTTGACCATGTTGTTTGTTTTCCCTTGAAGTCCTTAACGACAAATATCGTTATAAAAAAATGCCAAGCGACACGAGACTAATTACCTGGGCATGTTGAAACAATTCCTTAAGGCCAAATCTGTGGACTAACGCACAAAATTATATGCTGTGAGGATAATCTACCGCCGAGGCAAAACGAGTTCGAGATTACCCGATTGGTGCGGTCTTGGCGAGCGGTTTTACATGATTTTTTATAAGAAAAAGTGATACAGAAAGTTAATAAGCGGGATTGGTCAATTAAAGTACGATTGAGTGAAACGCATGCAATACATTCATTTACTTAGAGAATGATTTTTGCGTTCGATAGATGAAAGCACGGTGCGCATCATCAGGATTATCCTCACTATAAAAATAACCCTGATGATGTTAATTACTGTGAGTTATTTGTTTTGGAAATGTTTGTTTTTTCCCGGTAGTGATTTGTCAAAAAAGGTGATTAATCGATCACTTAATGGCGTCAGCAACACCCAGGGCAAACCGATCAATATCACGGTCATCGAACCAACAATGATGTCAGTAAACCAGTGTGCGCCAATCATTACTCTGGGAAATGCAAAAACCACAAAAATAATAAGGGCGATAAGGCCTGCAACTTTGCCGAAATAACGCCACATGAATGCCGAAAAAATAAGCAGCATCATACCGTGATCGCCGGGAAAGCTATCTCGTGAGGCATCTTTCGTGGGAACAGAGAGCAGTTCGCTGACGCGGTTAATATCGGTAAAAGTCAATGTTGGGCTGGCCCGTTTTACAGGAATTAATGCCTGACCCAGCTGGTTTAATACTACTGCAGTTAATAGCATGACCAGACCAATAATCACGATACGTCGTCTGCCAGGGGCGTTTTCTTTCAGCCAGAAACTCAGCATCAACATACCCATCGCCAGCAGTGAACAACCGTCGAAGGCGCGATTGTTGGTCAATGCAACCAGCCACAAAAAGGCCTTACTTTCGACCAGTTTCTGATTAAAGAAATAAAAAATATCCGCATCAATCGGCAACCAGAATCCATGATTAACGGGAATATACCAGGAAAGAAACAGCGCGAGGCCGACAATATTCAACAACACTATTTGCGGCAAATTTTTAATCATATTTTCTCTAATTATCTTACTGAAAAACGCAGGCAACCTTACGCGGTAGTCGCTAAACGAAGCTTCAACAGCGCGCTCTGCAAGGCATTCCAGTCAGCTTCGCTGCTGGAAATCAGCTCAATACGGCTGTCCGGTGGCGCAACGTTTTGCGTTTCAATGTGCAGGTCATCGCCCTGACGGTTGATTCGCACCAGCCCTTCGGGAATACGCAGCACGCCTTTGACGCGTTCTACCGGTGCAAGTCGCGCCCATTCCAGAATGCCAATGGTGTCGAATACCGTATCAGCGTCGAATATCCAGCCGCAGGCCTGATATCCTTGCCCGCTGTTCAGACTGCGACGCCAGCGTTGATGCTCTGGCAGGCTTAACGCTGCTAACCCTTTTTTCACGACATGCTGATGAGAATGCGCGGCGCTGGCGGGCAACTCGGCTAAATTGCGACGCGGCAAATCCAGAAGATGACCGTCAACTTTCCCATGCGCGCTGTGAATTAATTGCCGATCGCCACCATTTTGCTGCCACCAGCGCTGTAGCGCTTGCTCACTTTCGGGCGTCGCACGGTCGGATTTATTGGCGACAATAATGTCTGCGGCAGCCAGCTGGTCACGGAAGTTTTCATTGCTGGCGCTTTTTTCGTCCAGCAGCAGGCGTGGATCGAGAATGCACAACGTGGCGCGCAGATCTATCCACGGTTCATACACGGGCGCGGTTAAGAGATCGAGGATCTGTTTCGGATGGCCCAGCCCGGTCGGCTCTATCAACAAGCGGTCTGGTTTTCCCTGACGCAGTAAGGTATTCAACCCTACCTGCATGGGTAAACCATTAACGCAGCACATACAGCCGCCGGGGATCTCTTTCAACAATGCGCCGCTATCGGCGAGCAAAGCACCATCAATTCCGACTTCCCCAAATTCATTAACCAGTACCGCCCATTTTTCGTTGGGATCTTTATGGGCTAACAGATGAAGAATCGACGTAGTTTTCCCGCTGCCGAGAAAACCGGTGATGAGGTTGGTTCTGGTCACAACGGCTCCGCAATACTCTTAAAAGTTAACTGAGCGTTAATCCTGGCTAAAAAAGGCAGAAAAGAGAAGGGGAGAGCGGACGAAGGCGAGCTTCATCCGCTTTAACCGCAGAAATCGTTAAATTTTGAGGGTGTTTAATAGCGCTTGATGCGCGCCGAATTGTGCGATTTGTTGCCAGGCTTGTTCGATTGCCTGCACAAAATGCGGGTTATCTGGCAGATCATCACTGAAAACTTCACGCAGAGAAAGCAGGGCGGTTACGCGTTGTTCACTGTTACTGCCCGCAACAAGTTCGCAAATTTTATCGCTAAGCGGATCGCGAACATCAATGGCATTTCCGGCATCATCAACGCCGCTGACGTAACGCATCCAGCCTGCAACGCCTAATGCCAGCAACGACCAGTCCGTTTCGCGCGCCAGATGTATGCGAATACCTGCCAGCATACGTTGCGGTAATTTCTGGCTGCCATCCATCGCGATTTGCCAGGTCTTATGTTTCAGCGCCGGGTTAGCAAAACGTGCAATTAACTTATCCGCATATTGTGTTAAATCGAAATCTTTAATCCGCAGTGTCGGCGCTTGCTCATCCAGCATTAATGTTCTGGCGGCATGGCGAAATGCGCGATCCTGCATGCAATCACTGATATGGGCGAATCCTGAGAGGTAACCCAGATAAGCGAGAAAAGAGTGGCTGCCATTAAGCATACGCAGTTTCATCTCTTCCCATGGCAGGACATCATTCACCATTTGTACACCTGCGACTTCCCAGGCAGGACGCCCAGCGACGAAGTTATCTTCCACCACCCACTGGATAAACGGTTCGCAGCTAATCGCACAGGGATCATTCACCCCCAGATGCTGGCTGATTTCCGCCAGTGATTCGTCGGTTGCTGCCGGAACAATACGGTCGACCATGGTTCCCGGAAAACTGACGTGTTCTTTTATCCACCCGGCGAGTTCTGGTGAACGTTTTTCCGCCATCCCCAGCACCGCGTTTTTCACCAAATGGCCATTGTCGGGAATATTGTCGCAGGAGAGTACGGTAAACGGTGCAAGGCCGCGTTCACGGCGTCGTTTCAGTGCTTCGACGAGAATACCCGGCGCGGAGTGAGGTTCTTCAGGATTTTGAAGATCGTGAATAATCCGCGGATTGCTGGTGTCGAGTGCACCGGTGGCCGGGTCAATACAATAGCCTTTTTCGGTAATCGTCAGGGAAACAATTGCCACCTGTGGCTCGCAAAATTTCTCAATAATTGCCGCTAAGGAATCCAGTTTTGCATTCAGGCAGTCGTGAACGGCACCGACAATTATCGCCTGATTGCCGTCCGCACCTTTCTCCAGCACGGTATATAAATGGTTCTGTGCGCGGAGCTGGCTCATCAGTTGATCGCCGCTGAACAAGCTGATCTCACAGATCCCCCAGTCGCCGCCCTGGGCATTCAGCACACGATCGGTCAGTAACGCCTGATGAGCGCGGTGAAAGGCTCCAAAGCCAAAATGAACGATACGTGATTGCAACTGCTGGCGATCGTAGCGTGGAGCGTGTACATGATGCGGGAGCGTAACGGAGGCGATTGTATTCATAGGAGTCACGTCTTAGTAACGATTAATTAACAATGACAGTGTAAAGTTATATGACAGCAATTGAAATTGGTCTGGATTGTTAATGCGATGAAGTGTGAGGGCGATCAATCAACGAGTGAAAATTGCGGGCGTAAGGTGTTCAGGAAGCGCAAAATAGAAGATTGGTATAATAAATTAAAAAAGGGACAGCCTGAGCTATCCCTTTTCTGCATGCGGCTGAAGTTAGTCAGCACGACCCATATAACGGCGTTCTTCGATATGGATACGAATTTTTTCGCCCGGGCTTAAGTATTCTGGTACCTGAATCACCAGACCAGTGCTCAATGTCGCCGGTTTGTTACGGGCGCTGGCAGATGCCCCTTTGATGCCAGGTGCGGTTTCAACGATTTCCAGATCAACGGTCTGCGGTAGCTCAAGCGCCAGCAGTTGACCGTCCCAGGTCAGCACCTGCATGTCCGGCATGCCGCCCTCAGGCATAAACAGCAACTCTTCTTCAATCTGATCTTTGGTGAAGGTATACGGGGTATAGTCTTCTTTATCCATAAAGACATATTCGTTGCCATCGACATAGGAGAAGTCAACGTAACGGCGGGTCAGCGTCACGGTGTCAACGATATCATCACCTTTGAAACGCTCTTCTACTTTCAGCCCGGTACGGACATCAGAAAAACGCATTTTGTACAGCGTAGCGGCACCGCGGGCAGTGGGCGACTGAATATCAATATCCTTAACCAGCAGCAGTTTGCCGTTGTAATTCAGTACCATACCTTTTTTAATTTCGTTCGCTCTTGGCATCGAAAAATTCCTGTAGTCGAAAATGTCAAAAATATCGCGACAAAGTACTCGCGACGGGCCTTTCGGGCAAGTGGTATTCGCACTTTTGCTGGTGCAAAAAAGGTGGTACTGTGCGCGCTCATCAATCCGGTGGTTAACCTTAAGAGAACAACGTATGGAATGCCGTCCGGGTTGCGGGGCGTGTTGCACTGCCCCTTCAATTTCCAGCCCTATTCCCGGTATGCCAGATGGCAAGCCCGCCAATACGCCCTGCATTCAGCTTGATGAACAGCAACGCTGTAAAATTTTCACCTCGCCACTGCGGCCGAAAGTCTGTGCAGGCTTACAAGCCAGCGCTGAAATGTGCGGTAACTCGCGTCAGCAGGCAATGACCTGGCTTATCGATCTGGAAATGCTGACCGCGCCTTAAACATCTTTAATCCGCAGTAAGCAAAACAGAGTGGCGATAATCATCACCATCGCAAACCAGAACACAGCGTGATAATTCCAGATCTCGGCGACGATGCCCGCCACAGATCCTGCGATGATCCAGCCCACGCGCGACGTGTTGGTATAGAGCGTGGTGGCTGAACCTGCCTGACCGGGCATCAAATCCTGAAAATAAAGCATCCCGATGCCGCCCAGAATGCCAATAAAAATAGCATTTAGCAGCTGCAAGCCCAACAGAATGGCAGGTGAATGCGCCATCAGCATTCCTGCGTAAAAACAGACGCCACCCACGGCAGCAACGCGCATTAAGAAACGCTTACCCAGACGTTTGGCAAAATATCCGGCAATCAACATGGTCGGGATTTCCAGCCCGGCGGCGGTCCCCATCATCACGCCTGCCAGTTTCTCGGGAAGATGCAGTTCGTTGATAATAAATAGCGGCATGTTGATGATGTACAGGCTGTTCGAGCCCCACATCAATGTACAAATGACAAACAGCAGCAGCGTATCGCGACGGTTACGGCGCGGCGCTTCAACCGTGCCGGTCGCCAGCGGAAGCTCTTTTTGCATCGACGGTAAAAACAGCCACACCATCACGCCGCAAACAATAAACGCTACCGCTGCGCTCAGATACATTACCGTAAAGCTGAAACCCATCGCTAAGGCATAAGCCAGCGGCGGGCCAATGACCCATGCCAGTGAAACCTGAGCGCGTAAAAAAGAGCTGAACATCACCGCCTCACGTCCGGTTTTGTCGGCATGTTCACGTGCAAGGGCAAACATTTGCGGGTTAGCGGTCGAGCCAAAGCTGCTAAGAAAGACGCCAACGAATAACAAAACAAAGTAGTTGCGATTCCAGGCAAAAAGGGTGCAGGCCAGCACGCCTAACAGGCAGCAAAAGACAATCAGCGATTTGCGATCGCCGCGCTTATCAGAGCGCCCGGCGAGAAACTGACTGACCAGAATCCCAATGACAGCGCTGCCGGTAAAGAAGAATCCCACCATCGCCGGACGGGCATGTACTTCATCGGTAAGGAAAATACTGAGTGTCGGGGTTTGCAAAGCGCCCGCAATACCGGTGAGAAAGGCAACGATTAAAAACGCCGTCGAGGTCAGATCAAACGATTTCGCGCTGGAGACTGCGGGGGAGTTATGCATGCTGGTCGATCACTGGAAGAGGAAGACGCGGAGTTTACGCTGCTTGTTAGAAAATAAACAGACAGCGAAATCAAAAGCGCCACGAATAATCAAAATGCCATTTCACTGTTGCTGATTGGCTGCTGACGCTGCTGAAATGAAATTGCTGATAACGGATTTTCCCATCAGCAATTAGGAAAAATGACAAAAAATTGTGCAGCACATCAAACTTTTGCTCATTAGTTTGCGGCTTTCCTTGCGTGCTGAAACAGAAGTATTATGCTTTCTTGAAACGTTTCAGCGCGATCTTGTCTTTAACCCTAAGCCAGGTTGGCGCTTTTTTTCTCATAGAAGCTGAATCGTTTCAATTCAGCAAGAGAGGAGAACTATGTTCCAGTTATCCGTACAGGACATCCATCCGGGCGAAAAGGCCGGAGACAAAGAAGAGGCGATTCGCCAGGTCGCTGCGGCGCTGGTGCAGGCCGGTAATGTAGCTGAAGGCTACGTCAATGGCATGCTGGCGCGCGAACAGCAAACCTCTACGTTCCTCGGCAATGGTATTGCTATTCCACACGGCACTACCGACACCCGCGATCAGGTGCTGAAAACCGGCGTTCAGGTATTTCAGTTCCCGGAAGGCGTCACCTGGGGTGACGGCCAGGTAGCGTACGTGGCGATCGGTATTGCTGCCAGCTCGGATGAACATCTGGGTCTGTTACGCCAGCTGACCCACGTACTAAGCGATGATTCCGTTGCTGAACAGCTGAAGTCAGCAACGACAGCAGAAGAACTTCGCGCATTGCTGATGGGCGAAAAGCAGAGTGAGCAGCTGAAGCTCGATAACGAAATGCTGACGCTGGATATTGTCGCCAGCGATCTGCTGACGCTTCAGGCGCTTAACGCTGCGCGTCTGAAAGAAGCAGGGGCAGTTGACGCCACCTTCGTCACTAAAGCCATCAATGAACAACCGCTGAACCTCGGACAGGGCATCTGGCTGAGCGATAGCGCTGAAGGCAATCTGCGTAGCGCGATTGCGGTAAGCCGTGCGGCAAATGCTTTTGATGTGGACGGCGAAACGGCAGCCATGCTGGTGAGTGTGGCGATGAATGACGATCAGCCCATTGCGGTTCTTAAGCGTCTCGCTGATTTGTTGCTCGATAATAAAGCTGACCGCTTGCTGAAAGCGGATGCGGCAACGTTGCTGGCGCTGCTGACCAGCGATGATGCGCCGACCGACGACGTGTTAAGCGCGGAGTTTGTGGTGCGCAATGAACACGGCCTGCATGCTCGTCCAGGTACCATGCTGGTCAATACCATTAAACAATTTAACAGTGATATTACCGTGACAAACCTTGATGGCACCGGCAAACCGGCAAACGGACGTAGTCTGATGAAAGTTGTGGCACTTGGCGTTAAGAAAGGTCATCGCCTACGCTTTACCGCCCAGGGTGCAGATGCTGAACAGGCGCTGAAAGCCATTGGCGACGCTATCGCTGCTGGTCTTGGGGAGGGCGCATAATGAGCAGACGTGTTGCTACGATCACCCTTAATCCGGCTTATGACCTTGTTGGTTTCTGCCCGGAAATTGAACGCGGCGAAGTGAACCTGGTGAAAACCACCGGTCTGCATGCGGCGGGTAAAGGCATCAACGTGGCCAAAGTATTAAAAGACCTGGGAATTGATGTCACCGTTGGCGGCTTCCTGGGTAAAGACAATCAGGATGGTTTTCAGCAACTGTTCAGCGAGCTGGGCATTGCCAACCGTTTCCAGGTTGTACAGGGGCGCACCCGAATTAACGTTAAGCTGACGGAAAAAGACGGCGAAGTGACCGACTTCAACTTCTCGGGTTTTGAAGTCACCCCCGCCGACTGGGAACGCTTTGTGACTGATTCTCTGAGCTGGCTCGGTCAGTTCGATATGGTCTGTGTCAGCGGAAGCTTACCGTCAGGCGTCAGCCCGGAAGCGTTCACCGACTGGATGACTCGCCTGCGTAGTCAGTGTCCTTGCATTATCTTTGATAGTAGCCGTGAAGCGTTAGTAGCAGGTTTGAAAGCGGCACCGTGGCTGGTGAAACCTAACCGCCGCGAGCTGGAAATCTGGGCGGGCCGTAAACTGCCTGAAATGAAAGATGTGATTGAAGCTGCGCATGCGCTGCGTGAACAAGGTATCGCGCATGTCGTTATTTCACTGGGTGCCGAAGGCGCGCTTTGGGTTAATGCCTCCGGCGAATGGATCGCCAAACCACCGTCAGTCGATGTCGTAAGCACCGTTGGCGCAGGGGATTCTATGGTTGGTGGCCTGATTTATGGCTTGCTGATGCGTGAATCCAGTGAACACACACTGCGTCTGGCGACAGCTGTTGCAGCCCTGGCGGTAAGTCAAAGCAATGTGGGTATTACCGATCGTCCGCAGTTGGCCGCAATGATGGCGCGCGTCGACTTACAACCTTTTAACTGACAGCAGGAGAGGCATAATGAAAACGCTGCTGATTATTGACGCTAATCTCGGTCAGGCACGCGCCTATATGGCGAAGACCCTGCTGGGCGCGGCGGCGCGAAAAGCAAAACTGGAAATCATCGACAATCCGAACGACGCAGAAATGGCGATTGTTCTCGGTGATTCCATCCCGAATGACAGCGCGCTGAACGGTAAAAATGTCTGGCTGGGCGATATTTCCCGGGCAGTTGCGCACCCTGAGCTGTTCCTGAGTGAAGCCAAAGGCCATGCGAAACCTTACACTGCGCCGGTCGCTGCGACAGCACCGGTTGCCGCCAGCGGTCCGAAACGCGTAGTTGCGGTGACTGCTTGCCCGACTGGCGTAGCACACACCTTTATGGCGGCTGAAGCCATTGAAACCGAAGCGAAAAAACGTGGCTGGTGGGTGAAAGTTGAAACCCGTGGTTCTGTTGGCGCGGGTAATGCAATCACCCCTGAAGAAGTCGCAGCAGCGGATCTGGTGATTGTGGCGGCAGATATCGAAGTGGATCTGGCGAAATTTGCTGGTAAACCGATGTATCGCACCTCTACCGGTCTGGCGCTGAAGAAAACTGCGCAGGAACTGGATAAAGCGGTTGCTGAAGCAACGCCGTATGAACCAGCGGGCAAAGCTCAAACAGCGACCACTGAAGGTAAGAAAGAGAGTGCAGGCGCTTACCGTCACTTGCTGACGGGCGTCTCTTACATGCTGCCGATGGTCGTTGCAGGTGGTCTGTGTATCGCGCTTTCTTTTGCTTTTGGTATCGAAGCGTTTAAAGAGCCGGGTACGTTGGCTGCGGCGCTGATGCAGATTGGTGGTGGTTCAGCCTTTGCGTTGATGGTGCCGGTACTGGCAGGTTATATTGCCTTTTCCATTGCCGATCGTCCGGGTCTCACGCCGGGTCTGATTGGCGGTATGCTGGCGGTCAGCACCGGTTCTGGCTTCATTGGCGGTATTATTGCGGGCTTCCTGGCTGGTTACATTGCGAAGTTAATCAGTACGCAATTGAAACTGCCACAGAGTATGGAGGCGCTGAAACCGATTCTGATCATTCCGCTAATTTCCAGTCTGGTGGTCGGTCTGGCGATGATCTACCTGATCGGTAAACCGGTTGCTGGCATTCTCGAAGGGTTGACTCACTGGCTGCAGACCATGGGGACTGCGAATGCGGTTCTGCTGGGGGCGATCCTCGGTGGCATGATGTGTACTGACATGGGCGGTCCGGTAAACAAAGCAGCGTACGCATTCGGTGTGGGTCTGCTGAGTACTCAAACCTATGGCCCGATGGCGGCGATTATGGCGGCAGGTATGGTGCCACCGCTGGCAATGGGCCTGGCAACAATGGTGGCGCGTCGCAAATTCGACAAGGCGCAGCAGGAAGGGGGCAAAGCTGCTCTGGTACTGGGACTGTGCTTTATTTCGGAAGGTGCAATTCCGTTTGCTGCCCGTGATCCGATGCGTGTGCTGCCGTGCTGTATCGTGGGTGGGGCGCTGACTGGCGCAATCTCAATGGCGATTGGTGCGAAACTGATGGCACCGCACGGTGGTCTGTTTGTTCTGCTGATCCCTGGCGCGATTACGCCGGTATTGGGTTACCTGGTAGCCATTATTGCCGGTACGCTGGTGGCGGGGTTGGCCTATGCCTTCCTGAAACGTCCGGAAGTGGACGCAGTAGCGAAAGCAGCGTAATAAAAGGTGTGTTACAGGGCAGAAATTTCCTGCCCTGTAACATTTGATGAGCGCAAAGGGAATGACCGGTTTGTGAATGTAATTTTATGAATTTAAATGGTTTTATCTTTTAGTGGAAACCTGAAACTTTCATCAAACACTAAGGTTATTTCCTCAAGGGCAGATTAATTTCTGCCCTTTTTTAGTGTTCCTGTTCTGTGCATCCCGTCACAAATTCCCCGTTTTTATAATTCAGGCATTTAATCGCGTTTTGTGAGCCTGCTCAAATCTGCCCATTTTGCCTCTCTGGCGGTAATTTACTTTACGTAAAACATGCATACTATGAGCACATGTTTAAATATGAACACATGTTTAAACCGTCTTTGCAGTATCAATATTCTTGTGGATTGACAGGGTTGGTAATTTTTTACCAGAGGACGTGCTATGCGCGAAAAGGATTATGTCGTAATTATAGGTTCGGCGAATATTGATGTCGCCGGATATTCACATGAATCATTAAATTATGCGGATTCAAATCCAGGTAAAATAAAATTTACGCCTGGTGGGGTAGGGCGCAATATTGCACAAAACCTGGCGTTGCTGGGTAATAAAGCCTGGCTACTGAGCGCCGTAGGCAGTGATTTTTATGGCCAATCGCTGCTAACGCAAACCAATCAATCTGGCGTTTATGTCGATAAATGCCTGATTGTGCCGGGAGAAAATACGTCGAGCTATTTATCATTACTCGATAATACCGGTGAAATGCTGGTTGCTATAAATGACATGAATATTAGCAACGCTATTACAGCTGAATATCTCGCACAGCACCGTGAATTTATTCAGAGGGCAAAGGTCATTGTCGCGGACTGTAATATCAGTGAAGAGGCACTGGCATGGATTCTGGATAATGCCGCCAACGTACCCGTATTTGTCGATCCGGTTTCAGCGTGGAAATGTGTCAAAGTGCGCGACCGTCTAAATCAAATCCACACTCTCAAGCCAAACCGCCTTGAAGCGGAAACCCTGAGTGGGATTGCGCTGTCAGGGCGTGAAGATGTGGCAAAGGTTGCCGCCTGGTTCCATCAACATGGCCTGAACCGACTGGTATTGAGCATGGGCGGCGACGGCGTTTATTACAGTGATATCAGCGGTGAAAGTGGTTGGTCTGCGCCGATCAAAACCAATGTCATTAATGTTACCGGAGCGGGCGATGCCATGATGGCGGGACTTGCTTCGTGTTGGGTAGACGGAATGCCGTTTGCCGAATCTGTTCGTTTCGCACAGGGATGTTCGTCAATGGCGCTCTCCTGTGAATACACCAATAACCCCGATTTATCGATTGCCAACGTTATATCGTTAGTGGAGAACGTAGAATGTCTGAATTAAAAATTTCCCCTGAATTATTACAAATCTCCCCGGAAGTGCAGGACGCTTTAAAAAACAAAAAACCGGTTGTGGCGCTGGAATCGACTATTATTTCTCACGGGATGCCGTTCCCACAAAATGCCCAGACCGCAATTGAAGTTGAAGAAACTATTCGTAAACAGGGCGCTGTACCTGCCACTATCGCCATTATTGGCGGCGTGATGAAAGTGGGTTTAAGCAAAGAAGAAATTGAATTGCTGGGTCGCGAAGGGCATAACGTGACCAAAGTTAGTCGTCGCGATTTACCTTTTGTCGTTGCCGCCGGAAAAAATGGCGCAACCACTGTGGCTTCAACGATGATTATTGCGGCGCTTGCCGGAATTAAAGTATTTGCCACCGGGGGAATTGGTGGTGTGCATCGCGGGGCGGAACATACCTTCGATATTTCTGCCGATTTGCAAGAACTGGCAAATACTAATGTCACCGTTGTTTGTGCCGGTGCAAAATCTATTCTCGATTTAGGATTAACAACAGAATATTTAGAAACCTTCGGTGTGCCGTTAATTGGCTATCAGACAAAAGCGCTGCCTGCGTTTTTCTGCCGTACCAGCCCATTTGAAGTTAGTATTCGCCTTGATAGTGCCACGGAAATCGCTCGTGCAATGGCGGTGAAATGGCAAAGCGGTCTGAACGGTGGCCTGGTGGTGGCAAATCCGATCCCGGAACAGTTTGCGATGCCGGAGGAATCTATCAATGCAGCCATAGATCAAGCCGTCGCCGAAGCCGAAGAGCAGGGCGTTATTGGTAAAGAAAGCACACCGTTCCTGCTGGCTCGTGTTGCTGAACTGACTGGCGGTGACAGCCTGAAATCCAACATCCAACTGGTGTTCAACAACGCCATTCTGGCGAGCGAAATTGCCAAAGAATACCAGCGTCTCGCGGGTTAATTTCTGACGGGCAGAAAGCCGTCGCCCGTACTGATCATACATACCAAAACCTGGCGCTGACGCCGGGTTTACTGGCATGAAGGGAAAATCATTATGGATATAATGAGAAGTGTTGTGGGGATGGTGGTGTTACTGGCAATAGCATTTTTGTTGTCAGTGAATAAAAAGAGCATCAGTTTGCGCACGGTTGGAGCCGCGTTGCTGCTACAAATCGCCATTGGCGGAATCATGCTCTATTTTCCACCAGGAAAATGGGCGGTAGAACAGGCGGCATTAGGCGTTCATAAAGTGATGTCTTACAGTGATGCCGGTAGCGCCTTCATTTTTGGTTCGCTGGTTGGGCCGAAAATGGATGTCCTCTTTGACGGTGCGGGTTTTATCTTCGCCTTTCGCGTACTCCCGGCGATTATCTTCGTCACTGCGCTCATTAGTCTGCTGTACTACATTGGCGTGATGGGGCTGCTGATTCGCATCCTTGGCAGCATTTTCCAGAAAGCCCTCAACATCAGCAAAATCGAATCTTTTGTTGCGGTTACCACTATTTTCCTCGGGCAAAATGAGATCCCGGCGATCGTTAAACCGTTTATCGATCGCATGAATCGCAACGAGTTGTTTACCGCAATTTGTAGCGGGATGGCGTCCATTGCGGGTTCGATGATGATTGGTTATGCCGGAATGGGCGTACCAATTGACTACCTGTTAGCGGCATCGCTGATGGCGATCCCTGGCGGGATTTTGTTTGCACGTATTCTTAGCCCGGCAACCGAGCCTTCGCAGGTCACATTTGAAAATTTATCGTTCAGCGAAACGCCGCCAAAAAGCTTTATCGAAGCGGCGGCGAGCGGTGCGATGACCGGGCTGAAAATCGCCGCTGGTGTGGCGACGGTGGTAATGGTATTTGTGGCAATTATTGCGCTGATCAACGGCATTATCGGCGGAATTGGCGGCTGGTTTGGCTTCGCCAATGCTTCTCTGGAAAGTATTTTTGGCTATGTGCTGGCACCGCTGGCGTGGATCATGGGTGTGGACTGGAGTGATGCCAACCTTGCGGGTAGCCTGATTGGGCAGAAACTGGCAATTAACGAATTCGTCGCTTACCTGAGTTTCTCCCCATACCTGCAAACGGGCGGCACGCTGGAAGTGAAAACCATTGCGATTATCTCCTTTGCGCTTTGTGGTTTTGCTAACTTTGGTTCTATCGGTGTTGTCGTTGGGGCATTTTCGGCTATTTCGCCAAAACGCGCACCGGAAATCGCTCAGCTTGGTTTACGGGCGCTGGCAGCAGCAACGCTTTCCAACCTGATGAGCGCGACCATTGCCGGGTTCTTTATTGGTTTAGCTTGAGTTTCATTGCCGGATGTACGCCTTATTAAGCGTTGCATCCGGCAATCGCGCTATTGCAGATTATTTTTTACTGCATCATCCCGGAGAATTTATTCTCCGGGTCCATCTCCAGCGCCAGTCCTGACAACTGCTTTCTGTTTTTAATTAGATATCCTTTCTTGCTTTTAATTAATAAACCGTCGTGAATGAATTGCGCGAGAACATATAAAAGATGTCGATAAGAAACGCCTAAATACTCTGCCGCTTGCGTATGCTTTTCGTGATAAAGATCACCTTCTTGTGAGAGTAATATAAATGCTGCCAGGCGATTCACTAACGGAAATGATTGATTCTGAGTTAAAGAAACAATATTGCGATAATTTTTATGGCTTAAACTAACGCAGAGTTTTCGTAAAAATAGCGTGTCGTTTAATAACAGCGGACGGTAATGTTTCATGGGGAGTGCAAGGCACCAACACTCTTCAATCGCCTGCACCGCACGTGGTTCATGGTCTTTATCGATTAACTCAATCTCACCAATAAAACAGGGGGCGGCAAAGAAATCGATCAGCGACACGCGACCATTAGCAAGCGTGGCGTAAAGCCTGGCGCGGCCTCGCGTCAGGTAAAACAGCCATGACGGCTGTTGCCCTTCCTGCACAATGTAGTCACGTGCTAAAAAATGAAACAGCCGTGCATCGGCTGAAACATCCGTTGAAAAGCAATCCTTAAACGCGGATTCACTCATCAATTGCTGCTTAAGATCATTATTGTGGATTTCTTTCACGATATTTATCCGCTATGAGATTTCTCATATTTAGCATACGTACGCTGTTGTTAAGATTCAATCATCGGCCCGGTCGAATTTTCTTTGCTGTAGAAAAAATAACGCAACTGGAAACAGAGGAAATAAACAATGGAAAAGAGAAAAATTATTCTGGATTGTGATCCGGGTCATGATGATGCTATTGCAATGATGATGGCAGCGAAACATCCGGCGATTGATTTATTAGGTATCACCATTGTAGCGGGTAATCAGACGCTTGATAAAACATTAATTAATGGCCTGAATGTTTGCCAGAAACTGGAGATTAATGTTCCGGTTTATGCGGGGATGCCACAACCCATTATGCGGCAACAAATCGTTGCCGATAATATTCACGGTGAAACCGGACTGGATGGCCCGGTATTCGAGCCGCTGACCCGCCAGGCAGAAAGCACTCATGCGGTGAAATATATCATCGATACCCTGATGGCAAGCGATGGCGATATCACTCTGGTGCCGGTTGGTCCGCTTTCAAATATCGCGGTGGCAATGCGTATGCAGCCCGCGATCCTGCCAAAAATCCGTGAAATTGTACTGATGGGCGGCGCTTATGGTACTGGCAACTTCACGCCATCTGCCGAGTTCAACATCTTTGCGGACCCGGAAGCGGCGCGAGTGGTGTTCACCTCCGGCGTTCCATTAGTGATGATGGGCCTCGATCTCACCAACCAGACCGTTTGCACCCCGGACGTGATTGCTAGGATGGAAAGGGCAGGCGGCCCCGCCGGAGAGCTGTTCAGCGACATCATGAACTTCACTCTGAAAACGCAGTTCGAAAACTACGGTCTGGCTGGCGGCCCGGTACATGACGCCACCTGTATCGGTTATCTGATTAACCCCGATGGCATTAAAACCCAGGAGATGTACGTCGAAGTGGATGTTAACAGTGGCCCTTGCTATGGGCGTACCGTCTGCGACGAGCTGGGCGTTCTTGGCAAGCCCGCCAATACCAAAGTCGGCATCACTATTGATACCGACTGGTTCTGGGGATTAGTCGAAGAGTGCGTGCGCGGCTACATCAAAACCCATTAAGTGTTGATAACAAGCCGGGACAGTATCGCAAGATGCAGGCCCGGCGATTTCTGATGGGCAGAAAGCCGTCGCCCAAAATGACATGAAGAGATAATAACTATGGATGTCATGAGAAGTGTTCTGGGAATGGTGGTATTGCTGGCAATTGCATTTTTGCTGTCAGTAAACAAGAAGAGGATCAGCCTGCGTACCGTTGGCGCGGCGTTAGTGTTACAGGTCGTGATTGGCGGCATTATGCTTTGGTTACCGCCAGGGCGTTGGGTCGCTGAAAAAGTCGCTTTTGGCGTCCATAAAGTGATGGCGTACAGCGACGCGGGTAGCGCATTTATCTTCGGTTCGCTGGTCGGGCCGAAAATGGACACGCTGTTTGATGGTGCAGGATTTATCTTTGGTTTCAGAGTATTACCGGCAATTATCTTCGTCACCGCGCTGGTGAGTATTCTCTACTACATCGGTGTGATGGGGATCTTAATTCGCATTCTCGGCGGTATCTTCCAGAAAGCATTAAATATCAGCAAGATCGAGTCATTCGTCGCGGTCACTACCATTTTCCTCGGGCAAAACGAAATTCCGGCAATCGTCAAACCCTTTATCGATCGGCTGAATCGCAATGAATTATTTACAGCGATTTGTAGTGGCATGGCCTCGATTGCTGGTTCGACAATGATTGGTTACGCCGCACTGGGCGTACCTGTGGAATATTTGCTGGCGGCATCGTTAATGGCGATCCCAGGCGGGATCTTGTTTGCCCGCCTGTTAAGCCCGGCTACGGAATCTTCGCAGGTTTCTTTTAATAACCTCTCTTTCACCGAAACACCGCCAAAAAGTATTATTGAGGCCGCTGCGACAGGGGCAATGACCGGGCTGAAAATCGCTGCGGGTGTGGCAACAGTGGTGATGGCATTTGTTGCCATCATTGCGTTAATTAACGGTATTATCGGCGGCGTTGGCGGCTGGTTTGGTTTTGAGCAAGCCTCGCTGGAGTCCATTTTAGGTTATCTGCTGGCCCCGCTGGCGTGGGTGATGGGGGTTGACTGGAGTGATGCAAATCTTGCCGGGAGTTTGATTGGGCAGAAGTTGGCGATCAATGAATTTGTCGCTTACCTCAATTTCTCACCTTATCTGCAAACAGCTGGCACGCTCGATGCTAAAACCGTGGCGATTATTTCCTTCGCGTTGTGCGGTTTCGCTAACTTTGGTTCTATCGGGGTAGTGGTTGGGGCATTTTCTGCGGTTGCGCCACACCGCGCGCCGGAAATCGCCCAGCTTGGTTTACGCGCGCTGGCGGCGGCGACACTTTCTAACCTGATGAGTGCCACCATTGCAGGATTCTTTATTGGCTTAGCGTAGTGCGCGAGTTATGAGCCGGATAAGACGCGGTCAAGCGTCGAATCCGGCAAGATTGTTACACCATCGGCACTAATGAAAGCGCGTTATCGGCAGACAGGGTAGGGTTGTTTAAGCTGCCGCTGGCGCGTGAAATTGCCGCGCAGGCCATCGCAAAACGGGCGCTGTCACGGAAACTGCTTCCTTCCAGAAAGCTATACACCAGGCCCGCCATAAAACCATCGTCAGCACCAAAACTGTCTACCGTCGTATGCGCTGGCGCAGTCAGCAAAAATTGTTCGCCATCCTTTTGGCTGCAATAAACAGACTCATCGGGCAAATAAACAAACAGTTGCTGAACGCCTTGCTGATGCAACGCATTCACTGCGGCATTACGATCAGCATCGCGGGTTATCGGCTGGCCCCATAAAATTTCCAGCTCCGACAAAGTGGGTTTCAGAGTGTGAATATGCGCCAGCCAGTGTTTGATTTTGCCCGCTTTGAATTCTGAAACGGTATCGACAAACACCGGGATTTCATCAGCGAGGGTAAAGACCCATTCCAGCGCCTCGGCTGTCAGGTTACAATCTGCCAGTACCACGCCCGCATGACGAAGTAAATCGCGCGACCCGTTCAGTAGTTGCGGTGTCAACTGATCCAGCAGATGGGTATCGTTAATCGCCAGCACGGTTTGATCGTCTCGATTGGCAATTGCCAGATACGTCGATGTGCTTTGACCATGTAAACGAACGCAGCCGGAGACATTCACGCCGGCGCGGCGCGTTTCTTCCAGGAGCATTTCGCCATAAAAGTCATCGCCAATCACTGAAAGCAAATGAACGTCGCGGCCTAACAGCGCCAGATTGTGGGCGATATTGCGTCCAACGCCGCCTGCCGAGCAATGAATGGTACCGGGATGAGAAGCCGCTTGCGGGTAACGGATATCCGCCATCCCGCGAATATCCATATTGATTGTCCCCACCACTACGCAGTATTCCTGCTCGGTGAGAATGTAACCTTTGCCTTTAATCCGTCCTTTGCGCATTAAATCCATAATATGCGCTGCAACACGCGAACGGCTGATTTGCAGCATATCCGCAATTTCGTTCTGCTGAATCAGCGGGTTACGCCTTAATATTGCAAGGATCTCCTTCTCCCGGTTATTCATCTTCAGGCTACCGCTTTTTCAGTTTGTTGCGCTTTCAGCCAGGCGATCTCTTCTGCCCAGATATCCGGGTTGATGGTTTCAAGGATCAGCGGAATGCCGTCGAAACGGTCGTCCTGCATGATCCAGCGGAACGCATCATGACCGATATTGCCTTCACCGAGGCTATGATGGCGGTCAACGCGGCTGCCAAAGGTGCTTTTCGCATCGTTAAGGTGCATCCCGCGCAGATACTTAAAGCCGACAATACGGGCAAAATCCGCGAACGTTTTCTCGCATTCGGCAGAAGTACGCAAATCATACCCGGCAGCGAAAGCATGGCAGGTATCAATGCAGACGCCGACGCGGGATTTATCTTCCACGCCGTCGATAATCGCCGCGAGATGTTCGAATTTAAACCCTAAGTTACTGCCCTGACCGGCGGTGTTTTCAATCACCGCTGTCACACCATGAGTTTTATCCAGCGCAATGTTGATGGATTCGGCAATACGCGCAAGGCAATCCTCTTCTGAAATCTGCATCAGATGGCTGCCAGGGTGGAAGTTGAGCAAAGAAAGCCCCAGCTGTTCGCAACGCTGCATTTCATCTATAAAGGCATCGCGCGATTTTTCCAGAGCTTCAGTGACCGGATGTCCGAGGTTAATCAGATAACTGTCGTGGGGAAGAATTTGCGCCGATGTGTAGTGATATTTTTCACAGGCGGCTTTGAATTCATCGATGGTTTGCGTCGTGAGCGGTGCGGCACGCCACTGACGTTGGTTTTTGGTGAACAAGGCAAACGCGGTTGCGTCGATTTCGGCGGCGCGAATTGCGGCATTTGCCAGACCGCCAGCAGCACTAACGTGCGCTCCAATGTATTTCATGCGAGGACTCCTGTTAAACCCGCTGGAGGAAAACGGTAATGATAGCGGGTTAACAGGAGCAAGATGTAGTGGTTTATGCGATGACGCTTTGAATCACATAGTTAATCGCACCACCACCAACAATCAGCCAGGCAAACAGTACCAGAGCCATCAGCAGAGGTTTCGCCCCGGCTTTTTTCAGCGCGCTGACGTGAGTGGTCAGACCCAGCGCCGCCATCGCCATTGCCAGCAGGAAGGTATCCAGCGTTACCAGCATATTCACTACGCTCTGCGGTAACAGGTGGAACGAGTTAAAGATGGCAACTACGATGAACAAGATGGCAAACCACGGAATAGTGATTTTGCTTTTCTCGCCGCTGTTCGCCCCAGACAGCTGTTTAACACGCGCCGCCAGCAGGATGAGGAACGGAGCCAGCATCATCACGCGCAGCATTTTGGAAATAACTGCTGCGTTTTCTGCATCCGGGCTGATGGCATGACCTGCCGCCACCACCTGCGCCACTTCGTGCACAGTAGAACCAATGTAGATACCGAAAGTTTCCGGACTAAACCATTGAGACATCAGCGGATATATCGCCGGGTAGAGGAAAATCGCGACGGTCCCGAAGATAACAACGGTTGCAACAGCCACGGTTACTTTACTGGCTTCTGCTTTCACTACCGGCTCAGTCGCCAGTACCGCGGCAGCACCACAGATACTGCTACCGGCACCGATCAACCAGCTCGTGTGCTTATCCAGACCAAACACTTTCTGCCCCAGGAAGCAAGCCAGCAGGAAGGTACTGGACAGCGTCAACACGTCAATGATGATCCCACTGATACCGACATCGGCAATTTGCGAGAACGTCAGACGGAAGCCATAAAGAATGATACCCAGACGTAATAAATATTGCTTGGCAAACAGCACGCCACCGTCACAGCTTTTCCAGATGTGCGGATAGATGGTGTTGCCTAAAACCATCCCCAACAAAATTGCGAGGGTGAGGGCACTAAACCCGGCACCCGCAACCGCGGGAATGGAACCACCCCACAGGGCGACCCCGGTGATAACTGCACTCAGGGCTAACCCCGGAATAAAATGCCACAGTGTACGATGTTGTTTCTGTAAGGTGATATTCGTCATAACCCTCTCCTTTAACCGGGCATAAGGTTACGACTAACTGGTTTAAAAATAAAATTGATTATATATTTATAATTAATCTTTATAAGTGGTAAGCGACTATGCACATCACCCTCCGGCAGTTGGAAGTTTTTGCAGAAGTATTGAAAAGTGGATCAACCACCCAGGCGTCGGTGATGCTGGCGTTGTCGCAATCAGCAGTGAGCGCAGCCTTGACCGACCTGGAAGGGCAGCTTGGCGTGCAACTGTTTGATCGCGTGGGGAAAAGACTGGTTGTTAATGAACACGGGCGGCTGCTCTATCCGCGCGCGTTGGCACTGCTTGAACAGGCGGTTGAAATCGAACAACTGTTTCGCGAAGACAACGGCGCGATTCGTATCTATGCCAGTAGTACCATCGGTAACTACATTCTGCCTGCAGTTATCGCCCGTTATCGCCATGATTATCCGCAGTTGCCGATTGAACTTAGCGTTGGGAATAGCCAGGACGTGATGCAAGCGGTGCTGGATTTCCGCGTTGATATTGGCTTTATTGAAGGACCGTGCCACAGCACTGAAATCATTTCTGAACCGTGGCTGGAAGACGAGCTGGTGGTTTTCGCCGCGCCGACTTCGCCGTTGGCTCGTGGTCCGGTCACCTTAGAACAGCTGGCCGCTGCGCCGTGGATCCTGCGTGAACGCGGTTCCGGCACGCGGGAGATTGTCGATTATCTGTTGCTGTCACATTTACCGAAGTTTGAGATGGCGATGGAATTAGGTAACTCCGAGGCAATCAAACATGCGGTGCGTCATGGGTTGGGTATTAGTTGCCTGTCGCGACGGGTGATTGAAGATCAATTGCAGGCAGGCACATTAAGTGAAGTTGCGGTCCCTCTTCCGCGCCTGATGCGTACGTTGTGGCGTATACATCATCGGCAAAAACACCTTTCCAACGCGCTACGGCGCTTCCTGGACTATTGCGATCCCGCGAATGTACCGCGTTAAGGTGCTGTACAAGAACATGCTGGTGCTGTGTCGATTTCGTGACGCAGCGCCCTCAGCATGCATTCGCCAGAAAAGAGATTGGCTGCTTTACTTATAATCCCTGGGCGATCATGAAGGTGTCTTATAACCGTGTATTTCTGCCGGAAGGATTGCCAATCGTCTGCTACAATCGCGCCTCATTTTTAAGATGGATAGCATTTTTGTATGGGTTCCGAAACTAAAACTACAGAAGCGCCGGGCTTACGCCGTGAATTAAAGGCGCGTCACCTGACGATGATTGCCATTGGCGGTTCCATCGGTACAGGTCTTTTTGTTGCCTCTGGCGCAACGATTTCTCAGGCAGGTCCGGGCGGGGCATTGCTCTCGTATATGCTGATTGGCCTGATGGTTTACTTCCTGATGACCAGTCTCGGTGAACTGGCTGCATATATGCCGGTTTCCGGTTCGTTTGCCACTTACGGTCAGAACTATGTTGAAGAAGGCTTTGGCTTCGCGCTGGGCTGGAACTACTGGTACAACTGGGCGGTGACTATCGCCGTTGACCTGGTTGCAGCTCAGCTGGTCATGAGCTGGTGGTTCCCGGATACACCGGGCTGGATCTGGAGTGCGCTGTTCCTCGGCGTTATCTTCCTGCTGAACTACATCTCAGTTCGTGGCTTTGGTGAAGCGGAATACTGGTTCTCACTGATCAAAGTCACGACAGTTATTGTCTTTATCATCGTTGGCGTGCTGATGATTATCGGTATCTTCAAAGGCGCGCAGCCTGCGGGCTGGAGCAACTGGACAATCGGCGAAGCGCCGTTTGCTGGTGGTTTTGCGGCGATGATCGGCGTAGCTATGATTGTCGGCTTCTCTTTCCAGGGAACCGAGCTGATCGGTATTGCTGCAGGCGAGTCCGAAGATCCGGCGAAAAACATTCCACGCGCGGTACGTCAGGTATTCTGGCGAATCCTGTTGTTCTATGTGTTCGCGATCCTGATTATCAGCCTGATTATTCCGTATACCGATCCGAGCCTGCTGCGTAACGATGTTAAAGACATCAGCGTCAGTCCGTTCACCCTGGTGTTCCAGCACGCGGGTCTGCTCTCTGCGGCGGCGGTGATGAACGCAGTTATTCTGACGGCGGTGCTGTCAGCGGGTAACTCCGGTATGTATGCGTCTACTCGTATGCTGTACACCCTGGCGTGTGACGGTAAAGCGCCGCGCATTTTCGCTAAACTGTCGCGTGGTGGCGTGCCGCGTAATGCGCTGTATGCGACGACGGTGATTGCAGGTCTGTGCTTCCTGACCTCCATGTTTGGCAACCAGACGGTATACCTGTGGCTGCTGAACACCTCCGGGATGACCGGTTTTATCGCCTGGCTGGGGATTGCCATTAGCCACTATCGTTTCCGTCGCGGGTACGTATTGCAGGGACACGACATTAACGATCTGCCGTACCGTTCAGGTTTCTTCCCACTGGGGCCGATCTTCGCATTCATTCTGTGTCTGATTATCACTTTGGGCCAGAACTACGAAGCGTTCCTGAAAGATACCATTGACTGGGGCGGCGTAGCGGCAACGTATATTGGTATCCCGCTGTTCCTGATTATTTGGTTCGGATACAAGCTGATTAAAGGAACTCACTTCGTACGCTACAGCGAAATGAAGTTCCCGCAGAACGATAAGAAATAAGTTTCCTCCCTTCCTTGCTAAGCCCTCTCAACCGAGAGGGCTTTTTCAATTCCATTTCCCTGACAAATCATGCGGATATAAAATTTAACATTTGGATTGATAATTGTTATCGTTTGCATTATCGTTACGCCGCAATCAAAAAAGGCTGACAAATCAGAGGCTGTTCCGGCTTTCTGGGATGATCACCTGCATACAAATAAGTCCACCGCGATGCTGCCGTACGCAAGGGGACGTAAAGAAGATGTGAGCGATACCCATTTTATTTTCGTAGTTACCTCATGGAGATATGGAATGTTTAGGTTGAACCCTTTCGTACGGGTCGGGCTGTGTTTGTCCGCTATTTCTTGTGCATGGCCTGTGTTAGCGGTCGATGATGATGGCGAAACGATGGTTGTCACTGCATCTTCCGTTGAGCAAAACCTTAAAGATGCACCCGCCAGTATCAGCGTCATTACCCAGGAAGACCTGCAGCGAAAACCGGTACAGAATCTGAAGGATGTCCTCAAAGAAGTGCCTGGCGTACAACTGACGAACGAAGGGGATAACCGTAAGGGCGTAAGTATTCGTGGTCTGGACAGCAGCTACACCCTGATTCTTGTCGACGGTAAACGCGTTAACTCCCGCAATGCCGTCTTCCGCCACAATGATTTCGATCTGAACTGGATCCCGGTCGATTCCATCGAACGTATTGAAGTGGTCCGTGGCCCGATGTCGTCGCTGTACGGTTCCGATGCGCTCGGCGGTGTAGTGAATATCATCACCAAAAAAATCGGTCAGAAATGGTCGGGCACCGTTACCGTCGATACCACCGTTCAGGAACATCGCGATCGCGGTGATACCTATAACGGTCAGTTCTTTACCAGCGGACCATTAATTGACGGCGTGCTGGGAATGAAAGCTTACGGCAGCCTGGCAAAACGTGAAAAGGATGACCCGCAAAACTCAACGACCACCGATACCGGAGAAACGCCGCGTATTGAAGGATTCTCCAGCCGCGACGGCAATGTCGAATTTGCCTGGACACCGAATCAAAATCACGATTTTACTGCCGGATACGGTTTCGACCGTCAGGATCGTGATTCCGACTCGCTGGACAAAAACCGCCTGGAACGCCAGAACTACTCCGTCAGCCATAATGGGCGTTGGGATTACGGCACCAGCGAACTGAAATACTACGGTGAGAAAGTCGAGAACAAAAACCCTGGCTACAGCAGCCCGATAACTTCCGAAAGCAATACGGTCGACGGCAAATACACGTTGCCGCTGACGGCGATTAATCAGTTTCTCACGGTTGGCGGTGAATGGCGTCACGACAAACTTAGCGATGCGGTGAACCTGACCGGGGGAACCAGCTCCAAAACGTCTGCCAGCCAGTACGCGCTGTTTGTGGAAGATGAATGGCGGATCTTCGAGCCGCTGGCGCTGACGACCGGCGTACGTATGGACGATCATGAAACCTACGGTGAACACTGGAGTCCGCGTGCCTACCTGGTTTATAACGCCACCGACACCGTAACGGTGAAAGGGGGCTGGGCGACGGCATTTAAAGCGCCTTCTCTGTTGCAACTTAGCCCTGACTGGACGAGCAATTCCTGCCGTGGCGCATGTAAGATTGTGGGTAGCCCGGATCTGAAACCAGAAACCAGCGAAAGTTGGGAACTGGGGCTTTACTACATGGGCGAAGAAGGCTGGCTGGAAGGGGTTGAATCCAGCGTTACCGTTTTCCGTAACGATGTGAAAGATCGTATCAGCATTAGCCGTACGTCTGACGTCAACGCTGCACCGGGCTACCAAAACTTTGTCGGTTTTGAGACGGGCGCTAACGGACGGCGCATACCGGTATTTAGCTACTACAACGTTAACAAAGCTCGTATTCAGGGCGTGGAAACCGAACTGAAAATTCCGTTCAACGATGAATGGAAACTGTCGATCAACTACACCTACAACGATGGTCGTGATGTCAGCAACGGCGAAAACAAACCGCTATCCGATCTGCCGTTCCATACTGCTAACGGTACGCTGGACTGGAAACCGCTGGCGCTGGAAGACTGGTCATTCTATGTTTCTGGTCACTATACCGGGCAGAAACGCGCCGACAGCGCGACGGCTAAAACACCGGGCGGTTATACCATCTGGAATACCGGTGCGGCCTGGCAGGTGACTAAAGACGTCAAACTGCGCGCAGGCGTGCTGAACCTTGGCGACAAGGATCTCAGTCGTGACGACTACAGCTATAACGAAGACGGACGTCGTTACTTTATGGCAGTGGATTATCGCTTCTGATGAGAAGATGCCCGGCGAACCGGGCGGACTTTCACTTCAGTAAATACTGCGCATGGAAGCGCAGGTGATCCTCTATAAAAGAGGCGATGAAGTAGTAACTGTGATCATACCCCGGCTGAATACGCAGCGTCATCGGCCACGCTTTCTGGCGCGCGGCTTCTGCCAGCACTGCGGGTTGCAACTGATCGGCAAGAAACTGATCATTATCACCCTGATCGATAAGCGTCGGGATCGCATCCTGCGCGTTACTGGCATACATCAGCGCGCAACTGTCCCATTCCAGCCATGCATTTTTGTCCTCACCTAAATAGCGGCTAAACGCTTTGATTCCCCACGGGATGCTGCACGGATTCACAATCGGCGCAAAGGCGGAAACGCTGGTGTATTTGCCCGGGTTTTTCAGCGCCATAATCAGCGCACCGTGACCACCCATGGAATGACCGCTAATGGCGCAGCGGTCGCTGACATTAAATTGCGACTGAACCAGCGCCGGTAATTCATCGCGCAGATAATCATACATCCGGTAATGCGTCGCCCAAGGCGGTTGCGTGGCATTAAGATAAAAGCCTGCGCCCTGGCCTAAATCGTAGCCATCGTCGTTGGCAACCTGTTCGCCGCGCGGGCTGGTGTCTGGCATCACCAGTACAATCCCCAGTTCCGCCGCCACGCGCTGGGCACCCGCCTTGGTGGTGAAGTTCTCGTCATTGCAGGTTAATCCGGAAAGCCAGTACAGCACTGGTGGCGGGGTGTGATCACGAGGTGGTGGGAGAAAGATACTGAACGTCATCGGGCAGTTTAAGGTACTGGAGTCGTGTCGCCAGCGTTGTTGCCAGCCTTCAAAACAGAGGTGCTCTTCGAGCAATTCCATGCGTGGCTCCTTGTTGTGTTGTTTGCAATTCCTCCATCATACCGTTAATTCATTGTGTCGTGAGTAACTTTCACTTCCGTATTTACATAACCGTGTTTTAACATTACACCTTTGTAAGGCAGCGGCAATTACAACAATTATCGCGGTGAATACTGGATTATGTGTGCCGCCTCACGCACAATAATCAGGCTGCTAATCAGCTTAATAACTTTGCCCCACGCAGGGCAGAGGCGTCACACCTGCAGGAGAAAAATAAATGCCATCACTCAGTAAAGAAGCGGCCCTGGTTCATGAAGCGCTGGTTGCGCGAGGACTGGAAACACCGCTGCGCCCGCCCGTGCATGAAATGGATAACGAAACGCGCAAAAGCCTTATCGCCGGTCATATGACGGAAATCATGCAGTTGCTGAATCTCGACCTGGCTGATGACAGTTTGATGGAAACGCCGCATCGTATTGCCAAAATGTATGTCGATGAAATTTTCTCCGGTCTGGATTACGCCAATTTCCCGAAAATTACCCTTATTGAAAACAAAATGAAGGTCGATGAGATGGTTACGGTGCGCGATATCACTCTGACCAGTACCTGTGAACACCATTTTGTTACCATTGATGGCAAAGCGACGGTGGCTTATATCCCGAAAGATTCGGTGATCGGTCTGTCAAAAATTAACCGCATCGTGCAGTTCTTTGCCCAGCGTCCGCAGGTGCAGGAACGTCTGACCCAGCAAATTCTCATTGCGCTACAAACGCTGCTGGGCACCAATAACGTGGCTGTCTCTATCGACGCGGTGCATTACTGCGTGAAAGCGCGTGGCATCCGCGACGCAACCAGTGCCACAACAACGACCTCTCTTGGTGGATTGTTCAAATCCAGTCAGAATACGCGCCACGAGTTTCTGCGCGCTGTGCGTCATCACAACTGATTAAAAGGCAGGAACCATGGAGCGCAACGTCACGCTCGATTTTGTTCGCGGCGTCGCCATTCTGGGGATCCTGCTATTAAACATCAGCGCCTTTGGGCTACCAAAGGCGGCTTATCTCAATCCCGCCTGGTACGGCGCTATTACGTCGCAGGATGCATGGACCTGGGCATTTCTCGATCTCATCGGCCAGGTGAAATTCCTCACGCTTTTTGCTCTGCTGTTTGGTGCGGGCCTGCAAATGTTGCTGCCCCGTGGCAGACGCTGGATCCAGTCGCGGTTAACGCTGTTAGTCTTGCTGGGCTTTATTCACGGTTTATTGTTCTGGGACGGCGATATTCTGCTGGCTTACGGGCTGGTGGGCTTAATCTGCTGGCGGCTGGTGCGCGATGCGCCATCGGTAAAAAGCCTGTTTAATACAGGCGTCATGCTTTATCTGGTGGGGCTTGGCGTTTTGCTGTTATTGGGGCTGATTTCCGACAGCCAGACCAGCCGCGCCTGGACGCCGGATGCATCGGCTATTTTGTATGAAAAATACTGGAAGCTTCACGGCGGCGTTGAAGCGATCAGTAATCGTGCCGATGGTGTTGGCAACAGTTTACTGGCACTGGGCGCACAGTATGGCTGGCAACTGGCAGGGATGATGCTCATTGGTGCCGCATTGATGCGCAGCGGCTGGCTGAAAGGGCAGTTCAGCTTACGTCACTATCGTCGTACTGGTTTTGTGCTGGTGGCGATTGGGGTGACCATTAACCTTCCTGCCATCGCCCTGCAATGGCAGCTGGACTGGGCGTATCGCTGGTGTGCATTCTTACTTCAAATGCCGCGGGAACTGAGTGCGCCGTTTCAGGCGATTGGCTATGCGTCGCTGTTTTATGGCTTCTGGCCGCAATTAAGCCGCTTTAAGCTGGTGCTGGCAATCGCCTGTGTCGGACGGATGGCACTGACCAACTATCTATTGCAAACGCTGATTTGTACCACGCTTTTTTACCACCTCGGTTTGTTTATGCTGTTTGACCGTCTGGAATTGCTGGCGTTTGTTATTCCGGTATGGCTGGCGAATATTCTCTTCTCTGTTATCTGGCTGCGTTACTTCCGCCAGGGGCCGGTGGAATGGCTCTGGCGTCAGTTAACTTTGCGTGCAGCTGGGCCGGCAAGATCTAAAACATCAAGATAACGATCTGGATCACATTCGTTAACAAAACGGCTGTAACCGTTTCCATTGCTGTGACTCGATTCACGAAGTCCTGTATTCAGTGCTGACAAAATAGCCGCCAGCAAGCAGTCATTTACTGCAATCTCATAACAGGTAGTGAATATGATCACCATTCGTGATGTAGCGCGTCAGGCTGGCGTCTCTGTGGCAACGGTTTCCCGAGTGCTCAATAACAGCACGCTGGTCAGTGCCGACACGCGTGAAGCAGTAATGAAAGCCGTGAGTGAGCTGGATTATCGACCAAATGCCAATGCCCAGGCGCTGGCAACTCAGGTTAGCGACACCATTGGCGTGGTGGTGATGGACGTTTCTGATGCGTTTTTCGGCGCGCTGGTAAAAGCGGTGGATTTGGTCGCCCAGCAGCATCAGAAATACGTGCTAATCGGCAATAGCTATCATGAAGCGGAAAAAGAGCGTCACGCCATTGAGGTGTTAATTCGCCAGCGTTGTAATGCGTTGATTGTTCACTCAAAAGCATTGAGTGATGATGAACTGGCACAATTTATGGATAACATTCCCGGTATGGTGTTAATCAACCGCGTTGTGCCGGGGTACGCCCATCGTTGCGTTTGCCTGGATAATCTCAGCGGTGCCCGAATGGCGACGCGCATGTTGCTGAATAACGGTCATCAACGTATTGGTTATCTTTCTTCCAGCCACGGCATTGAAGATGACGCCATGCGTAAAGCAGGCTGGATGAGTGCGTTGAAAGAGCAGGATATTATTCCGCCGGAAAGCTGGATTGGCACTGGCACGCCGGACATGCCGGGCGGTGAGGCGGCGATGGTTGAACTGCTGGGGCGCAATCTACAACTTACCGCTGTATTTGCTTATAACGACAATATGGCTGCTGGCGCACTGACAGCATTAAAAGATAATGGCATTGCGATTCCGTTACATCTCTCAATCATCGGTTTCGATGATATTCCCATCGCCCGTTACACCGACCCGCAATTAACGACCGTGCGTTATCCCATTGCTTCAATGGCTAAATTAGCCACCGAACTGGCCTTGCAGGGGGCAGCAGGCAATATTGATCCTCGTGCCAGCCACTGTTTTATGCCAACGTTAGTGCGTCGTCATTCTGTCGCAACGCGCCAGAATGCGGCGGCGATCACTAACTCAACAAATCAGGCGATGTAACCGCTTTCAATCTGTGAGTGATTTCACAGTATCTTAACAATGTGATAGCTATGATTGCACCGTTTTAACGTTGTAACCCGTATGTAACAGTGAATAATCACTTTCACCGAGGTAATAGCGTCATAACAACAATTAAAGCCGTTTTCTGGAGCGTTACCGGGCATGGAAGAACGAATTTTAAAAAGTGAGCTTCGGCGTTCAGTAACACTTCATTAACTCTACTGCCCCGCCGAGCATTTATCTCAAGCACTACCCTGCATAAGAAAAACCGGAGATACCATGAATAAGAAGGTGTTAACCCTGTCTGCTGTGATGGCCAGCATGTTATTCGGTGCCGCTGCACACGCTGCTGATACTCGCATTGGTGTAACAATCTATAAGTACGACGATAACTTTATGTCTGTGGTGCGCAAGGCTATTGAGCAAGATGCGAAAGCCGCGCCAGATGTTCAGCTGCTGATGAATGATTCTCAGAATGACCAGTCCAAGCAGAACGATCAGATCGACGTATTGCTGGCGAAAGGGGTGAAGGCACTGGCAATCAACCTGGTTGACCCGGCAGCTGCGGGTACGGTGATTGAGAAAGCGCGTGGGCAAAACGTGCCGGTGGTTTTCTTCAACAAAGAACCGTCTCGTAAGGCGCTGGATAGCTACGACAAAGCCTACTACGTTGGCACTGACTCCAAAGAGTCCGGCATTATTCAGGGCGATTTGATTGCTAAACACTGGGCGGCGAATCAGGGTTGGGATCTGAACAAAGACGGTCAGATTCAGTTCGTACTGCTGAAAGGTGAGCCGGGCCATCCGGATGCAGAAGCACGTACCACTTACGTGATTAAAGAATTGAACGACAAAGGCATCAAAACTGAACAGTTACAGTTAGATACCGCTATGTGGGATACCGCTCAGGCGAAAGATAAGATGGACGCCTGGCTATCTGGCCCGAACGCCAACAAAATCGAAGTGGTTATCGCCAACAACGATGCGATGGCAATGGGCGCGGTAGAAGCACTGAAAGCACACAACAAGTCCAGCATTCCGGTGTTTGGCGTCGATGCGCTGCCAGAAGCGCTGGCGCTGGTGAAATCCGGTGCACTGGCGGGCACCGTACTGAACGATGCTAACAACCAGGCGAAAGCGACCTTTGATTTGGCGAAAAACCTGGCCGATGGCAAAGGTGCGGCTGATGGCACCAACTGGAAAATCGACAACAAAGTGGTCCGCGTACCTTATGTTGGCGTAGATAAAGACAACCTGGCTGAATTCAGCAAGAAATAAGACTGATTGGGCGCAGTCGTTTACTGCGCCCTTATTGTAGGGCCAACAAGGTAAAATTATATGGTCAGCTCAACGACTCCGTCTTCCGGGGAATACTTGTTGGAAATGAGCGGTATCAACAAGTCTTTTCCTGGTGTTAAGGCACTTGATAACGTTAATTTAAAAGTCCGGCCACATTCTATCCATGCATTAATGGGGGAAAACGGCGCAGGAAAATCAACATTATTAAAATGCCTGTTTGGTATTTATCAAAAAGACTCCGGCACCATTTTATTCCAGGGTAAAGAGATCGATTTCCATTCTGCAAAAGAAGCGCTGGAAAATGGTATTTCGATGGTACACCAGGAGTTAAACCTGGTATTACAACGTTCGGTGATGGATAACATGTGGCTGGGGCGATATCCCACCAAAGGCATGTTTGTCGATCAGGACAAAATGTACCGCGAAACCAAAGCGATTTTTGATGAACTGGATATTGATATCGATCCGCGTGCGCGCGTCGGCACATTATCCGTTTCGCAAATGCAGATGATCGAAATCGCCAAAGCGTTTTCCTATAACGCGAAAATTGTGATTATGGATGAACCGACTTCTTCGTTAACCGAAAAAGAGGTCAATCATCTGTTCACTATTATTCGTAAATTAAAAGAGCGCGGCTGCGGTATTGTTTATATCTCACATAAAATGGAAGAAATCTTCCAGTTATGTGATGAAGTTACCGTATTGCGCGACGGTCAGTGGATCGCCACCGAACCGCTGGCAGGGCTGACGATGGACAAGATCATCGCCATGATGGTTGGGCGTTCTCTTAACCAGCGTTTCCCTGACAAAGAAAACAAGCCGGGCGAAGTGATTCTGGAAGTGCGTAACCTGACGTCGCTGCGCCAGCCGTCGATCCGTGATGTCTCGTTTGATCTGCATAAAGGGGAGATTCTCGGTATAGCCGGTCTGGTGGGAGCGAAACGTACCGATATTGTTGAGACGTTATTTGGTATTCGCGAGAAATCGGCTGGCACCATTACGTTGCACGGCAAAAAGATCAATAACCATAATGCCAACGAAGCCATAAACCACGGATTTGCACTGGTAACTGAAGAGCGCCGCTCAACGGGAATTTATGCCTATCTGGATATTGGCTTTAACTCGTTAATTTCCAATATTCGCAATTACAAAAACAAAGTTGGCTTGCTGGATAATTCGCGGATGAAAAGCGATACCCAGTGGGTCATTGATTCGATGCGGGTAAAAACGCCAGGTCATCGGACGCAAATAGGTTCGCTCTCCGGTGGTAATCAGCAAAAAGTGATTATTGGTCGCTGGCTGTTAACGCAACCAGAAATATTAATGCTCGATGAACCGACGCGCGGTATTGACGTTGGGGCTAAGTTTGAGATTTATCAGTTAATTGCCGAACTGGCGAAGAAAGGCAAGGGGATTATTATTATCTCCTCTGAAATGCCTGAGTTGTTAGGGATAACAGACCGTATTCTGGTCATGAGCAATGGTCTCGTTTCCGGAATTGTCGATACAAAAACAACAACGCAAAACGAAATTCTGCGTCTTGCGTCTTTGCACCTTTAAGATTAGGGGCTTCCCATGAGTGCGTTAAATAAGAAAAGTTTTCTTACTTACCTGAAAGAAGGCGGTATTTACGTCGTTCTTTTAGTTTTGCTGGCAATTATTATTTTCCAGGACCCAACATTTTTAAGTCTGTTGAACTTAAGTAATATTCTCACCCAGTCATCGGTGCGTATTATTATCGCGCTCGGTGTGGCAGGGTTAATTGTCACCCAGGGGACCGACCTTTCTGCAGGTCGCCAGGTGGGGCTGGCGGCAGTAGTAGCGGCGACGTTGTTGCAGTCCATGGATAACGCCAACAAAGTGTTCCCGGAAATGGCGACGATGCCGATTGCGCTGGTTATTCTGATTGTCTGTGCCATTGGTGCGGTGATCGGTTTGATTAACGGCCTGATTATCGCTTATCTCAACGTGACGCCATTCATTACCACGCTCGGCACGATGATCATCGTCTATGGCATCAACTCGCTCTATTACGACTTTGTCGGGGCGTCGCCAATTTCTGGTTTTGACAGTGGCTTCTCTACCTTTGCTCAGGGCTTTGTCGCGCTGGGGAGTTTCCGTCTCTCTTACATCACCTTCTATGCGTTGATTGCGGTGGTGTTTGTCTGGGTGTTGTGGAACAAAACCCGCTTCGGTAAGAACATTTTTGCCATTGGCGGTAACCCGGAAGCGGCGAAAGTATCTGGTGTCAACGTCGGCCTGAACCTGCTGATGATCTACGCGTTGTCTGGTGTGTTCTATGCCTTCGGCGGGATGTTAGAAGCCGGACGTATCGGCTCAGCCACCAATAACCTCGGCTTTATGTATGAGCTGGATGCTATCGCGGCGTGCGTGGTAGGCGGCGTATCGTTCAGCGGCGGTGTGGGGACGGTGATTGGCGTGGTGACCGGGGTAATTATTTTTACCGTCATCAACTATGGCCTGACGTATATCGGCGTAAACCCATACTGGCAGTACATCATCAAAGGGGCGATTATTATCTTCGCCGTAGCGCTGGATTCACTGAAATACGCGCGTAAGAAATGATGTGAATGTGGGTATTGCCGGATGCGCTGCATCCGGCATTCGGTGCCAAATGCCGGATGTGACGCGGGTTCTACAACGTTACCGGGTGTTCTTTCTCGCCTTTCTTAAACTTCACTTCTCCGAGATCAATACAACCCACCGGGCAGACGTGACCACAAAGCAGACAACCCACGCATTTCTCGGTATTACAATGCGGTGTACGGGTTTTCTCGCTCCATTCCATCGCCTGGTGACCGCCGTCGTAACAGGAAATATAACAGCGTCCACAGCCAACACATTTATCGAGATTGATATGGGGATAGACAATATAACTGCGGTCTAAATCTTCCGCCGGGACAATATTGTTATTCGCCAGACCTACCATCTCCTGCAACGAATCAAATCCCTGATCGGTGAGATAATGCGACAACCCGCTCGCCATATCTTCCACTATCCGATACCCGTACTGCATAATGCCGGTGGTCACCTGCAACGTCGCTGCACCGAGCAATAAAAACTCCGCCGCATCTTCCCAGGTTTCAATACCGCCGATACCGCTGATCGGGAAATCGCGCAGCTCTGGATGGGTACGCATTTGCTGAATGAAGCGCAGGGCGATCGGTTTTACCGCTTTACCGGAATATCCGGAAATACTCGATTTACCGTTAACGATCGGCATACCGATTTTCTGATTAAGATCGATATTGGTGATGGATTTAACGGTGTTAATCGCCGCAATGCCATCTGCGCCGCCGCGCTTCGCCGCCAGCGCCACTTCGCACATATCACCGATATTCGGCGTCATCTTCGCCAGCATTGGCAGCGTGGAACCACGTTTTACTGCCCGACAATATTTTTCTACCAGCTCCGGGCTTTGCCCGACATCGCTACCCATCGCATGAGAAGTCATTTGCGGACAGGAGAAGTTACACTCGATCATATCCGCGCCAGCTTCTTGCACCAGACGCGCCAGCTCTTCCCATTGCTGCTCATTTTCGCCCATGATTGAAGCGATCAATACTTTGTCCGGGTAATCTTCTTTCAGCCGACGCAGGGCGGCCAGATTCTCTTCCAACGGATGTTCAGCAATCTGCTCCATATTTTTGAAGCCGATAAAACCGGTATCTTCTTTCACCAGATGATCAAAACGCGGCGAGACTTCGTTGGCGATAAAAAAGCCGATCGTTTTAAACACCACGCCGCCCCAGCCAGTGTCGTAGGCTTTGGCACACATCTCATAGCAGTTGCCTACCGGCGAAGAAGAGAGGCAGAACGGGTTGGGAAACTTCACGCCGCAAAAAGTAATCGAAAGATCTTTCGTTAACATGAGCAAGCTCCCTCTAAATAGTGATGAATCGCCTCGGCGGCTTCTTTCCCGGTTTTCACGGCATAGACCACGGTTTTGTCCCCCTCAACAATATCGCCAGCAGCAAAGACTTGCGGATCGCGGGTCTGGTAATTTTGTGTATTGATGGTGTTACGCTGCGGCTCTAACTCCGCAAAGGCATCCAGTCTGGCATGCTGACCGACGGCGAGAATAATTTTATCTGCCGCCATCGTCAGTTCGCCCGGTAACCGTACATGCTTAAACGTGACTTTATTGCCTTCCACGGCTACTGGCGTGAATCCATCAATGATCGAAACGCCCAGCTCCCGGGCGCTGGCAAACTCTTTTTCGCTTGCCGGAAACTCATCTAACTCTTCACGCGCTACGCAAGTTACTGCCTGACAGCCGAGAACTTTCAGCGTGCTGGCTACGTCCATCGCGACATCACCGCCGCCGATAATTAATGCGCTTTGTGGAATGCTGATATCGCCTTGCGCCTGTCGTGCACGTTGCAGGAAGTCGACGGCAATCTCAACGTCGCTATGCTCAAACAGTGGTAGCCCCGAACCGCTCGATAACCCCACGGTGACCAGTACCGCGCGGTTTTCCGCTTTCAGCTGCTCCAGGGTGAGTGTGTTACCGATTTCGTTATTGCATTTAATGGTCACGCCCATTTTTTCTATACGGGCGATTTCTGCATCCAGCACCGATTGCGGTAACCGGAATTGCGGAATGCCGTTACGCAACCAGCCACCGGGTTGTGCTTCTTTCTCATAGATCGTGACGTCATAACCCTGGTTTGTCAGCGTCACACTGGCCTGCAATCCGGCAGGACCCGCGCCAATAATGGCGACTTTGCCGAGCGTTTTAGTACCGGGCTGATAAATTTCCATCCCGGTTTGTTGTTCAAAATCAGTAACAAAACGCTGTAAGCGACCGATATCAATGGGAGTATCAACACCAGCACGTGTACAACCGCTTTGGCATAATTTCTCCGTCGGGCACACTCTGGCACAAACGGCACCGAGGGCATTATTTTCACGAATTGTCTCGGCAGCACCTTTAAAATTACGAAAATAAATTGAGCGGATAAATTTCCCTGGGTCAGTTTGCGCCGGACAAGCCTGACTACAGGGGGCGTCATGGCATAATAAACAGCGAGAGGCTTCTTTAATCGCCAGTAAAGGCGTAAAAGCCGGAGTGAGTTCATCCAGATAATTTTGTTGCGGCATGTGATCTTCCTTAATGCTATGAGTAATTAAGGCGAACGCTAAATAAATATTGCGTGCTGATATTAAGGCTATGCGCGTGGGGAAATTTAAACTGTGAAAGGATTCACAAATAGCTGCGGTTCAGAATGTTATATCCGCAGCTTATTGAGTGAAGTAATAATTATTCTCAATAATTAACAGAAAAGAGAAAATATTAACGATAGAAAATAAGATAAACAATCATGCCGATAGATAAAATTCCGAAGCCGATATATGCCACCATATAAGCGAAGAAGAGTCCGGGATTTTTTGCTCGCCAGACATACACCGGTTCCGGTGCATTTTTAACCCGTTTATCAATCGCGCCTGCGCGCCAGCCTTTCCATGCTTCGCGGAAACAAAATATCGGGATAAGGAAAAAAACGGCAACGACAAAAAACTGCTGTACATCCATAACTACTTTCCTTGTTTCTTTTGTAATTCAAGTAACTGTTCGGGTGTGACGGCGGGATACCCCTGCGCATCTTCCGGCACCTGGTGCATAGCCGGAATAGGGACCAGCGGCCCTAAAAAACGCGGTTCACGTTTAAAAATATAAAGGTCAGCCAGCGCACCGAAACGGGCGGCAAATTCGCGAATACGTACTGACAGCATATCTTTCGGTGACGGTACGGCATAACACTGAGCCTGAATCCCCATATGCAGCGCAATAAATAATGCCCGCTCACAGTGGAAACGTTGGGTGATAATAATGAAATCATTAGTATCGAAAACTTTGCGTGTACGCACGATGGAATCCAGCGTACGAAAGCCTGCGTAATCGAGAACAATATCTGATGGGTCGACACCAGCTGCGATTAAATCTTTGCGCATGGTCATCGGCTCATTATAACTTTGCAATGCGTTATCGCCGCTCAGTAATAGATAATTTACCTTACCGCTGTTATAGGCATTAATCGCTCCTTGAATGCGGTAGCGATAATACTGATTAATTACGCCAGTACGATAATATTTTGCTGTGCCGAGCACCACGCCGACCTGGCGGTAGGGGAGATCCTGCAATTCGTCGTAGATATAAGGCGCGGTTTTCCAGCTCATCCAGCGATCGAGGCCGAGCACAGTCAACAGCAGCAAGCCGATCAGGACTAACAGGCTGAGGAACACGCGCTTTAACATGCAGGAGACTCGATCTAGGGAAAATTTCCATCAGGCTACTTTACCCGCTGGTTTTGCGCAAGAAACGGCAAACTGTTTGCCGGGATTTTCGACACCAGGAGAGGGCTGGCAAGCCGGACAAGGCGTTCACGCCGCATCCGGCACCAGGCTTAAGCGAGAAGTACGCGGTCGATACTGTGACAGCCGAGAGCTTTCAGCGTTGCGGAGGTGGCATCCCACTGAATCAACGGCGCATCGGCTTTTTCTGCCAGAACCGCGCGCTGGATATCCGGGTAATCATAACCCTTGAGATTCAATAGAATTAACGCTCCCTGCAACGGTGGCAGAGTCGGGTTGAATGCGGCGTTTTCAGCGTAACTGCCGCTGAAAATACGACCGTCTTTACATTCCAGCGCGACACCGCTTGGCGACTTACTGTAAGGCATGTGCGAACGGTTTGCCGCCGCAATCGCTGCCTGAGAAAGCGCATCACCAGTCAGCGCATAGCCGTGATCCTGCTCGTCCATCAGCAGTGTTTTAATCTCCAGATCTTTCGGCCCAAAGGCATCCGGTAGATAGTCACGCAGCGCGTGTGCCTCGCGTCCCGGAAGATGAATACGCAGATCCAGACCGCTGTTCAGTTCATTCATAAACTGACGGCAGTGACCACAAGGCGTGTAGTTAACGGTGATGGCTGCAAGCGCTTTTTCACCACTCAGCCAGGCGTGGCTGATCGCGCTTTGTTCGGCATGAACGGTTTGCTGCATTGTCGCACCAATAAATTCCATATTGGCACCGAAATACCAGGTTCCGCTCACACCGCGCGCAATTGCGCCAACATTAAAATTCGACAATGGCGTACGCGCACAGGCCGCCGCCAGCGGAAGTAGTGCGAATGCCAGCGCGTCTTCGTCCAGGCCCGTTGCGCTCTTCAGCGATGAGACTTGCTCCCCGGTCAACAAAGCGGGGAAGTACTTGTCTGCCAGAATAGGTTCCAGTGCAGATTGCAAGTTATCCGCAAGTTGGGCAAAAGCGGTTTGAAAACGTGGATGCATGGCGTTGCCTCATAATCATGTAATGGGATAACAGTTTACGAACCCGTTATGGCTTTATATGTGATCTGAATCTCATTAATTATGCAACGCGTGAAACTTACATCAAAAATGCGCGACGCATCGCAAATTTTAGCCCATTACTGCCAGAATAATCGGGAAAAGGAACGGTGCGATCAGCGAAGTAATAATCCCGCATAACACCAGCGCCAGCGAACTAAATGCACCTTCCTGATAATCCAGCTCAGCACAGCGTGCCGTACCGAGGGCGTGCGAGGCTGTCCCCATCGCCAGACCGCGCGCTGCTTTGGTGCGAATACGCATCGCATTAAGTAACGTATGACCAAACACTGCGCCCAGAATACCGACGAAAATCACGCAAACTGCGCTGATTGCCGGAATACCGCCAATACTGCCGCCAACCGCCATTGCAATAGGCGTGGTGACTGATTTCGGCAGGATTGACGCGGCGATTTCCGGTGAAGCGCCCATCAACAATGCCACGGAAGTCCCCGTCACCATCGCAACCACGCTGCCGATAAAACAGATGGTGATGATCGATTTCCAGCGCGCGCGGATCTGGTGTAGCTGCTCATATAAAGGATAGGCCAGCGCAACGACCGCCGGTTGCAGCAGATCGTTTAGCACTTCGCTACCTTTAAAGTAGCTGTCGTAAGAGATGCCGGTCAGCATTAAAAAAGGAATGATCACCACCATTGCTACCAGCAACGGGTTAAGCAAGGGAAACTTATACCGTGCCGCCAGTTTGCGGGCGGCAAAAAAGACAATCAATGTCAGCGGTAATGACCACCAGATATTCGCCATCATTCTTCTGATCCTTTCTGACCTACGACTTTACGTTCACCGTGCACCAGTTGCGAACTCCAGCTCACCACCAGAAAAACCACCAGCGTACTGACTGCACAGGAAACCACTACCGGGCCAAACTGTGCGCGGAGCAAATCAAAATATTGCATGACGCCTACGCCAATCGGCACAAACAATAGCGCCATATAGCGAATCAGTACGTAGCACCCCGGATTGACCCATTTTGCCGGAAGAATTTGCAAGGCCAGCAGGACAAACAGGATCAGCATCCCGATGATGCTGCCCGGAATGGTTACCGGTAGCAGGGAAGCAATGAAAATGCCTGCATACAGGCAGGCATAAATCAGGACAAAAGCACGTAAATATTGCCAGATAATGTTCAGTGTCTTACTCATAATCAACACCCCAGATGAGATGGATTCATCATACAATTAATTCGTAAAACGTGCTACCGATCACATTAAGAAATCAGCGCTTATTTTTTCGCTCCCGGGCATTACGCAATGCGCAGCGAACTCAGGCATACATCAAGCATAGAGAGGGATTGCAGTTTGCAGCAATCCCTCTTTGCAGACCTTTAATCCGTTGACTATAGGCGCTAACATAGCGCCTCATTTTTTTGCGGGTGATGATATGCGTGTGTTACTGGCACCGATGGAGGGTGTACTCGACTCTCTGGTGCGTGAATTGCTGACCGAAGTTAACGACTACGATCTGTGCATCACCGAGTTTGTCCGCGTGGTGGATCAACTGCTGCCGGTAAAAGTCTTTCATCGCATTTGCCCTGAGCTACAAAACGCCAGCCGGACACCATCCGGTACGCTGGTGCGCGTGCAGTTGTTAGGTCAGTTCCCACAATGGCTGGCAGAGAATGCCGCCCGTGCGGTCGAGTTAGGTTCCTGGGGCGTGGATCTCAATTGCGGCTGCCCGTCGAAAACGGTTAACGGTAGCGGCGGTGGGGCGACGTTACTCAAAGATCCTGAACTCATCTATCAGGGTGCAAAAGCGATGCGCGAAGCTGTACCGGCGCATTTGCCCGTCAGCGTAAAAGTGCGTCTGGGCTGGGACAGCGGTGAGAAGAAATTTGAAATCGCCGATGCGGTTCAACAGGCTGGTGCTACAGAGCTGGTGGTGCATGGGCGGACGAAAGAGCAGGGTTACCGCGCGGAGCATATTGACTGGCAGGCGATTGGCGAGATTCGCCAGCGGCTGAATATTCCGGTGATTGCCAACGGTGAAATCTGGAACTGGCAGAGTGCGCAACAATGCATGACGATCAGCGGATGCGACGCAGTGATGATTGGTCGCGGGGCGCTCAATATTCCCAACCTGAGCCGGGTGGTAAAATATAACGAACCGCGAATGCCGTGGCCGGAGGTAGTTGCTTTGCTGCAAAAATATACCCGTCTGGAAAAGCAGGGCGATACCGGGTTATATCACGTAGCGCGGATTAAACAGTGGTTGAGTTATTTGCGTAAAGAATACGATGAAGCAACAGAATTATTTCAGCATGTTCGGATGTTGAATAATTCCCCTGATATTGCAAGGGCTATTCAGGCAATTGATATCGAGAAACTCTAAGAAACATAGTGATGTTTTTTGACAATGTGTTAGCTCTTTATCAATAGGCCGCACGGTTGTTTGGTGGCGTCAAAATCGCCGAGGCGTTCCCTGAAGGCCGGGGCAGCCCACATGGATGTGGGCTGAGGGCGCGTTTTACAGGGATAATGAGATGGACGCTCCAGATTTTACGGTATCAAAGTACCAGACTGGATCGTTGCAATACGTCCTGAAAAATTAGGAGCGTCCACATGAAAGTATCAACTCTTGGTATCGACCTGGCAAAGAACGTTTTTCAGCTTCATGGTGTCGATCATGAAGGCCATACTATTTTGCGTAAAAAGCTCACCCGGGCTAAGTTTGTTCAGTTTGTGATTCAACTGGAACCTTGTCTGATTGGCATGGAAGCCTGCTCATCCAGTCATTATTTTGCGCGATTATTCACCCGCTATGGTCATGAGGTAAAACTCATACCTCCGCAGTATGTGAAGCCTTATGTGAAAACGAACAAGACGGATGCAACAGATGCTGAAGCAATCTGCGAAGCGGTAACACGTCCGAATATGCGTTTTGTTCAGATAAAAACCGAAGAGCAGCAGGCCGTTTTAGCGTTACACACTGAACGGGGAATACTTATCCGTGAGCGGATTGCCTGTGCCAATAGTTTAAGAGCCACACTTGCTGAGTTTGGTATTACGATTGCGGCCGGACAAAACCATTTAACCCGTGAGCTGCCAGCCATTCTGGAGGATGGCGAAAATGGTTTATCTCCCTTTGTCAGAACCAGCATCTACAGACAGTCTAAACATATCCGGGAACTTGAAGAACAAGTTAAA